>NZ_CP050831.1:2466248-2774529 GCF_012113595.1 Bacteroides faecium
TTCAGGTGCTATGAAATCAAAAGTTGATTTGCTGGATGCCAGCCGCATGTTGTTCGCCAAAGGTTATCAGATTTACGCTACTGCCGGAACTGCTGCCTTCCTGAACGCTCACGGTGTGGATACTACTCCGGTTTACTGGCCGGACGAAAAGCCGGGTGCAGAAAACAACGTGATGAAGATGATTGCCGACCACAAGTTCGATTTGATTGTTAACATTCCGAAGAATCATAGCAAGCGCGAATTGACAAACGGTTACCGTATCCGTCGTGGCGCAATCGACCATAACATTCCGTTGATAACAAATGCCCGTCTGGCAAGTGCCTTTATCGAAGCATTCTGTGAACTGAAACTGAGTGATATTCAGATTAAGAGCTGGCAGGAGTACAAATAAACTGCTTTAGCTGTCTGTCTCAAGATAAGAAAACTCCCTCTTTGGCTTGTCCAAAGGGGGAGTTTCTTTTTATCTGCCTTGCTACTGGTAGTTTCGCGCCTTGAAACTATTGGTTTCATTACTTGAAACTAGAGTTTCACCTGCTTGAAACTGAAGTTTCCATTGCTTGAAACTGAAGTTTCCATTGCTTGAAACCGAAGTTTCCATTGCTTGAAACTATTGGTTTCAAGGCTTTGAAACTAGAGTTTCTCACCGATGAAACTAGAGTTTCAAGCAGGTGAAACTAATTGGGGAAAGCCTTTCTGTATTTTTCATCCGAAAGGATGGATGTATTGCCGTGGCGGGCATGATCGCAAAGTGTGACGGCATTGTGACAGAAAATACTGCTGTCACAATGCCGTCACGTCTTGCTGTCACACTCTTACTTGTTTATAGTCAATGCGTTATCTGACTTATTGTGACGGATGACAGCAACTTGTTATGTTTTAATTCTCTAGTAGCGATGTTTTTTGCTTTTTATTATTTGCTCACACGATAATTATATACCTTCAGATTTTCTATCCGGCTGTTGAAATCTCCGGCTTTTTCCAGGGGGAAAACCAATGTACGGATATAGCTCATCGAGTCTTTTCCTGCATTGAAGTAAAGTTTCTGCATATTCATTTCTTCGATAACCTTTCCGTTTACCCTGAGTGTAGTGCTGCGGCTGTCTCCTTCGATTTGGATCGAAGCTTTCTCTCCCGGATTTACCTTATATGGGAACGTGTTCAAATAACCGTCGCGTGCAAAACCCATCATGCCGCGAATCGGGTCTGTCAGATAGAATACGGCATTGGGCGAACGGAATAGTTCAGTTCCGCTTTTCTCCTGTGCTCCGGTGATGTCGAAACTGACTGTATAGTCGTAGCCGATTTCGGGATAGTCAGAAGTGCTGCCGGGAGTAACTGTGGAACGTTCATAGACTAATGCGGGGCTTTTGCCGATTCTTCCCATTTGGTTTACTCCGGGAGCTTCGCTGATAGCGGCACGCTTCTCCTTGTACGCTTCGAAAGGCAGGCTGGTTTCTTTACCTGTCCACATTTTCACGGCAAGAGTTTGCAGGGCGGGGAATACACGGTGATGAATATCTTTCACGGAAATTCCATTACCTGCATGGTCGTTCCAGACTGCGAACATGCCGCCAAGAATGGCAGGGTGCTTTTCTTCGAATACAGCTTTGCCGATATGTGCCGGTGTCCATTCTTTGTATAAGAATGATTCGTTGAGATAATCCTGATAGTATCCTGCTATCGGAACAATATAGACCATTTCGTCCGGAAGGCTGATGAGTTGATAACCGTCCTTTATCATGGTTGCCGGGTCGGCATATCCGTTGTACCAGGCGTTCATAAGGACATCCTTTGACTTGACCGGAGTGTCACCTTTGGCATGAGTGAGCGCACCCCATACCACTGCCTGCTTGCCGAATCCTTCTACCAGGCGGATATAATGGTCGGTGAACGCACGGAATTTTTCTACTACTTCTTTCTTCGCGTTCGAGTATTCGTCAGTGCCGATATGCACGCGTTTGCCTACAAATACGGGATTGTCTCCTTCCAGGTATTCCTTGAACAAAGCATCTACAAATTCATACGTTTCCGGTTTGAAGAGGTCAAGATGGTCCATTCCATATTCTTTGCTGCCGATTTCCGGTTTGTAATGAGCGAGTGCAAGTGAATGGGCGGGAACATCTATTTCCGGTATGATTTCTATAAAGTTGGCGGCTGCCTGCTTTTGGAAATCAATAAATTCCTTTTTGGAATAAGAGCCGTCGCGGGCGGTCAGTCCCGGATACGTATCCGATTCCAAACGGAAAGCGGCATACGTCTTGTCCCAGTTGTGTTCGAAATATTGCTTGAATCCGTTATCGTTCAGATGGACTTGCAGGGTGTTCATCTTGTAGTAAGCCATGATTTTCACCAGGTCTTGCAGATAAGACATCGGGATAAATTTACGTCCGCAGTCTATCATAAATCCACGGATGGGATAGTCGGGATAATCGCGGATAGTACCTTTGGGAAGTTGGTGGCCGGCGGTTTGTTCCGCTATTTGCAGGAGGGTGCGCGTGCTCCAGTAAAGTCCGGTAGAAGTCGGGGCGGAGAGCGTCACGCGGTCGGCTATCTTGATATCATAACCTTCTTGTCCCAATTTCTTATCTGTTGATAACGATAGAACGAAATCTCCGGCCTTCGCCTTCCCTTCCGTCACGCTCAATGCCTGTCCGAACATTTGTTGATAATCGTCAGCAAACATTCGGGCTACTCTCAACAGTTCGGGGTTTGAGGAAGTACAGACGATTTTCGCGTCCGTTCCCGGGATGAAGTTACCGTCTTTTCCCGCCCATTGTTTCAGTTCGGGGACAACGAATGGTTTTGGATTAACTGCAGCGCGGGATAAATTTCCGGTCAGACAAAAGATAGTCAATAAGCATAGCACTTTCAGGGGGATTAGTGTGTGTCTCATAAGGGGGATTTTTGTTATTAATAAATGATTAACGTTAATTATCGGGTGAAAGTAAGGATAATTTAGGTATTCATCGGCAAGGGAAGCGATTTATTTTTTATTTTTGTTTTTTGAAAAGATAAAATCAGATTTAAACATGTTAGTACTTCTATCCTGTGCCAAGACTATGAGCGGGACTTCAAAGGTGAAAGCTCCTTTGGATACAATCCCGCGTTTTCAAAAAGAGGCGTCCGAAGTTGCTTTACAGATGTCGCAGTTTTCGGTGGACGAATTGGAACGTCTGCTGCGTGTGAATGCTAAGATGGCTGTTGAGAATTACAAGCGTTATCAAGTGTTTCATGCGGAAGACGCGCCACAACTGCCTGCTTTGCTGGCTTATACCGGAATCGTGTTCAAACGTCTGAATGCAAAGGATTTCTCTAAAAAGGAATTTGAATATGCGCAAGAGCATTTGCGTCTGACTTCCTTCTGTTATGGGTTGTTGAGACCATTGGATGTCATTCGTCCCTATCGGTTGGAAGGGGATGTCGTATTGCCGGAACTGGGAAATCAGACTGTGTTCTCTTATTGGCGGTCGCGCCTGACGGATACCTTCATAGAAGATATAAAGAATGCAGGCGGAATACTTTGCAATTTAGCTAGTGATGAGATGAAAAGTCTGTTTGACTGGAAGCGGGTAGAGAAAGAGGTGCGTGTCATTACTCCCGAATTTCACGTGTGGAGAAATGGGAAATGGGCTTCAATAGTTATCTATATAAAGATGTCCCGTGGTGAAATGACGCGTTTCATCTTGAAAAATAAAATAGAAAATCCGGAAGAACTGAAAAGTTTCTCTTGGGAAGGATTCGAGTTTAACGAATCTCTTTCGGACGAAAAGAAGTTTGTATTCACGAATGGTAAAGAGGTATAAAGTATGACGGAAGTAGAATCTGTCTCGGCGTGACTATCGGCAATCGTTGTGTGATAGGAGCGGGGAGTGTCGTTACAAAAGATATTCCCGACGACAGTATTGCAGTCGGGAATCCGGCACGTGTGGTTCGTAAGCAGCCTGTTTGATGCTCGACTGGGGAAGTTATTTTCTGCAAGAGGTAATAATTACTTTAAATAATTTAACCTGTTTATTAGACGGAACCGGAAAACTGAAAGTTGCACGAAAAAAACTTTATTTATTACTTGCTGATAATCAGTAGATTTGTCAAAAGGATAAAAACTTTCTTGAAAAATAATAGGAGAAATATTTGCAGGTTCCAAAAAAAGCCGTACCTTTGCATCGCTTTTGAAACGGAAGTGTAAGGGCGTTTAGCTCAGCTGGTTCAGAGCATCTGCCTTACAAGCAGAGGGTCGGCGGTTCGAATCCGTCAACGCCCACATTAAAAAACGAAACACTTCCGGCTCATTATACGGGCGCTTAGCTCAGCTGGTTCAGAGCATCTGGTTTACACCCAGAGGGTCGGGGGTTCGAATCCCTCAGCGCCCACACCAAAAAGGAAGTCTCGCGATTATTTCGTGAGACTTTTTTATTTCTTACCGCTTTTATACAAACTTTCTCTATCCTTTTGTCTTATAACTCAGGAAAAAGAGTTAATTTTGCAGTCTGATAATTATCTTAAGAAAACGTATGGAACTTGATGTATTAACGGCCATATCTCCGATTGATGGTCGATATAGAGGCAAAACTAAAGCTTTGGCAGCCTATTTTTCTGAGTTTGCACTGATAAAATACCGTGTACAGGTAGAGGTGGAGTACTTTATCACCTTGTGCGAACTCCCTTTGCCGCAACTGAAAGGAGTCGATAGCAGCGTGTTTGAAACTTTACGGAATATCTACCGTAACTTCTCTGAAGCAGACGCACAGCGCATTAAGGATATCGAAAGTGTGACGAATCACGACGTGAAGGCCGTAGAATACTTCCTGAAAGAAGAATTTGACAAGATGGGCGGAATGGATGACTACAAGGAATTCATTCACTTCGGACTGACTTCGCAGGATATTAACAATACGTCTGTTCCCCTTTCTATCAAGGAAGCACTGGAGCAGGTCTACTATCCGCTGATTGAAGAACTGATTGCACAGTTGAAAACGTATGCGACAGAATGGGCTGATATCCCGATGCTTGCCAAAACTCACGGTCAGCCGGCTTCTCCTACCCGTTTGGGTAAAGAAGTGATGGTATTCGTTTACCGTATGGAACGCCAGTTGGCAATGTTGAAGGCTTGTCCGATTACTGCCAAGTTCGGCGGTGCTACCGGAAATTATAACGCGCATCATGTAGCATATCCCCAGTATGACTGGAAACAATTTGGCAATCTGTTTGTTGCAGAAAAACTAGGATTGGAACGCGAAGAATATACAACGCAGATTTCGAACTATGATAACCTCTCTGCTGTTTTTGATGCAATGAAGCGTATCAATACCATCATGGTGGATATGAACCGTGACTTTTGGCAGTATATCTCCATGGAATACTTCAAGCAGAAAATCAAAGCCGGAGAAGTGGGCTCGAGCGCTATGCCGCATAAAGTGAACCCGATTGACTTCGAAAATGCGGAAGGTAACCTGGGTATCGCAACTTCTATCCTGGAGCATCTGGCTGTGAAACTTCCGGTTTCACGTTTGCAGCGTGACCTGACCGACTCTACCGTTCTGCGTAACGTAGGCGTGCCTTTCGGTCATATCGTGATTGCAATTCAGAGTTCTTTGAAAGGATTGCGCAAGCTGTTACTGAACGAACCGGCCATTTACTGTGATTTGGATAATTGCTGGAGCGTGGTAGCTGAGGCTATTCAGACCATCCTGCGCCGTGAGGCTTATCCGCATCCGTATGAAGCTTTGAAAGCTTTGACCCGGACCAACCAGGCGATTACGGAAAGTTCTATTAAAGAGTTTATCGAAGAACTGAACGTAAGCGAAGAGATAAAAAAAGAGTTAAGAGCGATTACTCCGCATACCTATACGGGGCTTTAATTGTTTACTTATACAATAAACGTGTTTTTTAAATAGGCCGTGAGGCCAAAGTCTAATTTTATTCGAATAAAAAAATGAGCACAGAAAACGAAGAATGGCGCGAAAATTCTTACAATGAGGAGAATACCGGTGCCGGCCGTGATGGTAACAGATCTTACAACAGAGAAGGTGGAGAACGTCCGTATCGTCCTTCTTACAACCGTGAAGGCGGGGAGCGTCCGTATCGCCCGCGATTTAATACCAATAATGAAGGTGGAGAACGTCCGCAGCGTTCTTATGGCGACCGCTCTTATGGCGACCGTCCTCAACGTCCTTCCTACAATCGTGAAGGTGGCGATCGTCCGTATCGTCCTCGCTTCAATAACAATGAAGGTGGCGACCGTCCGCAGCGTCCTTACAACCGCGAAGGCGGCTCTTACGGTGACCGTCCCCAACGTCCTTCTTACAATCGTGAAGGTGGCTCATATGGCGACCGTCCGCAACGTCCCCGCTTCAATAGCGAAGGTGGTGGCGACCGTCCTCAGCGTCCTTCTTACAACCGTGAAGGTGGTTCATATGGTGACCGTCCGTACCGTCCCCGCTTCAATAGCGAAGGTGGCGGCGACCGTCCTCAGCGTCCTTCTTACAACCGTGAAGGTGGTGGTGACCGTCCGTATCGTCCCCGTTTCAATAACGGCGAAGGTGGTGGCGGCTATCGCAGCAACAACGGCGGTGGTGGCGGTTATCGTCCGAGATACAACAACGACCGCCAGGGCGGATACCGTCCTCGTCCTCGTACCGGCGATTATGATCCGAATGCGAAATACAGCATAAAGAAACAAATCGAGTACAAGGAACAGTTTGTTGACCCGAACGAACCGATTCGTCTGAATAAGTTCCTGGCTAATGCAGGTGTTTGTTCACGTCGTGAGGCTGACGAATTTATCACGGCAGGTGTGGTTTCTGTAAACGATGAAGTAGTTACTGAATTGGGTACAAAAATCAAACGTTCGGATGTGGTTAAGTTCCACGACGAACCGGTAAGCATCGAACGTAAGGCATACGTATTGCTGAATAAGCCGAAAGATACCGTTACTACATCGGATGATCCGCAGGAACGCCGCACGGTAATGGATTTGGTTAAAGGAGCTTGCAACGAACGTATTTATCCGGTAGGACGTCTTGACCGTAACACAACTGGTGTACTGTTACTGACGAATGACGGTGATTTGGCTTCCAAGCTGACACACCCGAAGTTCCTGAAGAAGAAAATCTATCACGTTCAGTTGGACAAGAATCTGGCAAAAGCGGATATGGAACAGATTGCAGCCGGTATCCAGTTGGAAGACGGTGAAATCCATGCAGATGCTATCAGCTATACGGATGATTTCAGGAAAGACCAGGTAGGTATCGAAATTCACTCCGGCAAGAACCGTGTCGTTCGCCGTATTTTCGAATCACTGGGTTATAAAGTAATAAAACTCGACCGTGTATTCTTCGCAGGACTGACCAAGAAAGGTCTGCGTCGCGGAGACTGGCGTTACCTGACGGAAGCAGAAGTAAACTACCTCCGCATGGGTTCGTTTGAATAATAAGTTAATAAATAACAACTTGACAGGGGACGGGGAAAGAAAGCAGGAAGAAATGAATCTTGCGTTTTAAACCTCGTCTTCTTGTATCTAAAAAGAATAAGTTAAATGGAAAAGATTGGTAGAACAAAAATTGTAGACCTGTTGAAGCGCACGGACATCGGCGCTATGGTCAATGTGAAAGGATGGGTTCGCACCCGCAGAGGTAGCAAACAAGTAAACTTTATCGCACTGAATGACGGTTCTACAATAAATAATTTGCAGGTCGTAGTAGATTTGGCTAATTTCGATGAAGAGATGCTGAAACTGATTACCACCGGCGCTTGTATCAGCGTGAACGGCGAAATGGTGGAATCGGTAGGTTCCGGTCAGAAAGTGGAAGTACAGGCTCGTGAAATCGAAGTGCTGGGTACTTGCGATAATACATATCCATTACAGAAGAAAGGTCACTCCATGGAATTCCTGCGCGAGATTGCCCATTTGCGTCCGCGTACCAATACGTTTGGTGCAGTGTTCCGTATTCGTCACAACATGGCGATTGCTATTCACAAGTTTTTCCATGACAGGGGCTTCTTCTATTTCCATACTCCGATCATTACAGCTTCTGACTGTGAGGGTGCCGGACAGATGTTCCAGGTAACTACTATGAACCTGTATGACTTGAAGAAAGATGAAAGAGGTTCCATCTCTTATGAGGACGACTTCTTCGGCAAGCAGGCAAGCCTGACCGTATCCGGTCAGTTGGAAGGTGAACTGGCTGCTACGGCGATGGGTTCTATCTATACCTTCGGTCCTACGTTCCGTGCCGAAAACTCCAATACTCCCCGCCACTTGGCAGAGTTCTGGATGATTGAGCCGGAAGTTGCCTTCAACGACATTATAGACAATATGGACTTGGCTGAAGAGTTCATCAAATATTGTGTGAAATGGGCGTTGGATAACTGTGCGGACGACGTGAAATTCCTGAACGATATGTTCGACAAGGGACTGATTGAACGTCTGCAAGGTGTATTGAATGATGATTTCGTACGTTTGCCTTATACAGACGGTATAAAGATTCTCGAAGATGCCGTTGCAAAAGGTCACAAGTTCGAGTTCCCCGTTTACTGGGGCGTAGACTTGGCTTCCGAGCACGAACGTTATCTGGTGGAAGACCACTTCAAACGTCCGGTAATCCTGACTGACTATCCGAAAGAAATCAAAGCTTTCTATATGAAGCAGAATGAGGACGGCAAGACAGTACGTGCAATGGACGTTCTTTTCCCGAAAATCGGTGAAATTATCGGCGGTTCCGAACGTGAATCTGATTATGACAAGCTGATGACCCGTATCGAAGAAATGCATATCCCGATGAAGGATATGTGGTGGTATCTGGATACCCGTAAGTTCGGTACTTGTCCCCACTCCGGTTTCGGACTCGGTTTTGAACGCCTGTTATTATTCGTTACAGGTATGGCGAACATCCGTGATGTGATACCGTTCCCGCGTACACCGAGAAATGCTGATTTCTAATATTTCGGTATATTTATGTAAGACTCGCATAATCTTTCGGTTATGCGAGTTTTTTTATGCCATTCATTGTTCTATTCTCAAAATAAATCTTTATATTTGGGCATACGCATAGAAGAGTGTTAACTAAAATAATACGACAATGAAAAAGCTCTATTTCTTTACCATGCTTTCAATAATGTTGTTGGCGGTAACAGGTGCGATGGCCCAGAAGAAAACTAAATTCAAAGTGGCCGAGTTGAAAGGAATCTGGCAACTTTGCCATTATGTGTCGGAATCTCCCGATGTTCCGGGAGAGTTGAAGCCCAGTAATACATTCAAGGTATTGAGTGACGACGGAAGAATTGTGAACTTCACTGTTATTCCCGGTTCCAGTGCGATTGTCACCGGATATGGGGGATGGAAGCAGTTGACGGACGATTCTTATAAAGAAAGTATCGAGAAGAATATCCATCTTCCGATGTTGGATAATCAGGATAATATTCTGGAATTTGAAATCAAGGACAGTGATTACCTGCATCTGAAATACTTCATCAAGAATGATTTGAATGGAAATGAACTGAATACCTGGTATTATGAAACCTGGAAACGGGTGGAAATGCCGGCCAAGTTTCCGGAAGATATTGTGAGATAAAAACATCGTTTTTTTGTCAGGCACGGATTTCACGGAATACTGTACTCTTGTTATACTTGATTACAGTGTCTTTCGTGAAATCCGTGCCTGTCTTTTGTGTAAAAGATAAAAACGAAGCGTTTTTGGACGAAATCAAAGTCGGTTGAAATAGAAACGGAAATGAAAAGGAAGATATATAAACTCCGTTTCTCTGCATTGCTCTAATTTTGCTTACATCAACAATAGTAGAATTATAACAATGAAAAACAAACTTTTAGTGGCGGTAGGAAGTATTGCTTTCCTGACTGCCTGCAATGCTCCGAAAGGAAATGAGATGCAATGGTTCGACCATGCGGTGAAAACATCCGGGCATCAGTTGCTCTATATGGCAGAGCAATTGAAGAATGAACCGGACACGGCTTGCTTCCCCCGTTCCATAAAAGAGGGAAAGTACAGACTGGAACATCCTACCGACTGGACGAGTGGTTTCTATCCCGGTTCGATGTGGCTGGCATACGAGTTGACCGGGGATGAGGCGTTGGCAAAGGAAGCACGCAAGTACACGAACCGTTTGCAGGATATGCAATATTATACCGGTAACCATGATTTGGGCTTTATGATGTTTTGCAGTTACGGGCAAGGTATTCGTTTGAAACCGGAACCGACCGACAGCCTGATTCTTGTCCATTCTTCCGAAAGCCTTTGTTCCCGGTTTAGCCCGAAAGTAGGATTGATTCGTTCATGGGATTTCGGCGACTGGAGTTATCCGGTGATTATTGATAATATGATGAATCTTGAAATGTTGTTCTGGGCTTCGGAACAAACAAATAATCCTACCTATCGTGATATAGCAATTTCCCATGCCGACAAGACATTGAAGAATCATTTCCGGGCGGACATGACTTCCTATCATGTGGTAAGTTATCTGGCGGACAGCGGCGAGGTGGAGTCGAAAGGAACATTCCAGGGATATGCCGATTCTTCCGCTTGGGCGCGTGGCCAGGCGTGGGGAGTGTATGGATATACCATGTGCTACCGTTTCACCAAGCAGCAGAGTTATCTGGATGCCGCTCATAAAATAGCCCGGTTTATTATTGACCACCGTCCGGCGGAAAACGATTACATTCCTTACTGGGATTATGATGCTCCCAATATTCCGAATGAACCGAGAGATGCTTCTGCGGCTGCTGTAACAGCTTCCGCATTACTGGAACTGAGCGGATATGGTGATAAAAAACAAGGAGAGGAATATTTCCGTTATGCGGAGAACATTCTGAAACAATTATCATCCGAAGAATATCTGGCGAAAGAAGGAGAAAATCATGGTTTCATCCAGCTGCACTCTGTCGGCAGCTTCCCGCATGATAGTGAAATTGACACTCCGTTGAATTATGCCGATTATTACTATCTGGAAGCAATGAAGCGTTATAAAGACCTAAAAGAGAAATCGGATAATTAATAGTATTAGTTTTTAGGTAGATGCCGGTTCTTTATATGAGTTAAAAAATAGGGTTCCTTTATAAGATTGAATTGAAAATTCCTATCTTTACAATGAAAACTTCAACGTTTAGCTCATGAAAGACCGGCATTTGCTATTTAAGTACATATTCGGATTATCCGTTTGCTTCCTGTTTTTTCCTTTATATACCGTGTTGGCTGACAACAGCCCTATCCATTTTAAGCGGTTGTCCGTAGACGACGGACTGTCGCAGAACACTGTGCTTGCCTTGACGCAGGACCATAATAACAAAATCTGGGTAGGTACGATAGACGGACTGAACTGGTATGAAGGTTCCCGTTTTGCGTCTTACTATAAAGCGGCGGACGATACGACAAGTCTGGCGAATAACCATATTTATTCACTTCACACTGACCCGGAAGGCGCGGTATGGATAGGCACTCAGGTTGGTTTGTCCCGTTATAATATTGTAGGAAACAACTTCACCAACTATTCCTCACCGGACAACCAGCCGATGCAAGTATTTGCTATCGGGGAGCCGGAAGAAAGCGGTCGCCTTTTGCTTGCCACTAATACAGGCTTGATGATTTTCGATAAAAAGACGGGACGGATGAAAGCACAGCCGGAGCTTGCCGGGAAAACAATCTATTCTGTTTGCCGGATGAATGACGGCTTCTTGCTGGGTACTTCGGAAGGTGTCTATTTCTACTATGAGCGCAATGAAAACGTGACACGGCTACTGTTGCAACTGAAGGGAGAAGTCATATCCGATATGTTCTATGATGACAGAACCGGAAATTGCTGGCTGGCTTCATTGACTAACGGGGTGTATTGCGTAGATAATAATTTTCAGATAAAACGGCATTATAACAAACAGAATACCCCTGCCTACTTCCTCACAAATTCCGTCAGAACCCTGTGTCAGGATGATAAGGGAAGAGTCTGGATAGGAACGATGGAAGCCCTGCTTATCCTCGAACCGGAAACGGAGTCTTTTCAAATCTGCCGTTTCTCTCCCGAAGACCCTACCTCGTTGGGGCACAATTCCATTCGCTCTATCTTGAAAGATAATCAAGGCGGTATGTGGGTGGGTACGTTTTACGGCGGACTTAATTATTACCATCCTTTAGCTCCGGCTTTCGGACGCTTGCAACATTCGACCTGGCAGAACTCTCTGAGTGACAATACCGTGAGTTGTATAGCCGAGGAGCCGGACAGTGAGAATCTATGGATTGGCACAAACGACGGCGGACTGAATTACTATAACCGGAAAACCGGAGCCTTTTCTTTCTTCCGGGCGGGAACTTCCGCCAATTCTTTGAAGTCTGATAATATAAAATGTATATGGACGGATAAAGACGGCAGTATCTATATCGGTACTCATGGCGGGGGACTGAGCCGGCTGAACCGCCAGAGCGGGAGAATAGAGACATACGATTTCCCACATTCGATTTCTCTGAACAACAGTTGTTATTCCTTATTGGACGGAGCGGACGGAACGCTTTGGGTAGGTGGCATGAACGGGCTTTACCTTTTAGACAAACGGACGGGAGTACTTTCACTGCATCCGTTGGCTAAAAAACATGGTAAGTTGGAGAATGTATTGATATATACATTGTTCCGCGATTCAAAAGGAAGGATATGGATTGGAACGGAAGAGAGTCTGTTCCTGTATGCCGGCGGGAAACTGGAAGAATTACATCTTTCCTCTTCGGCTTATCTGCATGGGCTGATACAAGCCTTTTGTGTGTTGGAAGACAGTCATCACGATATTTGGGTAGGGACTTCCACGGGGCTATACCGTTATAAGGAAGGTACATCGACCGCTTGGGAACAATATACGATGAAAGACGGTCTGCCGAACGACTTCATTTATAGTATATTGGAAGATGAGCGGGGGCGTTTGTGGCTGACTACCAATAAGGGGCTGGCTTGTTTCAACAGGGAAGAAGGTACTTTCCTCAATTATACGAAGCAGGACGGGCTTCCGCACGACCAGTTCAATTATTACGGAGCTTGTAAGGCGCAGGACGGTACATTCTTCCTGGGCTCTTTGGGTGGTGTTGCCTATTTCAAGCCTTACGAACTGGGGGATAATCCGTATTCTCCGAACGCGGTGGTTACAGGAGCGGTAGTCTTCAATCAAGTGATTACGGACATGAAAAGCGACCGGGTACGCTATTATCAGGACGAGCAGGGACGAATGTTAGGCATGTCGTTTCCTTCCGACCAAAAACTGTTTAATATCCGTTTCGCTGTTATCAATTATCTGGCGGGTAAACGGAATCAATTCATTTACAAACTGGAAGGATTTGAAACGGAGTGGAACTATTCCCGTCATGTATCGTTTGCGCGGGCGAGTTATTCCAATCTCCCGCCCGGGGAATATGTGTTCAAGGTGAAGGCATGCAACAATAACGGAAAATGGAGCGAAGCGACTACTGAATTTTTTGTGCACATCATCCCGATGTGGTATCAGACTTGGTGGGCAAAGACGCTTTTCGTACTCTTTTCCGTAGGTCTTCTCGTTTTTATTGTATATTTCTTCATCGCCCGTGCCAAGATGAAGATGCAGGTGCGAATCGAACAGATAGAGCGAAGCAAGGTAGAAGAAATCAGCCAGGAGAAAGTACGTTTCTATATGAATATGTCTCATGAACTGCGTACACCGTTGAGCCTGATACTGGCTCCGTTAGAGGAACTTTTGGGGCAGAAAAACCTGTTGGATACTCTTGTACGGCAGAAATTGGATTATGTGTATAAGAACGGGCGGAAGTTGTTGCACATTGTCAACCAACTGCTTGATTTCCGTAAAGCCGAGGCGGGCGCGTTGCCTGTTCATGTTGCGCTGACAGATGTAGAAGGGCTGTTGCAGGACGTTCTTGTCATGTTCAGTGAGAATGCGCAAAAGCGTAATATAACTGTTAGTATGAAATCAGACCTGGCGGCGGGACGACTGCTTCCGGCAGACAAGACGTACTTGGAGACTATTCTGATGAATCTGCTTTCAAATGCCTTTAAGTTTACACCGGACGGCGGAAGTATTTCGCTTTCTTTAAGTGCGGAAGGGGAAACATATAGCTTCACTGTAAGGGATAGTGGTATCGGCATGTCTGCGGAACAGCTTACCCGTATTTTTGAACGTTTCTATCAAGTAGACGGTCAACGGAAAGGAACGGGTATCGGGTTGTCATTGGTGAAAATGCTGGTGGAGAAACATCACGGGACTATTACCGTGGCAAGTGAGCCTAATCAATATACGGAATTTAGAGTCACTTTACCGGCCAATATAAATGCTTTCACAGAGAAAGAACGGGAAGCACCGGAACATGAAGCCGAAGCGTTGGAACATGAAGCCAAAACTGACGCTTCCTTCCGCGAACTTCCGGTTGTTGATGAATATTTCTCCGGCGACATGCCGGCTGTGGTTTCTGAGGAAACGTCCGGGGACGACAGTCAGATAGAGGCTACCGGTGAAGAAGAACGTCCCACTATCTTGCTGGTGGATGATAATAAGGAAATGGTAGATTATCTGAAAGAGAATTTCCGCCGGAACTATGTGACCCTTACTGCCGGAAACGGAGAGGAAGCGTTGGCTATCATGAAAGAGCATCGGGTGGACATCGTTCTTTCCGACGTGATGATGCCGGGAATCGACGGGATTAAACTTTGCCAGCTTATCAAAAGAAACCTGCAAACTTGCCATATACCGGTGCTTCTGCTATCAGCCAAAGGAAGTGTCGACGCACAGACCGAGGGTATTCAAGCGGGAGCGGACGATTACATGGCAAAGCCATTCTCCATCCAATTGCTGAAAGGCAAAATCGCTAATCAGTTGAAAGCACGCCAACGCCTGAAACATTATTATTCTAATACGATTGATATTGATACTGCTAAAATGACTTCCAACAACTTGGATGAAGAATTCATGAGCAAAGCGATTCAGGTGGTGGAAGAGAATATCAGTAACGAGGACTTTACATCGGACGAACTGGCAAGCAAGCTTTGTATGAGCCGCTCGTCACTTTATCTCAAGATGAATTCCGTATCCGGTGAACCACCCGCTAACTTTATCCGGCGTATCCGTTTCAATAAAGCCTGCAAACTGTTGCTGGAAGGCCGCTATTCCATTTCTGAAATCAGCGGTATGGTAGGTTTCGGCTCTTCTTCTTATTTCTCTACCAGTTTTAAGAAGTATGTCGGCTGCTTGCCATCGGAATATGTAAAGCAGCACGCTAAATAATAATATCGAACTTGCATAAGACTAATTCTTTAGATACAAAGAGTTAGTCTTCATTATATATGATTTTATTCGTCTGACTACAGTTGAACTTCCGTCTGACTATAGTGATTCTTTCGTCTGACTATAGTTAGACGAAAGAATCACTATAGTCAGACGAATAAAATTATGCATCACCGGAGATAGTTTTATTCGGTTTGTTTTTTAGAGTTTCGGATGTTCTGATTTAATAGTATGTGAATGCTTTTTTATTCTTTTATATCCTCTGTAGCTACCTATAACTCCTGTCTTGGACGATTTTTAAGTTGAAATGCACGAAATCAAAGTCGGATTAGACACTATCAGAGAAGGAAGAACTGAATTGAAAGTCCCGTTTCGGGTGGTTTACCTACATTTGCCTACAGAAAAACCAATCATTTGATATCATGAAAAAAGTATTATTGATTTCATTCGTAATCTTGTCTGCGGCTGCACAGATGACTTATGCACAAAAACAGGCAGTCATCAAGTTGACGGAGACAATGTTAATGCATGAAATGCGTGCTACTCCTTATCCGCTTGATAAGGCTGTGGTGAATGACCGTGCGGTTTCTTTCCAATGGCCGCTCCGTTCGGATATGAACTCACAGGACAGTCCGTTGGACGGATTCGAACACAAAGTAAAGAAGGTCGATAAAACGAAAGTTACCTATCGCTTACGCTATTCTCAAGACTCCGGTTTTAAATCAGGTGTCACTCAGGTGGATACCCGTTGGCCGTTTTACAATCCGGAGAAACCGCTTGCACCGGGTGTATGGTACTGGCAGTTCGGATATGTAGAAGACGGACAAGTGGTGTGGGGAAGCACGCAACAGGTCACAGTGGAAGACCGTCCGGGAAAATTCTGTCCCCCCTCATTGAAAGCGTTGCTGGCAAAATTGCCTGCCGGTCATCCGCGTGTGTGGATGATGAAGGATGAATGGAAGGACTTTATGAACCGCAGCAAGGAAAAAGCGGAAAGACAATGGTATCTTGAACGTGCCGACAAAGTGCTTCAGACTCCGATGAAATCGGTGAAAGATATCAATACTTCCCAAGTGAAGAATCTGAAAAATGAAATGCAGATTAATTCCTACCTTACCCGCGAGAGCCGTCGTATCATTGATGCCGAAGAAGGAAATACCGAGGCGCTGATACGTGCGTGGCTGTTGACGCAGGATACTAAATATGCTGACGAAGGCATCAAGCGGGTACTTATTATGGCGGGTTGGGACAAGGACAAGAATGTGAAAGGTGATTTCAACGCTTCCACTCTGTTGTCACTTTGCTCCATGGCTTATGATTCTTTCTATGACCGGCTGGACGCATCGCAGAAGAAAACTTTGCTTGATGAAATCAAGGTGAAAGGTGGCGAGATGTACGATAACTTTAACAATCGGTTGGAGAATCACATTGCCGACAATCATGTGTGGCAGATGACACTCCGTATCCTGACAATGGCGGCATTCAGTGTATATGGTGATTTGCCCGAAGCTAATACATGGGTGGATTATTGCTACAATGTCTGGCTGGCGCGTTTTCCCGGATTGAACAAAGACGGTGGTTGGCACAATGGCGACTCTTACTTCACAGTCAACACCCGTACCTTGATAGAAGTACCTTATTATTATAGCAAACTGAGCGGATATGATTTCTTCTCCGACCCGTGGTATCAGGGAAATATCATGTACACTATCTTCCAGCAACCCCCTTTCTCCAAATCCGGTGGAAACGGAAGTTCGCATCAGAATGTGGGACGTCCTAACAGTATCCGTATCGGGTATCTGGATGCACTGGCACGCCTTACCGGAAATACCTATGCAGCCGACTTTGTACGCCGCACCTTGAAAGTGGAACCGGAATATATGAAAAAAGCCTTGTTGAGCAAACCGGGTGACCTTGCATGGTTCCGTCTTCAATGCGACAAGCCATTGCCCGAAGGCGAGGGATTGACAGCGCTTCCTGCGGGTTACGTATTTCCCGCGACGGGATTGGCTTCCTTCCAAACGAATTGGGACAGAGTAGGCGGCAACGCAATGTGGAGTTTCCGTTCCAGTCCTTATGGTTCTACTTCTCATGCACTAGCCAATCAGAATGCGTTCAATACTTTCTATGGTGGAAAGCCATTGTTTTATAGTAGCGGTCACCATATCGAATTTACGGATGTACACAGTATGTTGTGCCATCGTGCCACACGGGCTCACAATACTATCTTGGTGAATGGCATGGGACAGCGTATAGGAACGGAAGGATATGGCTGGATTCCCCGTTATTACGCCAGTGAAAAAATAGGCTATGTACTGGGAGACGCTTCCAATGCTTATGGAAAAGTTATCTCACCGCTTTGGCTGACACGGGGTGAACAGTCCGAAGTGCACTATACACCCGAAAATGGCTGGGATGAGAATCACGTGAAGACTTTCCGTCGTCATATTGTGAACTTGGGTAAGACCGGATTGATTTTCGTCTATGATGAACTGGAAGCAGACGAACCGGTGAACTGGAATTACCTGTTGCACACTACGGAGAATCCCATGACTGTGAATAAGGCGGATAACCGTTTTGTACACGTTCAGGCTACTAACCGTGGCGGAGCGTCGGACGCTTATCTCTTCTCAAGCGGAACGTTACAGACTGACACAACCAGCAGTTTCTTCTATCCGGCAGTCAACTGGCTGCGTGCCGATGATAAAGGCAACTTCAAGAAGTATCCGAACCACTGGCATTTTACCGCTACATCGGAGAAAGCACAAGTATATCGCTTTGCCACTATCATCAATACGCATGCGTTGAAATATCCCGCCAAAGACCCGGAAATACTGTCCGACGGACGTATCAAAGTGGGCGGGTGGCTTATCAGTGTGAATCTGAAATCTAACGGTGCGCCTTCTTTCTTCATCCGCAGCACCAAGGAGAAAGTGAATATCACTTACAAGGGAGAAGCCACTATTGTCAATGAAGACGGATATGAAACAGTTATGAGGGATACATTGCCCGAACTGGAAATCTGATAAACGAACATGAAAGATACGGAACTATGAGACATTCGAAATTTAATATGAGAACCATGTGCCTGTTGGCTGCATTATCGGGTATGGCTGTTTTGTCAGCTCAGACTCCGGTGAAGCCCCGTGTGCAGACTTCCGCTGCTCCGGAAGAAACGACGGTCTACAAACCTGACGGAAAGAAGCCGGTGACGGTTATTGGCGTTCCTGCCAAAAAGGGAGAGAGTAAAAAGGAAGTCTCCGGCAAAGCGGGCACGCGGAAGGCGGCTGCTTTAGACGGCAAACGCTACCTGGCGCTGAAAACTAACGTGCTGTATGACGCTTGTGCTCTCTTGAACCTTGCTGTGGAAATGCAGGTGCACAAAAAGATAACCGTGGAACTGCCTTTGACTTGCAGTCTGTGGGACTTGGGAAGTGAACATGGAGTACGCACCGTGGCATTGCAACCGGAAGCTCGTTGGTGGATAGGAAACGAAGCGGGACGAGGACATTTTGTCGGACTGCACGCCTACGTGGCATGGTTCAACGTGAAGTGGAACGACAACCGTTATCAGGACGTCGACCGCCCTTTGCTGGGAGCCGGACTGAGTTATGGCTACAAACTGCCTTTGTCCGAACATTGGGGAGCGGAATTTACTCTGGGATTGGGATATGCCAATATGAAGTATAATACCTATTATAATATAGACAACGGTGCATTGCTGGATACACGTGTCCGCCACTATTGGGGTGTAACCCGCGTAGGAGCGTCACTGGTATATCGCTTCTGAACTCAATAGGAATATACCTGTAAATACGATAACAATATGAGAAAAAGTTTATATATACTGGCACATTGCACTTTTCTGTTATTCTTCGCTTTTTTAGTGAATGGATGCAGCCTGCACGAAGAACCGGAACTGACTCCTGACGGAGAATTGGGAGTAGACCCTACAGCAGTGACGCTGAATCTCAATCTGATAATGAATCTTAGTTTGGCGGAACGCCCGCCGATGGCGGTCAGCCGTGCGGCGGAAACCAAATATCTGCGACGTTTTATCGTTGAGGCTTACCTGGATAGGCAAGTAGTGGCACGCCAGACGGTGTATGAAGAAGATTTCAACCGTTCTACTCTGCCCGTCAGCATGAAGTTACATGCCCGCAACTATCGCATCTTGGTGTGGGCTGACTATGTAAATTCGGAAACACCGGAACAGGGACTTGTCTACGATGCGGAGAATCTGGCTTTCATTCTTCCTGCCGGAAAATATATAGGAAATAGCCGCTACAAAGATGTGTTTGCCGCTTCTACGGCAGTAGACCTTACTTCCTACCGTAACGATTGGGGAGCTGAAACCGGACTTGATGTAACATTATACCGCCCCGTGGCGCGCTATGAATTGATTGCGAAAGATGTGGAGACGTTTCTCTATAAACTCTCTACGGGCAGTCTGAAAGGTGAGAGCTTTACGGCTCGCGTGAAGTACAGCGATTATCTGCCTACGGGATATAACTTATGGGACGATGTGCCCAAGAACTCGCTGATGTATATGGAATACAAGGTCGCCTTTGAACGTCCTGCCGACGGTACGCAAGAGCTGAAACTGGGATTTGACTATCTATTGGTCGGTGCCGGAGCAACCGCTTCTATTCCGGTGGAACTGGAAATCCTGAATGAGAAGAATGAAGTACTGGCACGTACAATATTGAGTATTCCTTGTGAACGGAACAAAAACACAACAGTACGCGGTAACTTCCTTACTTCCGACGTAAATGGCGGAATAGGTATCGACCCCGGTTACGATGGTGATTTGGAAGTAGACCTTGGAGAATTATAATTAATAACAAATGAATTAAGAATTGCTTAACCATAAAAATTACAATCATGAAAAAGAACTTATTTTATTCGCTAATGACTTTGTGCGCAGTGCTTTTCACATCATGCGGACAAGAAGAAATCGTTTCGGACAATGGAAATGAAATCAAAGCTCCTGTTACTATCGCTGTGCAGGCTCCTGTCAATAATCCTCTCAGCCGTGCGGGTGTCACTATACCTGATGGCTATACGATGCAGTGTATCATGCAATTACTGGATGCGGAAGGCAATACGGTAGGTGCGCAGGATACCAAACAGGTTAATGACGGAAAAGTATCCTTCACAATTTCAGTAGATGAACAGAAGAATGTTGCGAAAGCCTTGTTTTGGGCTGAATATGTTCCGACAGCGGGTGCTGCCGGTAAAGTATATGATACAGCCGATTTGAGAGCAGTAGGATATAACACTGCGTCATTCGATATGACTAATGCTGCGTTAATGGCAGCTTGCGATGCTTTCTGCGGAAAGTTGGAAACTATCGGTAATGCCAGCGTGACATTGAAGCGTCCGTTTGCTAATATTAGTGTGCAGCCGAAGAATCCGGCAGTAGCGGCATCTGCAACCAAATTGGAAGTGAAATACAATGCTTTGAGCGGATATGATATTTTGGAAGGTAAATGCAGTGCTACTGCTCCTGTGACTTATACGAATACAAGTTTTAATTCGGCAAGTGGAGCTTGGTTCTCTAATTTCTTCTTTGCTCCTACAGATGTGACGAATTTTGCCGGAGAAGTTAGTATGGCATTGAGTGGCGGATATGAAAAAACGATAACAATACGTGCTAACGCATTGCCTTTAGATGTCAATATGCAGATTTTGGCGAAATTTGAAATTGGTGATGGTAACTATGATGTTGATGTAGAAGTAGACCCCGATTATGAAGCTTTGGAAATGAAAGTCGGCAGTTATATCAATGCGGAAGGTAAAGTTGTGCGTGATGCAGCGGATGCTGTTGGTATCGTTTTCGCGATGGAAGCTATCGGTAGTGATGTTCCGGCTAATTATCCTACTACACTTCAAGGAAAGACGATTGCAGGATATGCGGTAGCGATTGAGAATGTGGCGGCTGGTCGCCAAGCTCTTAATCCTAATGGTGCATTGACAAACTTGGTTGAAACAGCGGCAAGTATGACCAACGGAACGCAAACTACGGAGACTTTACTTACAGGTATTGGAGACGTTGCTTTCAAAACGGCTTATGACAAATGGGTGGGAGAACATATTCTTGGCAGTGAAAATCTAAGTGCATGGTATATTCCTACATTGGCACAATTGAACGCATTTATGAATACATTGTTTACAATAGGAGAAACCTCGGCTACTGGTAGCGAGGATTTTAGAAATTTGCCTGAATTTGAATTTGTGATTGGTAAGATGTTTGATAGAGACCCTATTGCTACGGTGAACTATGCTTCCAGTACTATCAATAATGGTGGTAATATATCTGGCGTTCGTATCAATGTTGTTAATAATATTGTAACTAATGCGCAAGCTGCCGGTATAACTGTAACAGGAACTGGTACTCAATCAGCTCTTTGCCGCCCCATGATTACAATCTTCAAATAGTCATTGAACACTCGACCTTACTCAATAGAAGTGTTAAGAAAGTGGGATACCCCCATTCCACTTTCTTACTTTCTTCTCCATTGGAACTTTTGACAATAGAACCCTAATCTTATACCTCGAAAAGAAGATAATATGCACACCTCATTTCGCCTGTCGGTTTACCTTTTGTTAGTTGTACAGTTGTTCATCGGCTGTTCATCCGACCCGTTGCCCGAACCGGACGGTTCGCAGCCCGAGACGCCCGCCGCAACTCCCGATGCTTATCAGGATAAGATACGGACACAGCCTTATCCTAAAGCAGATAATGAACTGTATCTGAATCCTGCTCCTCTTATTGTTCCTCAAACGATGAAGACAGGCGAAAGACTGCAATTCTCCCTCTCGCGTACCGAAGATTTCAGCAGTTCCGAAACATTGGTCACCGAACCGCAGGAATGGTGTATGTATAATCCTCACCGCCGCTTGGATACCGGCACATGGTTCTGGCGTTTCCGCTCTACTAATATTAATGGAAATATGCCCGGTGAATGGAGTCAGGCCTATCGCTTTGAAGTAAAGAATGATACGCCGGAATTTGTAACACCCACTTTTAAGACATTCTTAGAAAACGCTCCCCGTCTGCATCCCCGTATTTACTGTTTTCTCGACGACCGTATCGAAGAAGCTCGTAATCGTGTAGCTTCACACCCTGAATACAAGGAATTGCAAAACCGTGCAACTCTCGCATTGAACGTCGATTATACGACAATGCCCGACTTGTATAGCCGTGCCGAAGAACTTCGGCAACACACCACTTATCTCTATCAGGCTTATCACCTGACTCAAGAAAAAAAACATGTTGAAAAGTTGCGTCAGCTTCTCGAAGCCTTGATTGTCGCTCCGCCTGCCGACAAACAGCTTTTCGCATCCAACTTTACCGCCAGCAATATCGCCTGGTGTCTCGTAGCAGCTTATGACCTGCTTTATGATGACTTATCAGCTTCCGACCGTACCTCAGCCGAAGAACTGATGATGCGTGTGGCACGCTATTATTATAAGGTGAATTGTGGCTTTCAGGAAAATCATCTCTTCGACAATCATTTTTGGCAGCAGAATATGCGTATCCTTTTTCAAGTAGCTTTGTCGCTCTATGACAAACCTGCTTATTCTTCCGAAGTGCTGCCGATGCTGGAATATTATTATGAACTATGGACAGCCCGTGCCCCTGCTTCCGGCTTCAATCGTGACGGTATGTGGCACAATGGCACAGGCTACTTTAGTGCCAATATCTTGACTTTAGCCTATATGCCTGCTTTATTTTCATACATCACCCGTCAGAATTTCCTGCTGCATCCGTGGTATCGGAATGCAGGACGTTCGATGGTCTATACTTGTCCGCCGGGCTCAAAAACTAACGGCTTTGGTGATAACAGCGAAAAAGGCACTGAGCCTAATCGCCTGATTGCCGCTTTTGCCGATTACCTGTCTTGTGAAACTGGCGATTCTTATGCCGCATGGTATGCCGGAGAATGTCGGGATTTGTTGCGCCGGGACTATGAATTACGTCTTTACCGTATGTGTACCGACCAGAACTATAATACTGCTTTCCCTGCGGACGCAGCAAAAATGGTATGGTATAAAGATGCAGGCGAAGTAGCTATGCACAGTCATCCGGAAGATACGGAAAAAGACCTTGCGCTCTCGTTCCGTTCCAGTACATTCGGTTCGGGCAGTCACACCACTGCCAGTCAGAATGCTTTTAACTTGCTGTATAAAGGAGTAGATGTCTATCGTAGCACGGGCTATTATCAAAACTTCAGTGATGCGCATAACTTGATGTCCTACCGCCATACCCGGGCACACAATACCCTGTTGGTGAACGGCATAGGACAACCTTATTCCACCGAAGGCTACGGTAATGTGATGCGTGCTATGACTGGACAGCATATCAGCTATTGTCTGGGTGACGCTTCGCATGCTTACAGGGGGATTAGTAATGACCCCATGTGGATAGGCTACTTCGAGCAGGCAGGTATTACACAAACGCCAGAAAATGGTTTCGGTACCACACCATTGACTAAATATCGCAGGCATATATTAATGCTTCATCCTTCTACGGTACTGGTGTACGACGAGTTGGAAGCTTCGGAAGCTGTTCGTTGGGAATGGTTATTGCATAGTCCTACGGAATTTGGAATTGATGCTGTGAAAAAAACATTGTCTACCAATAATAGTGCCAAAGGCTTTGTCGCTGTAACTCAACTTTTTGGCGGGCACGTTTTTGCCTTGTCCCAAACAAACCGCTTCGCAGTACCACCCGCGACTACTGGAGCAGACTATCCGAATCAATGGCATCTCACTGCACGGGTGGACGGTAGTTTCGCCACTCGCTTTCTGGCTGTCATTCAGGTAGGTGATACGAAAGAATCTGTGTCTGCTATCCACCGTGATGGGGATACTTTCAGTGTAGGCGACTGGACGATTGAAGCTGTTCTTGATGCTTCCAAATCCTCGAAGCTCACGGTTACTCATCGTACGGAACCGGCTGTATTCAGCTATGGAACAGATAACCCTACATTGAACGGAACCTCTTATCCCCGTCAGTACACCGGTTCTTCCTTACTTTATGACGAGGTGAACGGCACTTGGCAAGTAACAGAGATGACCGACCGGACACCTGTATCTACCCGGGCGATAAGCCGGTGACAAAACAGTGAACTATAATGAATATAAATAAAGAATAGAATATCATGAAAAGTAAGATTATTAGTATTTTATTTCTGCTTGTCGGTATATCCGGCATACACGCCCAAAGTCTGACTGTCACCGGAAAGGTGGTGGACAACGAGGGCTTGGAAGTGATTGGGGGAAATGTAACTGTGAAAGGCAAACAAAACACAGGTACAATCACCGACATCAACGGTAAATACACCATTACCGTCAGCGACCCGTCTAAAGATGTACTGGTCTTTTCTTTTATCGGTCTGGAAAACATGGAAGTGCCCGTGAAAGGAAGGAAGCAGATTGATGTGACTATGAAAGCGGCTTCGGTACTGCTGGACGAAGTGGTGGCTATCGGTTATGCCACAGTGAAACGTAAAGACCTGACCGGCTCCGTAGCTTCCGTCAGAAGCGATGATTTGCTCAAAGTCCCTTCGTCCGATGTCACCCAAGCTCTTGCGGGACGTATGGCAGGTGTACAGATTATACAGACAGACGGACAACCGGGAGCTGCCATGTCAGTACGTGTACGTGGGGGTATATCAATAACACAGAGCAACGAACCGCTTTATATTATCGACGGATTCCCAACGGAAGACGGCATGTCCAGTCTCGACCCCGCTGATATTGAGAGCATTGATGTCTTGAAAGACGCTTCGGCAACAGCCATCTATGGTGCCCGCGGAGCGAACGGGGTAGTGGTAATCACTACCAAAAGCGGTGCGAAAAGTGAAGGAAAGGCGACGCTTACTTTCGATTCGTATGTGGGAGTACGTACGCTTGCCAAACGTCTGAATGTACTGAGTGTGGAAGAATTCGTACTGGCGGATTATGAAAGAACATTAGGTGACGCCACCGACCCCGCAGAAAGTATGCGGGCATGGCAAACCCGTTACGGCGGCTTTGTCGATTTGCACGAGAATTATGCTAACCGTGAGGGTATAGATTGGCTGGACCGTACTATGGGACGCACCACCGTCACACAGAACTACCGGGTAGGCGTAAACGGCGGTAATGATAAACTGAACTATAATATGTCTTACGGCTACTTCAAGGACGAAGGCGCCATGGTATATAGCGGAAGCGACAAACACAATATCTCGCTTAGTGTAAGGAGCGAAGTGAACAAGCGTCTTTCCGTCACAGGACGTATCAACTTCGATTACCTGAAAGTATATGGCGCAGGTGTTGCCGGAAACGGAACGAACGAAGGCGGCAGCAATGTGGACGCTAAGTTCAATAAAATGGTGCAGATACTGCAATACCGTCCTACCATCGGTATTCGTGGAAGTGATGATGAACTATTGGCAGGAGAAGACCCCGTATTGAGCGATGCGGACGGTAACGTAATGCAGAATCCGTTGATAGCTGCTGCCGAAGAAAAGGACAACAAGGAAACACGTACCTTGCAAGCCAATGGCGGCTTGACCTTTAAAATAATGAAAGGACTGACTTTCCGGAATAATACGGGTATGCGTTACCAGCTATACCGACGCGAACTTTTCTATGGCGACCAGTCTATTATGGGAAGACGTAGCGGTATCTACGGCTCTATCCGAAATACGGAAACCGGAAGTTTCCAAACGTCCAACGTCCTGACTTACGACAAGCGCTTTCAGAAGAAACATAAAGTAGTCGTGCAACTGGGACAGGAATTCGTGAAACGTTGGACACGTGTTCTTGAATCCGGTGTGAGCGGACTGCCTACCGATGAATTTATTCTAGGTGATATGAGCCTGGGAACTCCGTCCGTTGCTTCATCCGACGAAAATTTTGACGACAACCTGCTTTCTTTCTTCGCCCGTCTCAACTACGATTTCACCGACAAATATTTGTTCTCCGCCACTTTCCGCGCGGACGGCTCTTCCAAATTCGGCAAGAACAACAAATGGGGATACTTTCCCGCCGTATCGGCCGCCTGGCGTGTGAGCGAAGAGGATTTTATAAAAAGATTGAATCTCTTTTCCGACTTGAAATTCCGTATCGGATACGGTCTGGCAGGTAACAACCGCATCGGTAGCTACAACAGCCTTGCCCTGATGTCTTCCATTGCCACAGCTATGGGGGATAAACTCACCCCCGGTTATGCTTCCAAGCAGATACCGAATCCCGACTTGAAATGGGAAGCGAACAAGACATTTAATATGGGCGTAGATTTGGGCTTTCTGAGCCAACGTATCACTATCTCGCCCGAATTCTATATTAATAGGAGTAGTAATCTGCTGTTGAATGCCCAATTGCCTTATTCTTCCGGTTATCAGACTATGTTGATTAACGCCGGCGAAACGAAGAATGTGGGAGTGGAACTGACTGTGAATACAGTGAACTTCTCTACAAAGAAATTCAGTTGGAACACTACGCTTACGTTGTCGCACAACAAGAATTCCGTGAGAGCATTGACCGGTGAGGCGGTACAACTCTACGAAGCCAAGTTCGGCTTTAACCAAAACACACACCGTATTGCTGTCGGAGAACCGTTGGGACAATTCTATGGCTACATTACGGATGGCTTGTATCAGGTGGATGATTTCAATTACGACGCTTCCACCCAAACTTATACACTGAAAGACGGTGTGCCTTATCATGGGGATAGAGGGCGGATTCAGCCGGGAATGTGGAAGTTCAGAAACTTGACCGAAGGGGATGATATCATTGATGAAAATGATAAAACGATTATCGGCAACGCCCAACCGAAATTCTACGGCGGTCTGAACAACTCCTTTACTTACAAAGGATTTGACTTGAGCGTATTCCTTACTTTCAGTTATGGCAATGAGGTGTTGAACGCCACCAAACTGGTTACCAGTAAAATAGGCAGCCAGAACTATAATGCATTAGACGTAATGAACAGCTCCAACCGCTGGATGACCATCAACTCCGCAGGGCAGAAAGTAACAGACCCCGGAGAACTGGCTGCTTTGAACGCCGGCAAAACGGTAGCCGCCTATCATGATGCGCAGCAAGGAGACAATTAT
The DNA here is from genome assembly GCF_012113595.1 of Bacteroides faecium. NCBI lineage: Bacteria > Pseudomonadati > Bacteroidota > Bacteroidia > Bacteroidales > Bacteroidaceae > Bacteroides > Bacteroides faecium. The sequence continues at coordinate 2,493,615 of NZ_CP050831.1, forward strand.
ATCCACTCTTGGGCAGTAGAAGACGCTTCCTATTTAAAACTGAGTAATGTGACTGTGGGATATACATTCCCGAAACACCTGATTGCGAGAGTAGGATTGAAGAACCTGCGCCTGTATGCTACGGGCAATAACTTGTTAACGTGGACAAAATATACAGGTTTCGACCCGGAAGTCTCTACAATGAAAAGCGGGCTGACACCCGGTGTTGACTTTGGAGCATATCCCCTCAGCCGTTCTTTCATTTTTGGTCTAAACGTAGCTTTCTAATTCTTTTAATACATAGCAATCATGAAAAAGATACATCTATTATATATCGCATCCGCTTTATTACTGACAGGACTTACCTCTTGCGAGGACTTGCTGACAGAAGAACCCAATTCAAAGTATGACCGCGACCGCTATTTCGATTCGGAAGAAAAAGCGGAAATGGCAGTCATGGGGATATACGGCTCACTGTCGGATTTTAACCATTACGGTTGGTACGAAATGGCTGCTCCGGCATCTGACGATACCTATTATACCGCCCGTACACAGTCTGACAACCAGGTGCACGACATCGCGCACTACCAGCTCAACTCCACAAATACATGGATTGAAAGCATCTGGAAACTGAAATATGAAGGAATCGACCGTGCCAACCTGACTATCGACGGTATCAGCGGCATGATGGGATACAGTGACAATACCCGTCTGAAAGCACTGGAAGCCGAAGCCCGTTTCCTGCGTGCCTTCCTTGCATTCGACTTGGTGAAAGGCTGGGGAGATGTCCCTTTCAAAACCGCTTATTCCTCATCCTATGAATCTGCTTTCGGTGAACGTGTAGACCGGGAAACGATTTACGATGAAATTATAACCGACCTTACTTTTGCCAAGAACAATCTGGATTGGGCAACCGCTTCTTCCACTCCCGAACGGGTGACGCAGGGAGCAGCCCGTGCATTGCTGATGCGTGTGTATCTGCAACGTGCCGGATATAGCCTTCACTCAAACGGGCAGTTGGAACGTCCGGACGATAGCAAGCGGAAACAATACTTCGATGCAGTGATAAAAGAATGGGAAGCTTTTGAAGATAAAGGATACCATGACTTTTATGACGGCGGCTATGAAGCGCTCTTCAAAAGTTTCTCGCAAGGCGTGTTGAATACGAAAGAGAGCCTTTGGGAAATTGCTTTCTATCATTCACAGGGACGTCGCAACGGTGGAGCATGGGGGATTTATAACGGTCCGCAGGTGGCGGAACCTACCGGAATCTCCGCGTCTGAAGCAAATCAGTATATGGGACGTGCCAATGGTTTCTTTATCGTTGTTCCCGAATGGCGCAACTTCTTTGAAGAGAAAGATAAGCGTCGTGACATAGCGATTTGTACCTATCGCTACACTTGGAATGGCACTATAAAGGAACATGTAAAAGAAGAAAGAAGTGCCGGAAGCTGGTACGTCGGAAAATGGCGCAGGGAATGGATGCCGAAAGATTCATGGAACAAGAACATCAATTACGCCGATGTGAATTATTGTCCTTTACGCTATGCCGATGTCGTATTAATGGCTGCCGAAGCATACAATGAAACAGGAACCGACCGTCAGAAAGCTTGGAATCTGTTGAATAGCGTGCGTACACGTTCCGAAGCCACTTCTATTACAGAAGCGAATTATGAAGAAATGATGAGCGCACGGAAAAAAACGCATAACTTGACTTTCATCGACGACTCTACCCCCGAAGGAAAGTTCCGTACGGCTCTCTACTGGGAACGTGGTCTTGAACTGGCTTTTGAAGGACAACGCAAATACGACCTGATACGTTGGGGAGTGTTGGGAAAGGCGCTGAAACTGTTTGGTGAAGTCAGTTCCGTGAATCAGAAAGAGAACAAACCTTATCCCGCTTACCGTAATTTTATAGAAGGCAAACATGAGCTTTTCCCTATCCCTCTGAAGGAAATACAAAGTAATCCGAAACTCAATGGAATGAATAATAACGGGTATTAGCAAGACCTTCAATAGAATAGGCAACCGGAAAAATATACAGAAATAGTTTGCCAATTCAAAGAAAAGCCGTACTTTTGCAAGCCGATTATTATCACAAAATGATAAGAGATTAATTCATAGCAAGTTAGTAGTCCTTTGTCCGGGGAAGACTAATGAGTGGTGAAGAAAATTTTTAGTAGTAACATTTAAAAAACAAAATTAGAGTGGATACTTTAAGTTACAAGACCATTTCTGCCAACAAAGCAACTGTAACCAAAGAATGGGTTATTGTTGACGCTACAGACCAGACATTAGGTCGTCTGGGAGCAAAAGTTGCAAAATTGTTGAGAGGAAAGTACAAACCAAACTTTACTCCTCACGTAGACTGCGGTGATAACGTTATCATCATCAATGCAGACAAAGTAAAACTGACTGGTAACAAGTGGAATGACAGAGTTTATTTGTCATATACAGGCTACCCTGGTGGTCAGAGAGAGATGACTCCTGCCCGTTTGATTGCTAAACCGAACGGCGAAGAGAGATTACTGAAAAAAGTAGTGAAGGGCATGCTTCCTAAGAATATCTTGGGAGCAAGATTGCTGGAAAACTTGTATGTTTACGCTGGTAGCGAACACAAACAAGCTGCACAGAACCCGAAAATGATTGATATTAACTTATATAAATAAGATATAATGGAAGTAGTAAATGCATTAGGCAGACGTAAACGTGCAATTGCACGCATATTCGTAAGCGAAGGTACAGGAAAGATTACTATCAACAAGAGAGACCTTGCAGAGTACTTTCCATCAACTATTCTTCAGTATGTTGTAAAACAACCATTGAACAAGTTGGATGTTGCTGAAAAGTATGACATCAAAGTAAACTTGTGTGGTGGTGGTTTCACAGGTCAGTCTCAGGCTTTGCGTTTGGCAATTGCCCGTGCACTGGTTAAGATGAACGCTGAAGATAAAGTTGCTCTTCGTGCAGAAGGCTTCATGACTCGTGACCCTCGTTCTGTTGAACGTAAGAAACCGGGACAGCCGAAAGCTCGTAGAAGATTCCAGTTCAGCAAGCGTTAATGGGCTGCCTGACCGAGGAATATGTTTAGTATCTAAACTACTGGGACTCTATTCATAGACTACCCGGCGGTTGGTTTAGAAAAAACAAAAAAGAAAGTAAACGATTTAAAGAAAAACAAGATGTCAAGAACAAATTTTGATACATTATTGGAAGCCGGATGCCACTTCGGACACCTTAAGAGAAAGTGGAACCCTGCAATGGCTCCTTATATTTTCATGGAACGCAATGGTATTCACATCATTGACCTCCACAAAACTGTTGCAAAAGTAGACGAAGCTGCTGAAGCTTTGAAACAGATTGCCAAATCTGGCAAGAAAGTTCTTTTTGTTGCTACTAAAAAACAAGCTAAACAAGTTGTAGCTGAGAAAGCTCAATCTGTTAATATGCCTTATGTAATCGAACGCTGGCCGGGTGGTATGTTGACCAACTTCCCGACTATCCGTAAGGCTGTGAAGAAAATGGCTACTATCGATAAATTGACTAACGATGGTACTTATGCTAACCTTTCCAAGAGAGAAGTTCTTCAGATTTCACGTCAACGTGCAAAATTGGACAAGACTTTGGGCTCTATCGCTGACCTGACTCGTCTGCCGTCTGCATTGTTCGTTATCGACGTAATGAAAGAAAATATCGCAGTTCGTGAAGCTAACCGTTTGGGTATTCCAGTATTCGGTATCGTTGATACTAACTCTGATCCTTCAAACGTTGATTTCGTAATTCCTGCTAACGATGACGCTACTAAATCAGTAGAAGTGATCCTCGATGCTTGCTGCGCTGCAATGATCGAAGGTTTGGAAGAAAGAAAAGCTGAAAAGATCGACATGGAAGCTGCTGGTGAAACTCCTGCCAACAAAGGTAAGAAGAAATCAGTAAAAGCTAGACTCGACAAGTCTGACGAAGAAGCTATCAACGCAGCTAAGGCTGCTGCTTTCATCAAGGAAGACGAAGAGGCTTAATATATTAATGTGCCAATTTGCTAATGTGCAAGGGTGTGATTATACACTTGCATTTTGATTGGCAGATTGGCACATTTTTTGTTTCGAAAATTATTATTCATTAAAATAAAAGGAAATTATTATGGCTGTAAGTATGGCTGATATTACCAAGCTGCGCAAAATGACCGGAGCTGGTATGATGGATTGCAAAAACGCGTTGACTGAAGCAGAAGGCGATTTCGACAAGGCAATGGAAATTATCCGTAAGAAAGGACAAGCTGTTGCTGCTAAGCGTTCGGAACGTGAAGCTTCTGAAGGTTGCGTTTTGGCTAAAACTACCGGTGACCGCGCCGTTATCGTTGCTTTGAAGTGTGAAACTGACTTTGTGGCTCAGAATGCTGATTTCGTGAAACTGACTCAGGATATTCTTGACCTTGCCGTGGCTAACAAATGCGCTACTTTGGACGAAGTGAAAGCATTGCCGATGGGTAACGGTACTGTACAGGATGCAGTGACTGACCGTAGCGGTATCACTGGTGAGAAAATGGAACTTGACGGTTACATGACTGTAGAAGGTGCATACACTGCTGTTTACAACCACATGAACAGAAATGGCCTTTGCACTATTGTTGCTTTCAACAAGGAAGTTAACGAGCAGTTGGCTAAGCAAATAGCTATGCAGGTTGCTGCCATGAACCCGATTGCAATTGATGAAGATGGCGTTTCTGAAGAAGTAAAACAGAAAGAAATCGAAGTTGCTATTGAGAAGACAAAAGCTGAACAGGTACAGAAAGCTGTAGAAGCTGCTTTGAAGAAAGCTGACATCAACCCGGCTCATGTGGACAGCGAAGAACACATGGAAAGCAACATGGCTAAAGGCTGGATTACAGCTGAAGATGTAGCTAAAGCAAAAGAAATCATTGCTACTGTTTCTGCTGAAAAGGCTGCTCACTTGCCTGAACAAATGATTCAGAACATTGCTAAAGGTCGTCTGGGCAAGTTCTTGAAAGAAGTTTGCTTATTGAACCAGGAAGATATCATGGACGGTAAGAAGACTGTAAGAGAAGTGTTGGCTGCTGCTGACCCTGAATTGAAGATTGTTGATTTCAAGCGTTTCACTTTGAAAGCTGAATAATCAGTCTGACGACAGAGAATATAGGAGCCGTTTCGAATTTATTTCGAAACGGCTTTTTGTTTTTACAATAGATAAGTTGGATTGTAATTTCTGAAAATATATGCGGAAAAATAAAATAAACGATTATTTTTGCACACGCTGATACAATAAGTAAGTTAAGAATAGGAATCTGACTTGTATTATACTATTTTTCTTTTAGATGAAAATAAAGCTATATAAGTTGATGAATTATCATGTGATATATTATTTCGAAAAGATAGTGATAGAATTCAAAGCCAAAATTTTATTTGAATGAACAGATGTGAATATCATAATATGACTGATCCAGTTTTATGGGGTTATTTATCTACAGGTGATGGAATAGCTCTTGAAGTATTGTATCGACGTTATTTCTCATCACTATTCAATTATGGTAAGTCTATTTGTGCCAATGAAGATTTGGTAAAGGATTGTATTCAGGATCTTTTTGTGAAAATCTATAATAATAAGGCTTCTTCTCCTCATTTTGTGAAGGCATATCTGTTCAGGATATTGAGAAATTGTATCTATGATAAAATACATTCTGTCATAGTTGATCTTTCTATTGAGGACGTTGATTTTGAATTGAGCATAGAGGATGAAGAACTGGAGGGCTTATTTGCCAGGGGGGACGAAGACTTGTTAATCGGTAAGCGTTTGCGCAAAGCTTTCTCACGTTTGTCTGCTAATCAGAAGAATGCCGTTTATCTACGTTTTATAAAAGACTTTTCTTGGGCGGAAATAGCAGAAATATTGCATATAACTCCCCATTCGGCAATGAATTTAATAGCTCGTGCTATATCCAAACTATCCTCTTTATTAGAAAAGTAAGATAAAGCTTATTTTTAATAAGAAAAGTGAGGAGTAATTTCTTCTTTTTCAGTCATACTAATAGCAAACTAATCATATGGATAAAAGAAATACACATATCCGTTCTGTTGGCAGTTTATTGCTGCATTATTTGAAAAGACGGGAGGCAACGGCTCCTGCCGGGCTTGAGGATGAATTGTGGCAATGCATTGAACGGAATATTAAAGAGAATAAACGTCGTCGCATAATATATTATCTGAAATGGTCATTTTCTACAGCCGCTGTAATATTGCTATTTGTAGGGCTGGGTTATTATTATTCCAATGAAGAGCCGGATATAAAGGCTCAAGTTGCTTTATTGCCAACAGTAGTATCTGAAGAAAATGAGATAGTATTATCCGGAGGTAATAATGAACGGTTGACGATTGAAAATGGGGCGACTGTATCATATACTTCGCAGGGCACTATTTCTGTAAATAAAACAATAGTGCGGCAGAAAGAGAAGGAAGAAAAAAATGAAGAAAATGTGTATAATCAAATTATAGTTCCCAAAGGCAGGCATAGTAGCCTGTTGTTGGCAGATGGGACTAGGCTTGATATAAATGCCGGTTCCCGGGTAGTGTATCCATCTCATTTTAAAAAAGATAAGCGGGAGATTTATATAGAAGGAGAAGTGTTTTTAGACGTAAAACGTAATGAATCAGCACCTTTTATTGTGAAGACTTCACATTTTGATATTGAAGTGCTTGGTACGGCTTTTAATGTACATGCTTATAAAGATGATGTAAAATCTTCAGTTGTTTTGTTACGCGGAATAGTAAATGTAAAAGGTGAGCATGGGGACAAAATGAATTTGGTTCCTAATGAATTGGCTTCAATTAGAAATGGAGTAATTCTAGGAAAAGAGCGAGTGAATGCAGAAGAATATATTAGTTGGACTAAAGGGGTTTTTATTCTGAAAAATGAATTGTTGGGTGATGTTTTCAAAAAGTTGGAAAGGTACTTTGACCGGGAAATAATACTAACTGGTAAAATGCCCGTTGAACCACTTTGTGGGAAAATAGATTTGAATGAAGGCATTCAGGAAATTATTCGTTTCATATCTCTTACAGCTCCAATTGTAGTGGAGGAGCGAGATAGCATTTTTTACGTTTCCCCTAAATGATGCAATAAAGATGTTTAACCCTTAAAAAGAAAAAGCCTATGGAATAGAAAGTATGAAAAACAAAAAATCCGGATAATACTGCAAATATTATCCGGATGGAGAGTAAAACTCAAACTCGCAAAAATTTGATTTAACCCTTAGTATTACAAAATTATGGAAAACAATAAGATTATGTGCAGTATATTAGTGAAAATACGCAAATATATACTCACAATTACCTTTTTTTTAGTTATTCTGCCCGTATTTGCGGAAAACAGTACTATTGATCAACAAGAACATTTTACTTTTGAATTGAAAGATACTTCTATAAAAGATGTACTTTCGTTGATAGAGAAAAAGAGTCAGTATATATTTCTTTATTACGAAACTGCGATTGATATATCTAAAAAGGTAACTTTAAAAGTTAGAGATAAATCTATTTCAGAGCTCCTTGATATATTGTTTGCAGGGAGTTCTATACACTATGAGATAAAAAATAGACAGATAATACTTAGCAAGGCTTCGGAAGTTTCTCAACAAGTAATAAAGGAAAAGAAAATAACCGGGCATGTCAGAGACAAAAACGGAGAAGCTATTATAGGTGGAAATATTTTGGTGAAAGGCTCTTCAATAGGTACGATTACGGATATGGACGGAGCGTACTCATTGAAAGTACCGGAAAATGCAATTCTAGTTGTATCGTTTATCGGTTATAAAACTAAGGAAGTGCCCGTTGGCAGACAGAATGTTATCAATATTGTGTTGTCTGATAATCAGGAAGTGTTGGATGAAGTGGTTGTCATTGGATATGGAACACAGAAAAAAGCGGATCTTACCGGTGCTGTTGCTAATATCAGTGCAGACAAATTGAGCAGCCAGAGCAATACGAATATCGGTCAAGCCCTGCAAGGAAAAATAGCCGGCGTAGATATTGTTTCTCAAGGTGGAGCTCCCGGAGCCGGTACACGTATTATGATACGTGGCATCGGTACACTGAATAATGCGACTCCGTTATATATCGTAGATGGTATGTATATGGATAATATTGATCATCTGAATCCGAATGATATTGAGAGCATTGATGTCTTGAAAGATGCTTCTTCGGCGGCAATCTATGGTTCAAGAGCTGCAAATGGGGTTGTCATTGTCACCACTAAATCCGGTTCTAACACAGAAGGGAAACCGATAATTGACCTGTCGGCGAATATAGGTGTGCAAGCGCCTGCTAAATATCTGGATATGCTGAATGCCAGTGAATGGGCCAAGGTAACCGGCAGTGCACGTGCCGCTGCAAATAAAGCGGCTTTGGATATGGCCTTGGATTTAGATTCAAAAGAAGACAATGACTGGCAACGTGTGATGATGAAACCTGCTTTGATGCAGAATTATAATGTCACCATCAAAGGAGGAACCAACTATTTTTCCTATTATACCGGACTTGGATATATGAATCAGGATGGTATAATCAAGGGGACTAACTATAAAAGATACAATGCTACTTTTAAGTCGGAATACAAACGTGATTGGTTTACTTTAGGCAATAACGTGGTGTTAAGTCTTCAACAAAGTGACCCTTTGTATGCTTTCGCGCGCGGTGGGTACTTGGGCATTATTTTAGAATCGATTCCCACATTGTCCCGTTATGATGAAACGAATGAATTCGGTGGCTATGGCAAGAACTATGGTGATGTGACGGATATTCCTAATCCTTTGGGCATTTTGGATCGTAATATAACGCGGCGGAATCAGGATAATTACTCGGCATATATCAATCTGTATGCTGAGGTTAAGCTTCCTTTTGGCTTAAAATACCGTTTTAATGCAACTCCGGATGTAGGTATGATAGACAATTCCGCTTATGAGAATGCGTATGATTTTGGTTTGCGCAGAAATTCAATTTCAAATATGACGGAGAGTAAAAAAACGTCTAATAATCTTTTGATAGAGAACCTGTTATCGTTTGATCATACTTTCGGAAAACATAAAATGAATGCATTTGTAGGCTATTCTTATCAGAAATATCATACCAAATACATTATGGCTGCCGGCAAAGGGCTGCCGGAGAATATCTATGAGGTGGGTTCTGCAACACAAGACCGTGTGAATGATACATGGAACCAAGAAAGTGCATTGACCTCTATCATGGCACGACTTTTCTATTCTTATGATAACCGTTATTTGATTACCGCCACATATCGTAGGGACGGCTCATCTAAATTTGCAAAGAAAAACCGATATGGTCATTTCCCGTCTGTTTCTTTAGGATGGAATATTGCAGAGGAACACTTTATGAAGAATATTTCCTGGCTTGACCAACTAAAGCTGAGAGGTGGTTATGGTGTTTTGGGAAATCAGGAAATAGACAACTATCTATACACAAGTACAATCACCTCAAATATTAATTATCCAGATGGAAATGGCGGATTGTATCAAGGTGCTTTTCCGAAGAAATTTGCCACTCCCGATATTAAATGGGAAGAAACTACAATGACCAATATTGGTATTGACCTTTTGTTATTTAAGAGTCGTCTGTCTTTTAATGGTGATTGGTATTATAAGAAAACAAAAGATATTTTATTAACTGTGCCTATTCCGGCTTCGTCCGGTGGTTCTAATGATCCTATCAGAAATGCAGGTAAGATAAAGAATACCGGTTTTGAATTTAGTTTGACGTGGAACGATCATATTAATAAGGATTTTTACTATGGTGTGACGCTGACAGGAAACGCTATGAAGAATGAGGTGCTTGAGATGGGGGATGTTGACCAAGTGATTAATGGTGGAACAAATTATAAGAATGTGTCCACTACCCGCACATTGGCCGGATATCCAATTGGCGGTTTTTGGTTGATTCCGACGGATGGTTTGTTTCAGTCGGCAGATGAAGTAAAAGCACATAATAAAGACGGTGTATTAATTCAACCGAATGCCAAACCGGGGGATATCCGTTTTAAGGATGTTAATAAGGACGGCAAAATAACAGATGATGATCGTGTATATTGTGGAAGTCCTTTCCCGAATTTTACGATGGGACTGAATTTGAATGCCGGATACAGAAACTTTGATATAATGATAGGTATGCAAGGCGTGTTTGGTAATAAAATATATAATGGAACTCGTTTAGACTTGGAAGGAGTGGATAAAGGTACAAATTTTCTGCGTTCTACTCTGAATTATTGGACGGAAGAGAATAGGAATACTTCTATGCCACGTGTGGACTGGAATGATCCCAATAACAACAACAGGCCCGAATCAAATAGATTTCTGGAGAACGGTTCATTCTTCCGGATTCGTAATGTACAATTGGGATATACGTTCAAAGACCTGTTTAATAGTAAAATCCAGAAATTGAGGTTGTATGTGAATATGGAGAATTTGGCAACAATTACCAGCTATAGCGGATATACTCCTGACGTAGATAACAGCGCAAGCTCTACATCCCGGGGATTTGACAATTTTACTTATCCGGCGAACAGGATATTTATGTTTGGAGTGAATGTTTCATTTTAAAAATAAGACAGTTATGAAAAAAAATATAATATTGGCTATTGGTTTCTTAATGATGTTCCTTTGGGTTGGTTGTGAAGGCAAACTGGAACTTACAAATCCCAATGAAGTGACATCGGAAACATTCTGGAAGACGGAGTCGGATTTCAAGAAAGCTTTGACGACTTGTTATACACCATTGAAGATATGGAATGGAGGATATTATGCTACCCGTGGATTGATGATACGCCTTTGCCGTGCAGATGATCTCACATTTCGCACCGGAGTAGATGATATATATACTGTGCACATGTTTACGAATAGTAACTCCAATTCAGCCGTAACAAATATGTTCTCTTACTTTTATGAAGGTATTTATCGTAGCAATTTAATCCTTGAAAAGTTGGAAGAGAAAGATTTTTCTGAGGATTTCAAAAAAGAGGTCAGAGGCGAGGCTTTTTTTATGAGAGGCTTGTATTATTTCTTTTTAGCTAAAGAGTTTGGAGATGTTCCTATTCGTTTGAAAGCTTCACAGAATGTAAAAGATTTTCCTGTGGCAAAATCATCGCAGGCGGATGTGTATGCGCAAGCTGAATCGGATTTCAAATTAGCTGCCGGTTCACTGCCGTTAGAGAATAGCAAGGGAAAACCGACAGCAGGAACAGCAAACGCCTTTCTTGGAAAACTTTATGTATATACAGAACAATGGGGAAGTGCCAGAGAAATATTAAAACCATTGACTAAGAGTCCTTATACTTACCGTCTGGTAGATGACTATACGTGGAACTTTGATGAAGAACACGAATATAATTCAGAAAGTATTTTCGAGATAATCTTTGATTCTGCAGGAGGTACTGACTTGTGGGACGACGGTGAATCTGCTAATTCTTCGCAAGGAACCACTCTTCCGGTGGAATATGCGGCAGGAAGTCTTGGCGGATGGTTTATGGCAAATATATATCCTAATATCATGCCGCTATTTTTGCAGGAAAGAACAGTTGATGGTGGTGTTGATTACAGGGTCAAAACATCCATTGCATGGGATTATCCGGGATGTATGTACTATAAACGGCCTATTCAAGAAGTTCTAACTCCGGCAGAATTGGAGTCGTACTGGATGCTTAAATATCAGCATTCTACTATTCGCACCCAGGAAGTTGAAACCGAACCTTCTTATATTAATGAAAGAGCGATGCGTTTTGCTGATGTATTGCTGCTTTTGGCAGAGTGTGAACTGGAATTGCCGGACGGAGATATTGATACGGCAATCGGATATATTGACCAGATAAGAACCCGTGGCGGTAATCTTCCGGCATATAGCGGAGCCAAAGATGTAACTTCTGTTAAAAACGAGTTGATCCGTCAACGTGCTATTGAATTTTTTAGAGAAGGTGAACGCTTTTATGATTTAAGGAGATGGGGACTATTAGAACAGGCATTGCGAAACATTGATGAAACTCGTGCCTCTTTCTTTGATCCGTCTCGTCATTATTATTTGCCGATTCCGGCAAAAGAATTACAGACGAATCCTCTTTGTACCCAGAACGGGACATGGTAGAAATAACATTAAAATAGTAAGTATAAATATAAAAGGCGGATATTTTTCTGTATATTCGCCTTTTTAGAAGATTGAAAACGTATGAAGAGAATCATAAACTTTATCTTTGCTGTTTTATTATCACCTGTCTGCCTGTTTGCACAGGGGCAAGGTGTGACACAATGCGGGACTTCGACGGGGCAATATCCTTTTCCGGTACAGTCTTATATTGAGTTGTCAGATCCTTCAGTTCCCTCTTCTCAACAATGGTCAACAATGAAACAACCGTGTGTTTCTTGGGGAACTACTGATGTACGTTATGCCAAACATAAGCTTCCTGTCCTGAAAGTGCAGAAGAATATAAGTCTTACAGGTTGGCGTGGTGAAAAAATACATGCGCAAGCTGTTGTTTGGACAGGAACAGATATAGATAAACTTAACTATTCCTTTACTGAATTTAAGAACGGAAAAGGGAATATTATTCCGGCTAGTGCCTTTAGTGGTGGGTTTGTGCGCTATGTAATGACGGATGAATTAAATAAAGACGGGCGTGGAGCTTGTGGTTCCCGTCCTGACCATACTATTTATGACTCTTTGCTTGTGGCAGACGGTATAGACCATCTATTGGAATTTATACCAATGGAAAAGATGAGTACACGTGCTGTTTGGGTAAATTGTCGGATACCGCAATCAGCAATACCAGGACTCTATAAGGGGACTGTTGAGGTGAAAGATGGCGATAAGATATTGTCTGTTTTGAATATGGATATTCGCGTTTCTTCGCATACACTTCCGGTTCCTTCCGAATGGACTTATCACTTGGATCTTTGGCAGAATCCGTTTGCTGTGGCACGCTATTATCAAGTTCCTCTCTGGAGTCAGGAACATATAAATGCTATGCGCCCGCTGATGAAGATGTTGGCAGACGCAGGGCAGAAAGTTATCACGGCTGCCATCATACATAAACCTTGGAATGGGCAAACACATGATTATTTCGAAAGCATGGTTACCTGGATAAGGAAAGTGGATGGAACTTGGGCTTTTGATTATGCTGTATTTGATCGATGGGTTGAATTTATGATGAGTATGGGCATTAATAAACAGATAAACTGTTATTCTATGGTCCCATGGGAACTCTCTTTCCAGTATTTTGATCAAGCTTCCAATAGTATGCAATTCGTCCGGACCGCTCCGGGTGAATCGGAATATGAAGAGATATGGGTAGCTATGCTTTCTTCTTTTTCCAGGCATTTGCGTGAGAAAGATTGGTTTGATATCTGTACAATTGCTATGGACGAACGTCCGATGGAAGTTATGCAGAAAACCTTGAAAGTAATTTATAAAGCCGATTCGGAGTTTAAGGTTTCGCTTGCAGGCAATTTCCACAAAGAGATAGAAAAGGATTTGTATGATTATTGTATCAGTATTGGGCAGTGTTTCCCGGAAGATGTGAAGGTGCGCCGGCATACAGAGGGGAAATGGACTACCTATTATACTTCATGTGCCGAAGCATTTCCCAATACATATACTTTCTCTGCACCTGCTGAAGCTACATGGATGAGCTATTATTCTGCAAAGAATCATTTGGACGGTTATTTGCGTTGGGCGTATAACAGTTGGCCGAAAGAGCCATTATTGGATTCCCGCTACAAAAGTTTTGCGGCAGGAGATACCTATTTTGTATATCCCGGAGCACGTTCTTCTATCCGTTTTGAGAAATTGATCGAGGGTATACAGGATCATGAGAAAATAACGATTCTTCGTCGTGAATTTACAGTTACCGGGAATAAGGACGGATTGAAGAAAATAGAGCGATTATTGTCGCCGTTTAATTTGAGTAGCTTTCCCGAAATACCTGCGGAGAGAACTGTAAATAAGGCAAAGAGGATTTTAAATACATTGTAAAAGTAAATATCTGATAGTTATGTGGTATAGACAGTCATCATCATCATTATTGTTTTTATTTATCCTGATGTTTGAGGGTATGAATTTGTGTGCACAGACCGATTGGCATAATCCGTTGGAAGATACATCGCTGCCGGTTCAAGGAAGAGGATGGAATACAGAGATTGGCAAGACATATTCCCGATTACCTTTGCGGGCTAAAGAAATAGTGCGTAAACCGGTATGGGATTTGTCGCAGGAGAGTGCAGGCTTATACGTGAAGTTCCATACTAATGCAGCCAATATTCAGGTTAAATACAAGGTGAGTGGTGGCTTGTCTATGTCACATATGGCTGCAACCGGGGTTAGCGGAGTAGACCTCTATACAACGGATGCTGATGGCAATCAATATTGGTGTGCAGGACGGTATGGATTCAATGATACAATAAATTATTCGTATGAGAATCTGACTTATAGCAATCCGCATAATAGAGGGAGGGAGTATTGTTTGTATTTTCCTTTATATAATAAGGTAGAGTATTTGCAAATCGGAGTCCCTGCCGGGTGCAGGTTTGAATTTGTTCGTACATCCTTGGAAAAGCCGGTTGTTGTATATGGGACTTCCATTGCTCAGGGAGCTTGTGCTTCGCGTCCCGGTATGGCATGGACTAATATTTTGCAGCGTCAACTGGATACCCCTGTTATCAATTTAGGATTCTCGGGAAACGGGCAGTTGGACGAGGAAGTTCTTGGACTTATTGCTGAACTTGACGCCTCTTTGTTTATTATAGACTGTATGCCTAATATGACAGGTGAACGGGTACAGTTAATCAAGGACAGGGTGGAGAAGGCCGTCCGGCTGATAAGAAGTAAGAGGAAAGCTCCCATTTTATTGGTAGAGCATGACGGATATATGGGGTATAAGGTCTCAGCCCAAAAGGCGGAAGATTTTATAGATACTAATAAACAGTTGCAGGCGGCGTATCATTCATTGAAAGGAAATGTGGAAGGATTATACTACATGACTTTTGAGGAACTGGGATTATGTATGGACAGCCAGGTTGATGGGGTGCACGCTACGGATTTAGGCATGCAACAGTATGCAGATGCATATAGTAAAAAGATAAAGAGTATCCTTTATCCGGCAATAGATTCTCTGATTTTCAAGCCATGCCGGCAATACCGTGATGCAAATACTTACCAGTGGGATGCACGGCATGAGGAAGTTTTGAAATATAATGCAGAACACCAGCCTGAGATTGTAATGATTGGAAACTCCATTACTCATTATTGGGGTGGTCTGCCTTTTGAGAAAAACAGAAAGGCGGATGATGTTTGGCAAAAACTATTTAAAGGAAAAAGGGTTGTAAATATGGGATTTGGCTGGGACCGGCTTGAAAATATGATGTGGCGTATTATTCACGGTGAATTGGATGGTTTCCGCGCTAAGAAAATTTTCATGCTGATGGGCACAAATAATTTGCAGCAAAATTCAGACATGGAGATAGTGAAAGCTATCAGCCAGATTGTGGGAATTGTTAAAAATAAGCAGCCTGATGCACAATTATATGTTGTGAATATACTACCAAGACGTGGATTCGAATCCCGCCTGAGCAAGTTAAACCATTTGTTGAATGCCCGATTGACCGGAGGATCCAATGTACGGATATTAGATTTCTCTTCCTTTTTTCTAAATAGTGATGGTGGCCTGAAAGAGGAATTATTTTCAGACGGGCTACATCCTAACCATAAAGGGTATGAGATTATATCCGAGCAACTGGCTAAAAGTCTGAAATAGCTAAAGACTGTTACTGTCTATTATTTCAGCGCTTTATCTATTTCCTTCATCAGCTTATCCATTTCCTCTTTCCGGTAACCGACAGTGGCGGATATCACTTTCCCTTCTTTGTCTATCAAGTAACTTCTGGGAATGTACTGGGTGGCAAATTTATTCGTGACTTCCCGTTTCGGATCCGGGTAGATAGGGAATGTAAATCCTTTGCGTTTGTTGTATGCCGTTAATTCTTCGTCAGTGTGCTCACGTCCAATCACTATCATACGAAAATCCTTATTGTCTTTATACTTCGGCCAAAGGGTTTTCTGAACTTCCGCCAGTTCGCTCTGGCAAGGGCCGCACCAAGTGGCGAAGATATTGATTAGTACAACTTTTCCTTTCAGGTCTGCGGAATTCACCGTTCCGTTTGCTGCCGAACTAAGCGTGAAAGCAGGCATATTGTCTCCGGTTTTGACAATATCCCCCTTGTCATTCTGTGCAAACGACAATAGTGAGCATAATACTGCTACACAAAATAAAAATCCTTTCCTCATATCTTATATCATTTGAATTAGTTAACCGCCTATACCTTTTGTCTTTGTATATCCTTCTTTGACAAGCAGTTCCATAATCTTAGTCTTGAAATCTCCCTGTATGATGATTTCGCCGTCTTTAGCCGAACCGCCCACTCCGCATTTGCTTTTCAACAGCTTTCCGAGTTCTTTCAGGTCATTGTCAGTACCAATGAATCCGGTAATTAATGTTACCACTTTTCCGCCACGGTTCTTTTTATCGATGGAAACCCGCAGGTTTTGTTTGCCTTTATCAAGGGTGGTCTGCTCTTCGTCGTCATCCATCTCATAACCGAAGTCAGGATTCGTTGAATACACTACGTTCAGTCTGTCTTTCCAATCATTCTTTTTCATATTCGTCATATTTATTTCTTCTCATTTCTTCTCAAAAGTATCAAACTTATGGAAAAGAGCAAAATTTGTACCACTTTTCATTGTTTTGTTTAATCTCTATTAAGGTTTTCCATTATACGGTTGTCAGTCTCAAAAAATAATGTACTTTTGCAAAATACCAAATTTTGTAAGAAGTATGAGCACTTATATACGAAAAGAGGCGGATAAAGTGCCGGAGCCTACCTTGCGCAGACTTCCCTGGTATCTGTCTAATATAAAACTAATGAAAGAAAAAGGAGAGCAATATGTCTCTTCTACACAAATCTCTAAGGAAATAAATATTGACGCTTCCCAAATCGCCAAAGATTTGTCGTACGTCAATATTTCGGGGCGTACGAGAGTCGGTTACAACATCGATGCGCTGATTGAGGTGCTGGAGAGCTTTCTTGGATTTACCAATATGCACAAAGCCTTTTTATTTGGTGTAGGTAGCTTGGGTGGAGCTTTGCTTCGTGACTCGGGTTTGCAGCATTTCGGATTGGAGATTGTAGCGGCGTTTGATGTCAACCCGGAATTGGTGGGGAAGGACTTGGACGGAATTCCTATTTTCCATTCCGATGATTTTGAAGCGAAGATGAAAGAATACGATGTGAATATCGGTGTGCTGACAGTGCCTATTAATATTGCTCAGGAGATTACAAACAAGATGGTAGACGGTGGCATAAAGGCAGTATGGAACTTTACTCCTTTCCGTATTCGCGTGCCTGAGAATATTGTCGTGCAGAATACTTCCCTGTATGCCCACCTGGCTGTAATGTTTAACAGATTGAATTTTAACGAGAAATAATGAAGATTATCGCAGTAGGAATGAACTACGCCCAGCATAACAAGGAACTGGGACACACACAAGTAAATACGGAACCGGTGATTTTTATGAAACCGGACTCTGCTATTCTCAAAGATGGCAAACCGTTTTTCATTCCCGACTTTTCTAACGAGATACATTATGAAACGGAACTGGTAGTCCGAATCAACCGGTTGGGGAAGAATATCGCTCCCCGTTTTGCAAACCGGTATTATGACGCAGTGACAGTAGGTATTGACTTTACAGCCCGTGACCTTCAACGGAAGTTTCGCGAACAGGGAAATCCTTGGGAGTTGTGTAAAGGTTTCGATTCATCTGCTGCTATCGGAGATTTTGTTTCCGTCGACCGCTATAAGGATATTCAGAATCTGAACTTCAACCTGCTGATTGACGGCAAGGAAGTACAGCAAGGCTGTACGGCGGATATGCTTTTCAAGGTAGACGATATCATAGCCTATGTCAGTCAGTTTGTAACACTGAAAATCGGAGATTTGCTGTTTACGGGTACTCCTGTCGGTGTAGGTCCTGTCAGTATAGGACAACACTTGCAAGGCTATCTGGAAGGAGAGAAACTACTGGATTTCCATATCCGTTAATTGACCTTCGAACATTCATCATTAACTATTACTACAAATCACTAGTACTCATTTATTAGACAAATTATGAAGATAAGAGTAGGTTTTGGCTTCGACGTACATCAGTTGGTCGAAGGGCGCGAACTGTGGCTCGGCGGTATCCTTTTGGAACATACGAAAGGATTGTTGGGGCACTCGGATGCGGACGTATTGCTGCATGCTGTTTGCGACGCTTTGTTAGGGGCGGCAAATATGCGCGACATTGGCTATCACTTCCCGGATACAGCGGGAGAATATAAAAATATCGACAGTAAGATTCTGCTGAAAAAGACAGTGGAATTGCTTGCTGATAAAGGATATACGGTCGGTAATATTGATGCTACCATTTGTGCTGAGCGTCCGAAGCTCAAAGCACATATCCCTTTGATGCAGGAGACAATGGCAAAAGTCATGGGAATTGATGTAGATGATATTTCCATAAAAGCGACTACTACCGAGAAACTCGGGTTTACAGGTCGCGAAGAAGGCATTTCGGCCTATGCCACGGTACTGATAGAGAAGAATAATTAACCCCCTAAAATAAATAATTATGATTCGACTTTTGAAATTTCACTTAACACTAATCTTACTGTTGGCAACTACTTTTGGTATGGCTCAAAAAAGTGAACTGAAATTCAGTAAAGATGGTAAGTTCAAAATTGTGCAATTTACCGATGTACACTTTAAGTATGGTAATCCGGCTTCCGACGTAGCATTGGAACGTATCAATCAAGTACTTGATGCCGAACGGCCGGATTTGGTTGTCTTTACCGGAGATGTTGTTTATGCGGCACCTGCGGATTCCGGTATGCTGAAGGTCTTGGAACAAGTGTCCAAGCGCAAGCTCCCTTTCGTCGTAACTTTTGGAAACCATGACAATGAACAGGGAATGACGCGTGAACAACTGTATGATATTATCCGTACAGTGCCGGGTAACTTATTACCCGACCGTGGAACAGCCCTGTCTCCTGACTATGTGTTGACAGTAAAATCTTCTTCCGACTCTAAAAAGGATGCAGCCCTGCTTTATTGCATGGACACCCATTCTTATTCACTTTTGGAAGACGTGAAAGGCTATGACTGGCTTACATTTGACCAAATCAACTGGTATCGTCAGCAAAGCGCAGCTTATAAGGCTCAGAATGGCGGACAACCGTTGCCTGCCCTTGCATTTTTCCATATTCCTCTGCCCGAATATCACGAAGCCATTCGCGATGAAAACGCAGCTTTTCGCGGAACGCGTATGGAAGAAGCTTGTGCACCTAGAATAAATACAGGAATGTTTGCCGCCATGAAAGAAGCGGGAGATGTGATGGGTGTATTTGTCGGTCACGACCATGACAATGACTATGCTGTCATGTGGAAAAATATCCTTTTGGCTTACGGACGTTATACCGGTGGAAATACTGTGTACAACCATTTGCCGAATGGTGCTCGTATCATTGTATTAGATGAAGGCGCACGCACATTCACTTCCTGGATTCGTCAGAAAGACGGCATTGTGGATAAAGTTTCTTATCCGGCAAGCTTTGTCAAGGATGATTGGACTAAACGTTGAGGCTTGCAAACTTCACATGACTAAGGCGCGTATATTTTGAACCGTAGCTTTCGTACCGGCGTGACACTTTCGCCGATGCGACGTAGATAATCTCTCCCAGTCGGTATTCATGCTCTATCCCGGATAAAGTACATGATACCGCACTGGGATTTTTTGACGGAATACTCATAACGACCAGGTTTCCGCTGGCATCTGTCAGCGTGAGCATCTGCTTGACAAAAAACTGCGGAGTAGTGCCGTTCACTCTTGTTTTGTACGGGTCGTCTTCCAGCCGTACACGGGTCACTTTTAGTTTTAAGTCTGTAAGCTTCTCTCCTAATTCTCCCAAATACCGGCTGGATGAACGTTTCTCTTTGGACTTTCTCAGCATTATGTCCAAATGTATGGAGTGGTAAGCCTGTGCTATCTTGACGAAACGTTCCTGTTTTGGAATCTTCGGAGTAAACTTATAGGCTATCCAGCTTAAATAAGCCGGATCTATTTTTAGTATTTCATGCAGGAAATGCCCGCGATACTTCCCGAAGAAGATAAGGTCATCACCGTTACTCTGCATTCTTTTCTCATTATAATCCACAAGAATAAGGCAGCGCTTTGAATAATAAAATAGGGTACTTGCCATCCGGAGAGACTCGTTAATATCCGACGACAGCTCATGTATGTAAAGAATCGATTGTTTTTCGGGCAGGGGAGAATAGAGCCAAAGGGAATAGTTTGGTTTCCCCGGCCGGGGTGTCACCACCAAGTAAACACCCGCCTCTTTGAAAGAGGCTCTGCCTCGGTTGTATTCATTCAGTTTGGCATACAATAAGGCTTGCTCGTTTTCGGAAATGCCCGGTAATCTAGGGTTAGCCATAATTGTTCTCGCTTTTGTTATATTTCAAATATAGGGAATTTTATTGAGAAAAGCAACTTTTCTGTTTTGAAAAACACTTATTAAAGGAGTTTGTTGTTTCTTTCGTTTGCAATAAATTTATTATTTCCGGGGAATCTCGTACATTTGTATCCATGTAAATTTTCAAAATTCGGATGAAAGAACGAAATAAAAGAGTATTGGTCGGAATGAGCGGCGGCATTGATAGTACCGCCACTTGTCTGATGCTGCAGGAACAAGGATACGAAATAGTAGGAGTAACCATGCGTGTATGGGGTGATGAGCCACAAGATGCAAGGGAATTGGCTGCACGGATGGGAATCGAACATTATGTGGCGGATGAACGTATTCCTTTTAAAGAGGCTATCGTAAAAAACTTCATAGACGAATATAAACAGGGACGTACGCCGAATCCATGTGTGATGTGCAACCCTTTGTTCAAGTTTCGTGTTTTAACGGAGTGGGCGGATAAACTGGATTGTGCTTGGGTGGCTACCGGGCATTATTCCCGTTTGGAAGAACGGAACGGGAATATTTATATAGTAGCCGGAGACGATGATAAGAAAGACCAGTCTTATTTCCTTTGGAGATTGGGACAGGATATACTGAAGCGCTGTATCTTTCCTTTAGGGGATTACACGAAAGTGAAGGTTCGGGAATACCTTGCAGAGAAAGGCTATGAAGCCAAGTCAAAAGAAGGAGAAAGTATGGAAGTCTGTTTTATAAAAGGAGATTATCGCGACTTTCTTCGTGAGCAATGTCCGGAACTGGACACCGAGATAGGTCCGGGATGGTTTGTCAATTCTGAAGGTGTGAAACTGGGACAACATAAAGGTGCACCTTATTATACAATCGGTCAGCGGAAAGGATTGGAGATTGCGTTGGGCAAACCGGCTTATGTATTGAAAATCAATCCGCAGAAAAATACAGTGATGCTCGGTGATGCCGAACAGTTGCAAACTGACTATATGCTGATAGAACAAGATAAGATTGTGGATGAACAAGAATTGTTCCAGTGCGAGAATCTGGCTGTGAGGATTCGTTATCGAAGCCGTCCGTTGCCTTGCCGGGTGAAACGACTGGAGGACGGACGCTTGTTGGTGCATTTTCTTGAGAAGGCTTCGGCTATTGCTCCAGGGCAATCGGCTGTGTTCTATGATGGAAGGCGGGTGCTGGGAGGAGCTTTTATTGCTTCGCAGCGAGGTATCGGATTAGTGATTTTAGAGAACGAAGGATTTTGATTGATTAAAATAAAGATAACTTATGAGGAAATTTGTGTTATTGGTTTTTGCTTTGAATATATGCCTGGGAGTTTCTGCGCAATTCACACCGGGCGATACCTTAAAATATCGTATTAGCCTGAAAGACAAGGCGGCTACGGAATACTCTTTGCAGAAACCGGAAAAATACTTGTCCGGGAAATCCATTGAACGGAGAAAAAGACAGGGCTTGGCAATAGATTCCACCGACTTGCCGGTATGTAAGAAATACGTAGATGCGATACGGAAGAAAGGCGTCCATGTGCTTGTTACCGGAAAATGGGATAACTTCGTCACCGTCTCCTGCAATGACAGTACGTTGATTGATGAAATCGCAAAACTACCCTTTGTGCGTTCTACGGAAAGAGTTTGGAAAGGCATTACTCAAAGAAGCTTTGAGAGGGATTCGCTGATTAACAAACCTTTGCGCTCCGATAGCCTTTACGGACCTGCGGTTGCTCAAATAAGGATGAGCCGTGCGAACCTTCTTCATAAGGCAGGTTTTAAGGGGCAGGGAATGACGATTGCCGTAATTGATGCCGGATTCCATAATGTGGACAGGATAGAGGCAATGAAGAATATCAATATTCTAGGTGTGCGTGACTTTGTAAATCCCGAAGCAGATATTTATGCGGAAAGCAGCCACGGTATGTCTGTTCTCTCTTGCATGGCAATGAATCAGCCGAATGTGATGATCGGCACGGCTCCCGAAGCTTCCTATTGGTTGCTGCGCAGCGAGGACGAATATTCGGAGAATCTGGTGGAACAGGATTATTGGGCGGCGGCAATCGAGTTTGCCGATAGCGTAGGGGTGGATTTGGTTAATACATCCCTCGGATATTATTCGTTTGATGATCCGGCAAAGAATTATCGCTATCGTGATTTGAATGGACATTACGCGCTAATGTCCCGTGAGGCTGCACGGGCTGCGGATAAAGGAATCGTAGTTGTCTGCAGTGCCGGAAATTCCGGTGCGGGGTCATGGAAGAAGATTACCCCGCCGGGAGATGCGGAGAATGTAATCACCGTAGGCGCTGTCAATAAAAGAGGAGAGCTGGCTCCGTTCTCTTCCGTAGGAAATACGTCGGACGGAAGAGTGAAGCCGGATGTTGTTGCCGTAGGATTAGGTTCGGACGTGATGGGAACAGACGGCAATCTTCGCCATGCTAACGGAACTTCCTTCTCTTCTCCGATTATGTGCGGAATGGTAGCTTGCTTGTGGCAGGCTTGTCCGAAACTGACTGCAAAAGAAGTAATAGAATTGGTTCGCCGTTCGGGTGATAGGGCGGACTTTCCGGATAATATATACGGATATGGTATTCCTGATTTATGGAAGGCGTGTTTAACGGTTAACGGAAAAGTGATTAGTGATTAATAACTGGTTACTGTTGCATTAGTTACTAATCATTAATCACTAATCATTATGGACTCTTTTTCCCTTTTAGAACTGAATGCGCTTGTCCGCCGTAGCCTGGAACAATGCCTGCCTGATGAATATTGGATACAGGCAGAATTGAGTGATGTCCGTTCCAATACGACCGGGCACTGCTATCTGGAATTTGTGCAGAAAGATCCTCGTAGTAACAGCCTTATAGCGAAGGCACGCGGTATGATATGGAATAATATCTATCGCTTGTTGAAGCCCTATTTCGAGGAAACTACCGGACAGCTATTTACTTCCGGCATAAAAGTACTGGTGAAAGTGACAGTTCAATTTCACGAACTTTACGGTTACAGCCTGACTGTGCTTGACATCGATCCTACATATACATTAGGAGATATGGCGCGCCGTCGCCGGGAAATATTATTGCAGTTGGAAGAAGAAGGAGTGCTGACGCTGAACAAAGAATTGGAAATGCCGGTTCTGCCGCAACGTATTGCTGTCATATCTTCCGCTACCGCAGCCGGATACGGCGATTTCTGCCATCAGTTGCAACACAATCCCGGCGGATTCTTTTTTTATACGGAGCTTTTCCCGGCATTGATGCAGGGAAATCAGGTCGAAGAGTCTGTATTGGCAGCTTTAGACCGTATCAATGCGCGTGTAAACGAATTTGATGTAGTTGTTATTATCCGTGGTGGTGGGGCGACTTCCGATTTATCCGGTTTTGATACGTATCTGTTGGCGGCTGCCTGTGCACAATTTCCGTTGCCTGTCATCACCGGAATTGGGCATGAACGGGACGATACAGTCCTTGATTCAGTAGCGCATACACGGGTGAAAACCCCTACGGCTGCTGCCGAACTTCTGATTCATCGAATCACGGAAGTAGCCGACCATTTGGAGGAACTATCAGCCCGTGTCCAACAAGGAGTCTATGCGATTCTTGAACAGGAATGGCGAAGACTGGAGATTCTTCAGACCCGTATTCCGAATCTTGTTCACCGGAAACTCACCGATGCCCGTTTTGCTTTACTGGCAGCCAAGAAAGACTTGTCACAAGTGACGATGGCATTGTTAGCGCGCCAACGACATCGGCTGGAACTTCTGCAACAGCGTATCGCAGATGCTTCACCCGATAAATTGTTGAGCCGGGGATACAGTATTACACTAAAGGATGGAAAAGCAGTGACAGATGCATCTTCGCTGAAACCGGGAGACAGGCTGGTCACCCGGTTTTCGAAAGGAGAAGCCCGTTCTATGGTGGAATAATAGCAGGCATCGGAATTGTAAAATAAACATTCATCATTAACCATTAATAATCAATCATCGTGGCAGCTAAAAAAGAAACATATCTTCAGGCGATGGAACGTCTTGAAAAGATCGTTCGCCAGATAGACAATAATGAATTGGATATCGACGTTTTGAGTGAGAAAATCAAAGAAGCCAATGAAATAATTGCCTTTTGTACCGAAAAACTGACGAAAGCCGATAAAGAAGTCGAAAAATTATTGAAAGAAAAGCGGCAGTCTGAAGAATAAAAGTTATTTTTGCGAATCAAAGCTTAAGAAAAATAAACTAATACATTACGATATGGAACAAATAGACTGGGCGAATCTGTCGTTTGGATATATGAAGACAGACTACAATGTGCGAATCAATTTCCGCAATGGAGCATGGGGAGAACTGGAAGTTAGTAGTGACGAACACTTGAATCTGCATATGGCAGCTACGTGTTTGCATTATGGACAGGAAGCGTTCGAAGGATTGAAAGCATTCCGTGGAAAAGACGGTAAAGTACGTATCTTCCGTTTGGAAGAAAATGCGGCCCGCCTTCAATCTACTTGCCAGGGAATCTTGATGGCTGAA
The DNA here is from genome assembly GCF_012113595.1 of Bacteroides faecium. Lineage (NCBI taxonomy): Bacteria > Pseudomonadati > Bacteroidota > Bacteroidia > Bacteroidales > Bacteroidaceae > Bacteroides > Bacteroides faecium. The sequence goes on from NZ_CP050831.1 coordinate 2,518,702, forward strand.
CTTCCTACCGAACGTTTCAAGGAAGCTATCCTGAAAGTCGTGAAACTGAACGAACGTTTCATTCCGCCTTATGAGACGGGTGCTTCTCTCTACATTCGTCCTTTGTTGATTGGTACAAGTGCACAGGTAGGTGTACATCCGGCAGATGAATATATGTTTGTAGTATTCGTAACTCCGGTAGGTCCGTACTTCAAAGGTGGTTTCTCTACCAATCCGTACGTTATTATTCGCGAATTTGACCGTGCCGCTCCTTATGGTACAGGTATCTATAAAGTTGGCGGCAACTATGCAGCCAGCCTTCGTGCCAACAAGAAAGCACATGATTTGGGCTATTCCTGCGAGTTCTATCTTGATGCCAAAGAAAAGAAATATATCGACGAATGTGGTGCTGCCAACTTCTTCGGTATTAAAGATAATACGTATATCACTCCGAAATCATCTTCTATCTTACCGTCTATCACCAACAAGAGCTTGATGCAGTTGGCAGAAGATATGGGTATCAAGGTAGAACGTCGTCCAGTGCCGGAAGAAGAACTGGAAACATTCGAAGAGGCTGGTGCATGCGGAACAGCAGCAGTAATCAGCCCGATTCAGCGTATTGATGATTTAGAGAACGGGAAATCATACGTTATCTCTAAAGACGGCAAGCCGGGACCTGTCTGTACGAAGTTGTACAATAAGTTGCGCGGCATCCAGTATGGCGACGAACCGGATACACATGGGTGGGTAACCATCGTGGAGTAGCCGGAGTCCAAATAAACACACATTTATCTAATAATTAATTTATCATGTTAAAAGAGAATTCAGAACTGCGTGCAGAAGCACGTCAGGCGCTTCAAGGTAAGTGGCCTATGGCAGCCGTTGCTGCGCTTATTTATTCAATCGTTGCCGGTGGTTTATCAGCTATCCCTTTCATTGGTGGATTGTGCTCATTGTTTATCGGACTGCCGATTGCATACGGTATTGCTATCGTGATGTTTGGCGTATTCAAAGGTAAAGATGTTGATTTTGGAGTGCTGTTTGAAGGCTTCCAGGATTATAGTCGTATCTTTGTAACCAAGTTGCTTCAGGGCATTTACACAGCTTTGTGGATGTTGCTGCTGGTTGTTCCTGGTGTCATCAAGTATTATTCTTATGCAATGACGGATTATATCTTGAAAGAAGAGCCGGAAATGAAAAACAATGCGGCTATCGAAAAGAGTATGGCAATGATGGAAAACAACAAGATGAAATTGTTCTTGCTTGATTTGAGCTTCATCGGTTGGGCTCTCCTTTGTATCGTTACTTTCGGTATCGGATTCTTATTCTTGCAGCCTTATATGCAGGTTTCTCGTGCAGCTTTCTATGAGGACCTGAAAGCACAGCAAGGCGGAAATATTGAAGTAGACGTTGAAGTGAAGGTTGAAATGTAATCGACAAATAAATTCAGCTATATAGAAGAATGGAGTACGGAGAAATCTGTACTCCATTTCTTTTTGTCGGTTGCGTCAAAATCAGTACCTTTGCGGTCTAATCAGGATTGATATGGGTAAGAATAAATTAGAAAAGTTTGCTGATATGGCAAGTTATCCGCATGTGTTCGAATATCCTTATTCGGCAGTAGATAACGTGCCTTTTGACATGAAGGGAAAATGGCAGATGGAGTTCTTTAAAAATGACCATCCGATAGTACTTGAACTGGGCTGTGGACGTGGTGAATATACCGTCGGGCTGGGTAAGATGTTTCCCGAAAAGAACTTTATAGGCGTTGATATAAAAGGTTCCCGCATGTGGACGGGGGCAACGGAATCGTTGCAGGCAGGAATGAAGAATGTTGCTTTTCTGCGTACGAACATTGAAATCATCGAACGTTTCTTTGCGGAAGGCGAAGTAAGCGAGATATGGCTGACTTTCTCCGACCCACAGATGAAGAAAGCGACCAAGCGACTGACTTCCACTTATTTCATGGAAAGATACCGCAAGTTCCTGCAACCGAATGGAATTGTCCACCTGAAAACAGACAGTAACTTCATGTTTACTTATACCAAATACATGATAGAAGCCAATAAATTTCCGGTGGAGTTTATGACGGAAGATTTATATCACTCCGACCTGGTGGATGATATTCTTGGTATCAAAACTTATTATGAACAACAATGGCTCGATCGTGGTTTAAATATCAAGTATATCAAATTTCTGCTTCCGCAAGAAGGAAAATTGCAGGAACCGGATGTCGAAATAGAACTTGATCCTTATCGTAGCTATAATCGTAGTAAACGTAGCGGGCTGAGTACAAGCAAATAATTTGCCGGAACAATCACCGTAAAGTGAATCGGCAGCCACCTGAATAGTGAATTTAAATAGTAAATTGTAAATCGTCAAATAGTAAATAAAATGACTCTTTATCCTAATTTGATATTGGATGCATTGGCAACGGTGCGTTATCCCGGTTCGGGAAAGAATTTGGTGGAAGCGGAGATGGTCGCCGATAATCTCCGTATTGACGGTATGACTGTCAGCTTTTCATTGATATTTGAAAAGCCGACTGATCCGTTTATGAAATCGATGTTGAAGGCTGCTGAGACAGCTATTCATACATATGTATCTCCGGATGTACAGGTTACGATAACAACGGAAAGTAAACAAGCTTCTCGTCCGGAAGTTGGCAAGATGCTTCCGCAGGTGAAGAATATTATTGGTATCTCTTCAGGCAAAGGTGGAGTGGGTAAGTCTACTGTATCTGCGAACCTGGCAGTTGCTTTGGCTAAACTAGGCTATAAGGTAGGTTTGCTTGATGCGGATATTTTCGGGCCTTCCATGCCGAAGATGTTTCAGGTGGAAGATGCGCGTCCATATGCTGAACGCATAGATGGGCGTGACCTGATTATCCCTGTAGAAAAATATGGAGTGAAATTATTGTCTATTGGTTTCTTTGTTGATCCGGATCAGGCTACTTTGTGGCGTGGTGGAATGGCAAGCAATGCACTGAAGCAATTGATTGGAGATGCGTCTTGGGGGGATTTGGATTATTTTCTGATTGACCTTCCTCCAGGGACAAGTGACATTCACCTGACTGTTGTCCAGACATTGGCTATGACAGGGGCGATTGTTGTCAGCACTCCGCAGGCGGTGGCTTTGGCAGATGCCCGTAAAGGAATCAATATGTTCACTAATGATAAGGTAAATGTACCTATCCTCGGCTTGGTTGAGAATATGGCATGGTTTACTCCTGCCGAACTTCCGGAAAACAAATATTATATTTTCGGTAAAGAAGGTGCAAAGAAGTTGGCCGAAGAGATGAATGTTCCTTTGTTGGGGCAGATTCCTATTGTGCAGAGTATTTGTGAGGGTGGTGACAATGGTACGCCAGTTGCGTTGGATGAAAATACCATAACCGGACGTGCTTTCTTATCATTAGCTGCGAGTGTTGTCCGGCAGGTGGACCGTAGAAATGTTGAGATGGCTCCGACTAAAATTGTCGAAATGCATAAATAGTCGGAATCCGGACTGGACAGCTTTCATATAAGCTGTTCGTAAGATATAAAAAGAACCTTCATAGTTTTTATAAAGACTATGAAGGTTCTTTCTTATATAGTAGCATCTATTATTTATTCAATGCTTCTGTCAGTTTCTTTTTCATGGTGTCAGCTCCTGGGAAACCGGTCTGCTGGTAAACTGTGTTACCATTACGGTCGATAACAAAATAAGTCGGTACTCCCTGAATCTTGAATTTATCCATAAGATATCTCCATTGGTCATTAGTCACACGGAAATGCTCTCCGTGAACATCGGGTATCATATTTTCCCAAGTTCCTTTGGGGGAATTTTCTCCTGCGACATATAAATAAAGAATATCCTTATCTTTCAATTCTTCTTTCATCGGAATCATGGCTTTGTTGGCCATTCTGCAAGGACCGCACCAAGTAGCCCAAAAGTCTACTAATAGGACATGACCTTTAAATTTGGAAATGATAGCAGAGAAGAGTTCTTCATTTTCTACTTCGCCTATTTCATTGATTTTGTATCCGGTCTTCTGTTTGTTCAATTCCATCTTCTTGAGCAACTCTCCATTGAGTGCTGTCAGCATCTCTTTGTAAGCAGGTGAGGGCAATGCTTCAAGTGCCGCTGTCTGTTCGGCGGTTAGCGGTGTGAAATCTTCGATAGAACGGTAGTACCTGCATGCTTCTGCCATCTGGAATAGAATTCCTTGATTAGTACCTAGATGTTGTTCCAAAAGATCTTTTCTGGAAGCAAACACACCTATCCCGTATGCATATTCCGGTGCGTATAAATCTGCCGGTGAATTAAGAACCAGTTCTTTGAATACATCAAAATAATTGTCCGGAAATTCTATTTTGGTATTCATGTAGTATTCTTTTGTCTGCTCCTTGTTCAGCTTCTGGCTGGCGACATGTGCACGCATCAGTATATCCTTGGCCATAAAAATTCCGATGCCTGTGGTTATATCCGTATTGGCTTTCAGAACTTCTTTTGCGGCAAGGCTGAGAGGAGCTTCTTCTATTTGTTTATGAATGTCACGTCGTTTCTCTACAAAATAGTTTTTTACTCCGTCAATGTCTTTTCCGGTTACTTCGTTCACGGTTTCTCGCGGGTTGCTGACCAAATTGGTCTGGATGGAGTTGTCCGTCAGTTCTTGTTGCAATTCAGCCAGATAACCACTGTAATACGCCTTTTTTCCATACGGTTTACTCTCTTTTTGTAAGCGTGATTGTTGGCGTGTACATTCGGCTGTGTTGATGATAATCGAGATTTCTTTGCCGGGAGCCAGGAGACACGGAATTTGGGCAAATGGGAAAACAAGTGTAGCCGGAGTTACCGTAATCACATCTGTTTGAACCTGAAAAGTTCCATCTTCATTAATGTTCACTTCTTCGGCAAAGTTCAACCATCTGACCGGATCATTCAGATGCAATTTACCGGACGCCGGCATATCTTGCTTAAAGTCGAGCACTCTTCCTTTTAATGTGGCTTTGGCATATGTGAGTTCCGGTGTCGGCAACTGGGCTTTCTTATTAATCTTGTGGATTATCGCATCTTTAGGTAACGGAGTTTTACGGAAATTTTTCTCGTTGAGCTGTATTCCCCATATCTTGTATGCTCCGTCAAGGTCTCCTTCAGAGAAGTCCAGGCTGGTAACATTTTCCGGTATAGGCGGAAAGAGTAACTGAAATTCCGCTTCTCCGGATTCCGGCATCCAAAATTCTTTGTCCAGTGTTATTCCGACTCCCTTTCGGATAGGATAAAGTGCCCCGTTATTGTCTTTTAGGAAACTTCCGGTTGCTATTTTTATCCAGTATTTAGGCCGATAGTAAGCTTTCACATATACAGTGGTCACTGTGTCACTCATGACAATTTTATCAACTTCGATATTGTTGGAGCTCCAGGCAAGGAAAGGAGGACGCTCGATAACTCTGTCTTTGGCTTGTACAGTGCAAACTGTGCAGAGTATCAAACCGATAATCCATGTGAATCTTTTCATATAAATAGCGTTTTGTTGCTAACAAATATAAGGATATTTTTGTAACTATCCTTATGGAAAGAGAAAAAGATGCTTTTTCCCGGTATTGTTGAAAGAAATGTCCGGCACCGGGGAAGGGGGTGTTCGGCACCGGGGAACGCCCCTTTCCCCACCGATGAGGAAAGGGCGCGGCACCGGGGAAATAAATTATTGTAGTCGGAATACAATAGGAAGGGTATATTCTACGGCAACTGCTTGTCCGCGTTGCTGTCCCGGTTCCCATTTCGGCATACTGCCAACTACACGAATGGCTTCTGCATCCAAAGAAGGAGAAACGCTACGCAGTACTTTTATATCTGACAAACTGCCATCTTTTCCGACAACCATCTTTATGATGACTCTGCCTTGCTCCTTGTTCTTTTGTGCAATAGTCGGATATTTAATGCTTCTGGCAAGATACTTCATCAGCCCGGCTGTTCCGCCAGGGAATTTTGGCATTGTTTCTACTACTTTGAAAGTAGGTTCCGTATCTCCAGTTTTAATACCTACTGCATCGGGGGTTGAATCCTCTTTTAAACCGTACCCTACTACAACGACTTCTTCCAAATCTGATTGTTTTATTTCTTCTGCTTTAGCTGGTTCGGGGCCGGTTAGCCTAAAGGCAACAGGAACTGTGAATCTGACATTTACTGTTTCTCCTCTTTGCTTGCCCGGTTTCCATTTGGGCATTGCAGCAATTACTCGTGCAGCTTCCTTATCAAGATAGGGGTCTACGCTTCGAATCACTTTAATATCGGATATGTTTCCGTCTTTTCTGACAATGAAACTTACAATCACACGTCCTTGTATTCCTTTGGTCTGTGCTTCAACCGGGTATTTGACATTTCTGGCCAGATATTGCATTAATGCTCCCTGTCCGCCCGGAAAACCAGGCATCTCTTCCACTACTTCAAATATGACAGAATCAGGCACATTCTTGATTTGAGTCTCGGATACTTCTTTAACTTTCTTATCCTGTGGGAGAGCCATCTTTTGAATCTCTTCTGCAGGTGGCATGGAGATAGTTACTGCCTCGGGTTCAGGGATGACTTGCGTCGTTGCCTGTTCCATTACTTCTTTGGCGAACTTCTCTGTGGTACGTGCCACCATTTCGATGTTGCTGACAATCATCAACAGGGCAGCCAAGGGGAGAAACATCAGATATTTTGTTCTCCCTATTTCTTTTGTTCTTCGTTTATTCATCATTTTAATACGATTTTTGAGTGGTAAAACATTGAAACTATTTGATAAATTTGCTGCAGCCTTGTGATGCGCCAGTCCCAACAAATGGTACTGGTATGATTTACTATCATGTCCCGTCTCCAATACCCGGTGATCCGCCATGTATTCGAGATTCCCTCTGACTTCCCGTTTCATCAGCCAGATAAAAGGGTTGAACCAGAAGAATGTGCACATTAGCTCACTGATTAACACATCGACCGAATGATATTGGCGGGCGTGTGTTTCTTCGTGAGTAATGATTTCACCGATTTCGGACTCTGTATGTGACTGTGGATGAATGAATATCCAATGGAAGAAAGAAAACGGACCGTTTTCTTTCTTTAATAGATGTACGTGTACTCCTTGCATAGTGCTTTTAGGGCACTGGATATGTAGCCGTATGATGCTGCCCAATTGCACAAGGAAACGTGTTGTTAATGCTATTACTCCACTCCAATAGATGATTTTCATAAAGAGTATGATTAACTCTTGCCAGTTCATCGTAGGATCCTGTTGCGGGGTTATAATTTGCTCCGGAAGTATAATTGTTGCATAAAGATCTGCCATTGCCACCATTGGTTCGTGGGCTTTTATCCATCCTTGAATGTTCAACAAAGGATAAAGTAAGGAGATGGCAAAAAAACATAGCAAAGCTACCCGACGCCAATGGAAGAAGGTGTCTTTATAGAAAAACAACCGATAGAATGCGTAGAATAGGACTATTGCTACATTTATCTTTAGAAAATAGGCTAATTCCGGAGTCATAGTAATAAATATTTTCTATTAATCTTCTTTTCCTTTTTCAATCAGGTCGATGATGTCTTTGAGATCATCGGTCGAAATCTTTTGGTCTTTGGCAAAGAAAGAAACCATTTCTTTGTAAGAGTTCTCAAAATAGTTACGAACTACGCCGCTCATAAAATGGCGTTTATACTCATTTTCGCGAATTGCGGGAGTGTACTGGTAAGTATTACCCACACGTTTCGGTGTGACGTATCCCTTCCGTTCGAGGTTCTTCACGATGGATGCTACTGTGGTGTACGGCGGAGCAGGTTGCGTATATTTCGCTACGATGTCCTTGACGAAACAGCTTTGTAACTCCCAAATGTAGATCATTACTTCTTCTTCTTGTATTGTTAACTTTTCCATGGAGATATTGTTTAATTACGAATACTTCGCAAATCTACGAATATTTCGTAAATAGGCAATAGTTAATGGGTTAATAAATGCAAATGCATAAAGATTGCAAGAATATTTGAATTGCACCAGTTTGCTGAAAATACTTAAGCATAAAAAAAGATTGGATAGGCATTGTTTTTGCTTAAATAATCACACTTTAATAACCTTTATGCTAAAAATAGGCTATTGGACACTTTTTTATTTAAAATAAATGAAATATCTTTGCCGGTACAAAACAGACGTTAAATATGGATGGTGCGTTTTGATGCTTTGGTAAGCTCAAAAAAATCCCCGCACTTAACTAATGAAACTATTTAATTAACAATGCTGACCGAAGGGAAGAGGGAAGCAAACTAAAAAATTAATGATATGAAAAAAGGTTTGATTTTTGTGCTATTCGCACTTGTTTCTATCGTTTCTTATTCTCAACTTTCTTGGAATGCGAAAGTGGGTATGAACATGAGTAACTTCACTGGGGATGCGTTTAAAGATAGTAAGATGAGAATAGGATTTAATGTTGGCGTGGGTGCAGAATATCAATTCACAGAAATGTGGTCTATTCAACCATCTTTGATGTTTACTCAAAAAGGAACAAAAATGGAAGAAAGTGAAGATGGAATTACTGCTACTGCAAAATTAAATCCAATGTATTTGGAAATTCCTGTATTGGCAGCTGCTCGTTTTGCAGTTGCTGATAATCAGAATATTGTGATAAAAGCTGGTCCGTATTTTGCTTTTGGGCTTGCAGGTAAGTTTAAAACTGATATTTCAGGTGATCTAGGTGGAATTTCTGTAGACGATGTTTTAGATTATTTAGAGATTCCTAAAGAAGCAGATCTTTTCGGAAGTGGCGAGAATAAAATGGATATGAAGAGATTTGATTTTGGCCTTGGAGTAGGAGTTGCTTACGAAATCGGAAAGTTTTTTGTTAGTCTAGACGGAGAATTTGGATTAACTAAATTGCTTGATTATAAAGATGATGATATTAGCAATCCGAAAAACATGAACTTCTCTATCGGCGTAGGTTATAAATTCTAATAGAATTATACTCTCTTTATAATATCTCTTTAAAATCCCTCGTCCTATACTCTCTTTGGACGGGGGATTTTTTTTATCCTTACTTTCCGAAAAAGAAAAAACGGCATACCTTAATAATAAGAATATACCGTTCGTTTCTCTCTCTTGTGTTGTATTTATCAATCACTTACCTGCTTGGATAAGTTTTCTTTTTCTTTCAGTTCCTTATATCTCTCTATGGCATGTTTACGACTCATAAGTATTTGCCAGCGATATACCCAGCAGGTAGTAAGAAAATAAACACCCGCTTGTAGCCACAAAGCTTTATATTCAAAAGCCACTTCACTCAAAGTTGCTCCCATATTATTGATTTTTACAAAACCATTGATCCCGAAAGTAGACGGGAAGATGTAAGATACATATTTCCAGAACGGAGGAATCGCAGCCCCTGGCCAGGAAATTCCTGAGATAAATAGCAAAGGAACGGATGTGAATACAAAAATCAGCATACAAGTTTCCCGGTTACGAATGGCAATGGAAGTTGTCATTGCAAAGAAAATGCAAGCCGCCAAGTAGGGAACAACGAATAATACCAATGAACCGGGCTGTCCGATTTGGTTGAGACTGAATAATCGTGGTACAATGTATAATACATAGAAAGCCACCAATACATAAACCATAAAGTAACTTAGTCCCTTCCCGAGTACGATGCGCAATGTACCGTTATAATGTCGGTTGATGGGGACGAGGTCTTTGAATCGGTTGTTCTCACGGGCAGTTCCGGCTGCAAGACCGATGCCGAGCAATAATGTCTGTTGAATAATCAATACCAGTACGGCAGGAATCAGGAAAGCGGCGAATCCGGCAGTAGGATTGAATATCGAAATCTCCTCATATTCTATCGGATAAGCAGTTATTTCATCCTGTCGGTCGGTCGTATTGCCACTACGGGCTATTTTAATATCCTGATTCATGTCCAATGAAACGGCTGTATTGGCTAGCAACATGGACTTATAATAAAGTAATCCGCTCATGTCGCAATAGATGCTGACTTGTGTCTGTTTTCCTTTAGCGATGTTATCGCTAAAGTCAGAAGGAATATAGATGATGCCATACGCATGTCTGTTCTTCAGCATTTGTTTGGCTTCTTCCATATCGGCACAATAAGATACGATTTGGATATCGGGCGTAGCATCTACTTTCCGAAGATATTCACGACTCAAAGAGGAATGGGAATCGTCCACGACAACGGCAGGAACTTCGCGTACCACTTCGTTGTCATAGATAAAGCTGTATAGCAATGGATAACCTAACGGGACGAGTATGAAGAATATCAGTACCCCCTGGTCGCGGAAAGTTGTCTGAAACTCCCGCTTCCAGATATAAAACAGGTCATTGATGCCTTGGGCTATCTTATCTTTTAATTTTATATCTTTCATTTAGGGTATGTATTTATAGTAAACCAATGCTTCTTTTAAGCGGTGAACCACAAAGAAAGGAAGCATCATGAATATTAATAATGCCATATAGTTACTCCATGAGTAAGCCATGCTATATCCGTTGAGCGCCTGATCTACATAAATCAGGAAATAATGACGCAACGGAAACAGGTTGCTCAAAGCTTGCAAAACGGGATGCATCGCCATCACCGGAAATGAGAAGCCGGAAATAGAGAACGATATGACACCCCATAGTGACGCGAAACTCAGTCCGAGCCGCAGCGTGGGCAGAGTTCCTATCATAACGATTCCGCAACACTGCGATGCCAGCACAAGACAGAGCGTGGCGAATATCATGGGAAAGATACCGCTATTGCAAGGAAAATGCAGGAAACCATATAAGTATACATTATAAAATATACCCATAATGAAAAAGATTACCGTATGTGGAAGTAACTTTCCTGCCAATGCTATATAAATAGAATTATTACTCATGCGCAACCATTCACGGGCGGTACGATCTTTGATTTCTACGCCGATAGAATAAACGGTGACCATGAATATAAGCAGCATGAGTACTCCCGGTATCAGCGTGTTGCATAGATATACCGAATAGTTCAGCCAGGGATTATTCAATGGATGCGTATCTATTACGATAGGTTGCAGAAATCCCATTGCCTGATCTTCCGTAGCTCCTTTGGCATATAATATGGTACGTGTGGCAGATCCCGCTGTGAGTTCCCCCATCATTTTCATATCCCTGAAAAGCAGGGAGCCTGCAATCAGATATGAATAGTTGGTATAGAAAGAAATCTTAGGCTGCCGCTGGCTTTGTGCTTCCGCAGACAAGCCTTTGGGTATATAAAAGAACCCGTAGATTTTTCCTTCCTGTACGGCGATGCGTGCATCCGTTACATTACTATAATGGGCAACGACACCCGTCTGCGAAAAAGCATCCAGGTTGCGCACAATATTGCGGGACGTAGACGAATCATCCATATCTACCACACCGGCAGGAAGATCCTTCGGCAGCCCCGAATCCATTAAAGTAGTGAAGAAGATATAGCAGAAAAGTGGGGCAATGACCATACAGAAGAGATAGAGCGGTCGTGATACCAACCGCCGGCATTCTCGTTGCATGACCTGCCACAATGCTATATATTTCTTTTTTCTCTCTTTCATGATTACTTATCAATGACAACTGACATACCCGGACGAAGATTTTCAACTTTCTCCATCGGAGATGCTTTCACTTCAAATGTTTTCAGATCAAACTGACCGGTCGTCTTAGTAGCCTTCCAAGCTGCGTAACTACCCAAGTCCTTCATATAATATACTTTGAGCTTGATCGATTTATTATCCAAAGCCGGAACGATTGCTTCGAACTCAGTTCCCATGGTCAAGTCTTTAAGCAGGTCTTCGCGTACATTGAATGTTATCCACATGTCATTCAGTTCGGCAATATTCATGATAGGAGCACCGGTACCTACCAATTCGCCTGCTTTCGGGAAAATCTCTGAAACCTCTCCGGCTGCCGGAGCGATAAGATAAGTCTCTTTGATGTAAGATTCAACCTCGGCAACGGCTCCTTTTGCACGGTTGACAAGAGCTTCAGCAGCCATCTTGTCCTCACGTTCGGCTCCGTTCTTTGCCATTGTATATTGTGCTTTTGCTGCTTTCTCGGTAGCGATAGCGGCATCCCGTTGTGCAGTTACTTCGTCCAGCTTTTGTGCAGGCATCACTCCCTGTTCATACAAGTTTTTCACTCTTTTGTATGACTTCTCGGCAATGGTGACTCCCGCTTGTGCCTTCTGCCACATCTCATAAGCGGCTTGAATCTGTTCCTGGCGTGCCCCTTTGATGGCTTTTTCGTTTTGTGCCTGTGCGGCAGCTTCGGCGGCACGTGCCTGTTCCATCTTTGCCACTACATCCGGTGCTTCCAGGATAGCCAGTGTATCTCCGGCATTGACCTGCTGTCCTTCTTTCACGCGAAATTCCAGAATACGTCCCGGAACTTTGCTTGAGACACGATATTCGGTAACTTCTGCCTGTCCCTGAATGATTTCAGGTCCTTTACGAAGCATGAAAAAACCAACGACTGCAACGATTGCAATAACTCCGAGTAAAGTAAGAAATGCCAGCAGCATATTGCTGTTTTGTGATTTAGTAGGTGCCATATGATTATGAATTATTTCAAAGTTCCTAATGATTTTTTTAGATAAATTTCTGTCAGCTTCACGTCTATTTGAGCATCAATCTTCTCCGATTGTGCAGATAGCCAGGCTGTTTGCGCTTCGAGAACATTGCTGGTAGCAATTACGCCTTCTTTAAAGCCAAGTGTCGCATAGCGAAGATTCTCTTCCGCCTTTTCCATATTCTTGGAAGCCATCACCAGCTTTTTACCGGCCTCGTTCACCTTGAACGACGCCTGATTAACCTGCAATTCTATTTTTTCTCTGGCGTCTTCCAGTTGATATTGTGCGATTCTTGCTTCAGCTTTGGCAGACCTTGTCTTGTAAAGACCTTCGCCCCAATGCCAGATAGGTATCTGCACCATTACTCCGACATTCCACATCCCTTTGAATTTATTTTCGAAACTGTTGAAGACTGAAGGATTCGTAACCATATAATTTCCCATTAATGCAATAGAAGGAAGATGTTCGGAACGGGTTACGTTGACTTTCTGCTTGTAGATTTGCGTAGCCAGTTCGAGGCTGCGTATTTCCGGTCGATTGGCGTAGGCCGTTGACATATCGAAATGAGTCTCCGGTGTTAATAGGGGAATGTCATCCATATTTTCGTCTGTCAGAGTGACGGGAGAGCTAAGGTCGAGCCCACATAGTTGACACAACAACATTCGGGCAAGGCTTAATCCGTCCTCTACTTTTGTCAGTGTCATTTCCGCTTCATTCACCTTGACGCGCACGGATAAACCGTCTGCTTTAGTAGCTACTCCTTCGGCAATCATCTTTTCCACATCGCTGTCCAACTGTTGCAGAAGTTTCAAATATCCTTCCGCCAACTTTTTCTTGTTGACTAATGAAATGACCTGCCAATAGGCTTGGTCGGTGCTCATAATCACTTCCTGCATGCCACCTTGATGTTGCTGGCGTGCCAGTTCTTCGGCATATTGAGTTATTTTGTTGTAAGCACGGATTTTGCCACCCATATAGAGAGGTTGTGTCAGAGTGATAGCTCCGGCATACACGTTTCTTGTATCCGTGCGGAGCGCGTCTACCAGAGAGTTGCCTGCCTGGTCGAGGGCGGGTAGTGCTTGCCCCAATTTCCCACTCAATGAAGAGATGAGTGGTTCGAGGTCGGGATGTGCTATTGCAATCTCTTTCGCGGCTTGTTGTATAGGGCCTGCCAGATTGGTTCCCAATCCTGAAAGTGCGGCTTTCTGGTCGCTATTCAATAAAGAAAACTCTTTTTGATTTCTCATGTAAGCTCCCGTTGCCGAGAAGCTGGGTAGGTAATTGGTAAATGCGGCTTTTCGTTGATAATGGGCGGCATTTATCTTTTCATTGCTTATCAACAGGTCTTTATTGTTGGCAAGGGCTAAAGCGCGGCAACTATCTAAGCTCAGTATAGTTTGCGCTTTTACTATAAAAGTCAGGTTTAACAGAATTGTCAGGAGAAATAGTTTTTTCATCGCATCTTGCATATTAATAAGGTGATACTTCTATTTAAATAACCCTGTTCTTATGTAATTTGTTTATTAAAGTAGTCTGTTTTTTTGTACTTGTTAGCTTAAACAATAATTGCATAAACAACGATGCAAATGTATGCGCTTTCTGTGAAAATGCAAAAAGAATTAGCTTTTTTTAAAAATATAACAAGATAAGCGGGGGAGAAGAAAAGAAAAAAGGCTGCCCTTTCATGATGAAGGACAGCCTTTTTCTGAATATAAATTATTAAGGGGATTTGCTGTTTTAATTAAAGAGCACCAACTTCTTTCAAAGCAGCGTTAGTTCCGTGTACAGCTTTTGCGCTAGCTGCGAACTTAGCTTTTTCGTCTTCGTTCAGGTCAAGTTCAACGATTTTTTCGATACCGTTCTTGCCAAGGATTACAGGAACACCGATGCAAAGGTCAGATTCGCCGTATTCGCCTTCCAGGAATACTGAACAAGGAATCATCTTCTTTTGGTCATGAAGGATAGATTCAACTACGAATGCTCCTGCTGCACCCGGTGCATACCATGCAGAAGTACCCAGCAACTTAGTCAGAGTAGCACCACCTACCATAGTAGCGGCAGCAACTTCTTCCAACTTCTCTGCAGAGATAAAGTTAGTTACAGGCATACCTTTGTAAGTAGCGAAACGAGTCAACGGAATCATGGTAGTATCACCGTGACCGCCGATAACCATACCTTCTACTTCGTTAGCGTTGCATCCCAAAGCTTGAGACAAGAAATATTTGAAACGAGAGCTATCCAAAGCGCCACCCATACCGATGATGCGGTTTTTCGGCAAGCCCAGAGATTTCAATGACAGGTAAGTCATTGTATCCATCGGGTTAGAAATTACAACAAGGATAGCGTTAGGAGAATATTTCAAGATGTTCTGTGCTACTGATTTAACGATACCAGCGTTAACACCGATCAGTTCTTCACGAGTCATACCCGGCTTGCGAGGAATACCTGAAGTAATCACAACAACGTCAGAGTCAGCAGTCTGAGCATAGTCGTTCGTGCAGCCTACTATTGTAGTGTCGAAACCCAGCAATTGGGCTGTCTGCATCATATCCATTGCTTTACCTTCTGATACGCCTTCTTTAACGTCCAGCATTACTACTTCGTCTGCTACTTCATTAAAAGCAAGTACATTTGCACATGTAGCACCTACGTTACCTGCGCCTACTACGGTTACTTTTGACATAATACTTATATATTTAAAAAGTTGATAATTTGTTTCATCTATTTTGCGCGACAAAATTACAACGATAATCCTAATTAAAGAAATTTTTCCGTAATAATTTTAGTTAAAGGTCGAAGTAATTAGAATCTACAGACAGTAGCATAAAAGGAGAGCCGATAGATTATCAAACTGGTTAATAAATTAAAATTGTACGGATTAGCCGAGGGTTTTTCTAAAACTCTCTGTTTTTCTGCTTGACTTCTGTTACGAAATGATTACTTTTGCGCTCGTTATCAATTAACAACTGAAACTATGAGTAAAAAAAGTCTTCTTATTACAACTGTCGCTATTCTGGTGATAGCTATTATTGGTATTACCTATTTATTGTTTACTGAGAAACAGGCTAACCGTGAGTTAGTACAGGAATTTCAGTTAGACAAGGAAGATTTGGAAAACGAATATACCCGTTTCGCACAACAGTATGATGAGTTGAAGATGACCATATCCAATGATTCTTTATCCCATTTGTTGGAGCAGGAACAATTGAAGACACAGCGTTTGCTGGAAGAACTTCGCACAGTGAAAAGCTCGAACGCAACAGAAATCCGCCGCTTGAAGAAAGAACTGGCTACCCTGCGTAAGGTAATGATTGGCTATATCAACCAGATTGATTCATTGAACAAACTGACCGAACAGCAGAAATTGGTCATTGCTGATGTGACCAAGAAATATAACCAGGCTTCTCAACAAATCAGCAACCTTTCTGAAGAAAAGAAGAACTTGGATAAGAAGGTGACATTAGCCGCCCAACTCGATGCGACCAATATTCGCATAGAACCTCGTAACAAGCGTAATAAAGTAGCAAAAAAGGTGAAAGATGTAGTCAAGCTGGCTATCAGCTTTACGGTTGTGAAGAATATAACTGCCGAAAACGGTGAGCGTACCATTTATATACGTATTACCAAACCGGATAACGATGCATTGACGAAGAGCGCATCCAATACTTTCCCTTATGAGAATCGTACACTGACCTATTCCATCAAAAAGTATATCGAATACAACGGAGAAGAACAGAACGTGAATGTATTTTGGGATGTGGAAGAGTTCCTGTATGCCGGAAACTACCGGGTTGATATCTTCGAAGGCGGCAATCTGATTGGTTCGCAGTCATTTACATTAGACTAAAAAGCAACTTTATCAGAGAGTAGTACCTTTTGCTGTGTGTCTATATCAAAAAAAAGATTAACTTTGTTAATCTTAAAGCGGTATATATATGAAAAAGCACTATCCACTACTATTATTATCATTGCTGTTTCTAGTGTTTACAGCAATGACTTGCGATGATGACGAACCGATAGAAACGGTAAAAGTCTCATGTACAATAGATGATGTCACACTTCATCATTGGAATAATGCAGGCGAATATCCGAAAGAGCCAGCAGAACTTAAGATACCCAAAGAGGCATATCTCCTGGAGATTTGTGTATCGACAGTAATTACGGAAGATGAATCCGTTTCTTATGATGACAGTCGTTATCTTTCTTATGTATTGTCTGACGAGATAAAAAAGATCAGTATTTTCACGGATGCGACTTTTAATGAAAACTTCCCGGCAGGGGCAGAGGTTACTTCCTGCTTTTATAATTACCCGAAAACAATCAGTGACAATCAGCGGACGGACTATACTGCAAATGGGAACACTATATACTATGTAGAACAAATCAACCGGATATATAAAGCATTGTTGGCTGTTCCGCAACCGGGGGAATATCGTTTCCGTGTAGTGCTGACTATGGAGAGCGGAGAGACTATTGAGAGAATCAGCGAACCGATTACTTTGTATTAATAAATCAAGAGCATGAAAAGAATTCATTTACTTGTACTGTTATTCGGTATTTGTTCGCTTTTGAAAGCGCAGGAAGGTCAGCAGTTATCTCACTCCCGCGAGAGTAACAAACTGCTTCAATTAAATGTTGGTTTGGGAACCGGCTTTGACTTGATGCACAGGGGAGCAGGAAATGCGTTTGCTTCTATGGCAGCTAAGAAATCCCCGTTCCCGGTTCTCGATTTCCGTCTGGAGCATTTCTTTTCCAGGAAGTGGGGTTGGTTTGCCAATATAAAAATAGGTATTCCTTCTAAGTATCGAACAGACTATTATTCGGAGTTAGTCCGTGTCTTGGAAAAAGATTATTATATACGGAACCATATATTTGAAAAGCAAAAGCCACCGGTAACTCCATGCTTGGCTGTCGGTTTCGTCCATCGTATCGAAAATTCACATTGGGCTTTCTATCCTCGCTTGGGTATCGGCGTCAATAGCCCCGGTTTTCAGGATGTTTTTATAGGACTGAAGAAAAAAGGCGGTAATCAGTTATATGATACCCGTTATGATATCAAAGATGAGTTCGGGCAAGATAGTAGGGATATCTTTATTCTTTCAACAGGTTTTAGTGTAAACTATAAGCTAAATACATACTGTTATCTGTTTTTATCCGTTGATTATATACAACCGATAGGAAGCCGCTCGGCTATGGAGAGTGTTACGACTGACCTTTATACGGATGAAGTAGTTGACCGGCAAATCTATAAGACAAGCACGCTTGGACGGGATTTAAGTGTCTGTATAGGGGTCGGGATACCCATCCGGTTAGGAGGAAAAGACAAGAAGGGGAAAACAACTTCAAGAAAAGAGAGGATGCGGAAAATCATGGAACAGAAGCGTAAGTCCTTCGGACTGTTCCCTACGACAGCTAAATAAAAACATTCATATATTATATCTTCCATTGCCTGGCGAATTCCCCTCAACAGGAAAGTATCCTCTGTAATGAGTCTGCTCATTTCGATGTGGTACTGAATATTTACAGGAATCGAATGTGTTTTTCTACTGGATATTTATTCCCATCTTTCTATCTTCTCTACCACCTTTTTCCTGTTTCTTCGATGAATAAAGGGGTTGCGGGTAAAGAACAACACCTTTACCTGTAAACGATTAGTTTCAAAATTGTTTCTCCTAATGAAACTATTCGTTTCATTGCTTGAAACCAAGTATTTTGATATAACTCTCTGAAGGTTAGACAAATATAGAGAGTTTAAAAGATGCAGGTAACGATTTGGATATGGAAGTCCTGCTTCGGGTTACACTGCTTTGCATAGTTTCAAATAACTCATATACAAATGTAGGCAATGTTTGGAACATAACAAAATATTCTGCTATTTATTTTTGTATAAATCTGATTATTAACATATTAAGTGTTTAAGGCGTAATTTATTGATGCCTGTTACTTATAGAATAGCCGGGGGCAGTATCTCCGGCTATTTTTTTGTCCCCATTTGGCGTTCTCTGTCTTTTTTTGGCGGTTGCTCAACGGTTGAGTAACCAATGGCCTCAAAACAACTCCGTAATATTGCACCATAAACGATAACAACGAGGTCATTATGAATAATAGAAAAACCGTTCCCGGTGCCGGGGTGAGTCACATGCTCAGCACCATACTTGCCAAAGTGAATAACATTGAAAAGTTACTCTCTCCTGCCGTTGAGAATATACCGGATAGTGAGATACTGGATTCAAAAGGTGTACGCCTGCTGACAAAGATGTCGGACAGGACACTATTAAGAAGACGTAACGATGGTACGCTTCCCTTTTACAGAGACAAGGGGAAAATCTACTATCGCCGCTCGGATGTCCTTCGTGCCGTATTATTGGAAAAAACAGAAAACTCTAAAAAATAAGCGTTATGAAAAAGATGATTAAGATTGAAAGCAGTTCTTTTGCTGCTCTTGTGAGAAGTTATAAGAAGTCCCTGAACATGTTGGCTGTGTTGCAACATATTTGTCAGGAAAACGATGTGGCATTGTCCATGCTGCCGGACGAGGTGTGTGAACTGATCGGGCTTGACCCCGCCGAAATTGAGAAACAGCGTTTGAACGGACGTCTGCGTTTCGCGGAAGAAGAGGACGGTACAAGGCATTATTCGATTGCGGACATTATCAACCTGAAGGATTCCATTGACGGTAAGTTGATAAACAAACAAGTGGAAGAGCTATCCTTTGAGGAAGAAAGATGACGTATAACCAGTTCCCCCCATAGACAAGGGTACGGCGGACAAGGTCGGATTTATCCGGGTGTCCGCCGTGCCTTTGTCTTTTCCTGAAAAGCGGCTCTTTGCTGTACCCCTGCGGAAGTGAAGCCTGCGTAGCTTCCGGGGGTACAGCAATGTGCCGTGGGAAACATTAGGATATTTTTTTCAACTCCTTTGCCGGGCTTACAATTACCATAGACGGCACGTGCTTTACCTGCCGTGGTAAATCCGGGATCACGTCACTGCCGCTGACCATCCTCTGTTTTTCCATTTCTACTTTTTCATCCTTCCCTTCTTCGTGCAGGCCCACCGGTTTGAGAGTAAGCTGTATCTTCCGGTTCAGTGAAGCAAGCTCTTCGCCCAACTGTTTGATTTCCGCGTCTTTAGGCCATGTGGCTGCCACTATTTCCCGCAAGACGGGAATGTCCTTTGACAATTCTGCATTTTCCTTTTCCCGTTTCTCTATCATAGCGGGAATACGTTCCAAGGCATTGATAAAATTCATTACGGCCAGTTTCGGCTCTTTGGCTATGTAGCCGTTATTGTAAGTATATTTAATGCCGTCCAGCCCTTCAACCATGAACTTGTTATGCAAGACCTGTGTATCCCCATCGTAAGATTTTTCGGTACGGACAAGGATGCGGAAATCGAACAGGGTTCCGATTTTCATGTAATCATCCTCTGTCCGGGCTTTCTGATTGATTGCGGCAAGCCGGTTGCCGAGTATTTCTATATTATCCGAGTCCACACCGTCCAGTTTCAAGGGATTGGGGCGAAGTCCGGTTTCCGCATCTGCGGGAGCTACCTTGTTCAGATATTCCCAATCTTTGGTGAAACGCCCGATAAAGACATTGTTCTTTTCTATTTCGGAAGTTTTTTCGTTCAACTTGCCTTTTGCATTTCCCTTATTACGGTGATATGCCTGTCTTTCGCTTTCCAGAACTGCCAGTTTCTTGTCGAGTTTTGCTTTTTCCAACAAATCGTTGTTGCCCGAAAGAATGGCCACGTATTCGCTGAAATTGCCTCCGCCGTTTTCATCAATCGCCCCCTCGTCAATGGTACGGGCGGCCAGATTACGGCTTTTAAGCTGGTTGATGAATACCTGTTTGTTATGCAGCAGGTTGAACTTGTAACTGTCCAGAGACTTCTCCACCGCATAGATATAACAGTCCACCTTATTGCCGGCATATTGCTTGGCAATGATATTGCCTTTTCTTACAGCACGTCCGTTACGCTGTTCCAGATCGGACGGCCTTCAGGGTATATCCAGATGGTGGATTGCAACGGCACGTTGCTGCGCATTGACTCCCGTTCCTAATTTTTGCGTGGAGCCGAAAAGAAAACGGATGCGTCCGGCGTTCATATTGCTGAACAGTTCCTTGCGTGCATTGTCACTGCCTGCTTCCTGAATGAACTTTATCTGCCTTTCCGGGATATTATGGTCTTCCACGAGCTTGCGTCTTATCTCACTGTAAATGTTCCACTGGTCGGGTTTATACGTACTGAGATCGGAAAAGATGAATTGTGTGCCTTTCTGGTCGAGATATTTATAGTAATATTCCGCAATCTTGGCCGCACAATGAGACGCTTTGTTTCCCGGATTGTCACCGTACTGCTGGTCTATCAGACGCATATCAAGAGACATCTTGTTCGAGTAGTTGGTGGCAATCAGCATCTGGGCCTTTTCTTCCGCTTCAGACAGAGGCTCCCGGTCTATGTAGGTCGCATTTCCGGTTTCAGCGAACTTTATCAGTTTCTGAATGAAAATTTCCTGCTGGGGAGTGGGCGATATGTGATAGAGCTGTTCGTTGAGTTCCGGCCTGTCAACCCCTACGTCTTCAGCCGTTTTGTAATCGGTTATCTCCGCGTAGAAATTGGCGAGTTCCGGCACTTTGATAAAGTAGCGGAAACGTTCCTTCTGCACGATCTGGTTGGTTACGGAAAATTCAAAGTCCGTGCTTTTCTTCGCATAGACAGCCGCCCAACCGTCAAAACACGTAATCCCCTGCCGCTCCATTTCTTTAGGACGGAGATATTTGAAAAGGAGATAGAGTTCGGTCAGGCTGTTGGAAATGGTCGTACCGGACAAGAAGGTAGCCCCCAAATCCCTGCCCGTGCGCTCCTGTATGGTACGGATGGCAAAAAGCATGTTCATGGCCTTCATGCTCCCTTCGGGATTGCCCAGACCGGAAACTCGCGCATGGCGTGTGTTGAACATCAAGTTCTTGAAGGCATGCGATTCATCAACGAAGAGGTGGTCGATACCCATTTGCCTGAAATCGGTCACGTCATCCGTCCGGTCTTTTATATCCTGCTCCAGCTTTTCAAGTTTGGCTTCAAGGTTCTCTTTCCTTTTTTCCAGCCCGTTCTTTATCCAGCCGGTTACTTCATTGCCCTGTTGCTCGAATACGGCAAGGTTCTCTTCGATGTTGTTTATCTCCTGCGTGTATATTTCCTGCTGTATTTCGGGAGACTGCGGTATTTTTCCGAACTGGTCGTGTGTCAGGATGATGCAGTCCCAGTTATTGTTTTTAATGTCATGGAATATTCCGACACGTTTCTCCGGTGTAAAGTCCTCTTTGCCCGGATAAAGCACTTTGGCATTCGGATAAGCCTTCTTGAACGTGTCGGCTATGTCATGTACATTGCTTTTGAGTCCGATAATCATCGGCTTGTTCGCCATTCCGAGACGTTTCATTTCAAAGGCGGCTATGCACATGATAAGGGTCTTGCCCGTGCCCACCTCGTGGTCGATTATTCCGCCACCGTTCATCTTCAGCATCCATACGGCATTCTTCTGGCTGTCGTATAAATCCGGTATATCCAGTCCTTTCAGGTCAAGGAAGGGGAAACTTTGCAGGGAGCCGTCATAATCGGGACGCACATAACAGTTGAATTTACGGTTATACAAATCCGCAAGGCGTTGTTTAAATTCGGGTAACTGTTCGTTCAGCCAGTCGGTGAAGGCAGACCGTATTTCATTGATTTTGGTGTCGGCAAGCTGGATGGCTTCGGCATCCCGTACCTTTATATCATTGCCTTCTTCATCCTGCACGGTTTTGGTTATGTCGGGCACCGTGTTGTGCAGCGCATGTTTCAGCAGGTCGTATCCGTAATAGCCCCGTTTCTCCCCCTTTACATAATATTTATCAGTGATGTTTGCGTTGCTGCTCTCGAAGTTCACGCTGAACTCGTCGATGGATTCCGTATAATGGATATGGGCCTTTGTCTCAAAAAGGTATCCGGCAAACTCTTCATATACGGACATGGGTATCCACCGCTCTCCGAAATTATGTAAAGCTTTCCATAATCTGGGTTATGTAAAGAAGAAGATTATGTAAAGTATGATAATCTATAGTCTTTTAAATTAGTGATTTACTTTCTAAAAAGCGTGATTTACTTTGCATAATATTCAGAACAAGTTATTATATTGAGGAAGAAACAATATTGTTTTGAACTTAAATAATTAGCGTATGAACTATGTATCACAGGATTTAAACAGTTTTGACCTTTTAATTAAAAGGGCTTGTCTGTATTTGAGCGAAGATTTATCCTACTCTCCAGCAACAATTGAAGTTTATCATAAATTTTGGAGACGATTATCGCATTTTATGATGGATTTATCATATAGCAAGTATGATAAATCTGTCGGTGAAGAATTTATTCTTTTTACGTTAGGAAAAAAGGAGCCGTTGCAATATAACCGCTTTCAAAAGAATTTGGTCAGGAGTGTGAAATTTATAACGGAATTTTCTACAGGAAATAAAATCACAGTAATGCCTGAAGTCGAAGACTTTAGTAGTAATATTGGAGTTCTTATTAATACTTTTCTACTATATCGAGAAACGGAGAATCGTTTATCTCCACGAACACGGCATGATGATCGTTTGTATTTATCAAAATTTATCCATTATTTAAATGCAATAGGAATTTTAGAGGTGAAACAGTTGCATCTGAAAATAGTAATAGATTTTCTACAATCACTAAATACAAGTCAACGTGCAATGAGAAGCTCATGTATAGTTAGACTACGTAAAATGTTTAGTTATTGGTATGACCAAAATATAATTACCGTAAACCTAGCCAGACAAATGCCAAATGATATTTATAGACAACAAGCAAAACTACCTTCTGTATATACAAAATCAGAAATAACTGCTATGCTTGATAATATAGATCATTCGAGCGGTCAAGGGAAAAGAGATTATGCAATACTATTACTTTTGTCTCGTTATGGTTTAAGAGCCTCTGATGTGTGTTTGTTAGAGCTTAAGAATATTCGATGGGAAGAAAATGTAATTATAATAAGTCAGTATAAAACAGGAATCCATTTGGAATTGCCTCTATTGAAAGAAGTAGGAGAAGCTATCATTGATTATCTCAAATATGGTCGTCCCAAAACATCATTGCCAAATATATTCTTAAAGCTAAAATCTCCTTATGGACAAATGAGCTCCGGCTCAATATATGATGCAGTAAACAAAGCGATGCGCTTTGCAGGAATTAAGCCAAATTGTCGCAAGCATGGATCCCATATATTTCGTCATACTTTGGCCAGTCTACTACTGAAAGAGCAATCTGTACTCCCTGTCATATCTGAAGTACTAGGACATACTTCAACTGATTCTACCAAAACATATATCCGGATAGATATAGATTCATTGAGAAAGTGTACTTTGGAAGTTCCGACAGTTGAGTCTAATTTTTACATTCAGAAAGGAGGCTGTTTCTATGAGTAATTATAATTTTAGCAGTGTTTATGCCAAGCATATAACAGACTTAATATCAATGAAACGTGATTTTGGTTATAAATATGTGACTGAGGAGTTTGTTCTTTACCAGTTCGACCAATATGTTATCTGTAATAATTTCACATTCACTTCAATTACGGCAGAAGTTATAGAAAGGTGGATGGAGAAAAGACAGAATGAGACTGATGCGACAAGATATAGTAGAATATCCGCACTGATTCAACTTGCGTCTTACATGTGTGACATTGGAATCTCTAATTATATACCACGAATGCCCCGGATACCCAAGTCTGATTTTATTCCTTACATCTATAGCCGTGAAGAAATGCAAGCAATTTTTAAAGCTTGTGACAATCTTATACTATCAGGGTTACATTTCAACTCTGTTATTATAATACTTCCAACATTGTTCAGAATGCTTTATGCAACAGGCATTAGAATATCCGAAGCCCTTAATCTTCAGGATTCCGATGTTCATCTGGATGAAAATTATATGGTGATAAAAGAAGCTAAGAATAGGACAGACAGGATTGTTCCCATATCTCAATCTTTATCTGATGTATGCCGACAATATGTTCATTATAGAGAGAGGCTTCCCTTGAAAGTTGACAAAAAGTATTTCTTTTTAAGTTTGTCAGGTCATAAATGCGGTGCAAAACATACTGTATTCAGATGGTTTAGGTTGATATTGAAAAATGCTGGAATACCCTTTACAGGGAATCATCATGGACCTCGAATTCATGATTTGCGACATACTTTCAGCCTATACGCTATGGAAAAGATGACTAGAGAGGGTTCTGATATGTATCATTCTATGCCCATTTTAGCAACCTATCTTGGCCATAAATCCATACAGTCAACAGAGCATTATGTACGGCTTTGTAGAGTAATTTTTCCTGAACTAGAGAGACAAATAGAATTTATTAATCAACAAATTTATCCAGAACCAGAATATGGAAACGACTGATTTTGCGAGGCATCTTGCTAATTTTCTCACCAAATATTTACCTTCGGAGCGAGGATCAAGTAAAAATACAATAATAGCTTACCGAGATACTTTTATACTTTTATTCCATTATATGGAGCAGGAGAAACATATAAAGCCTAAAAAGATATGCTTGAATGATCTCAATAAAGACAATATTGTAGATTTTTTATACTGGCTTGAAATTTCCAAAGGGAATAGTGTAAAAACCCGAAATGCTAGATTAGCAGCTATACGTTCTTTTTTTGATTATCTGCAATATCTTGAACCTGCAAATATTTTTGAATACCAGAGGGTTATGTCCATTCATGTGAAAAAGACAGAGAAAAAAGTCATGAAATACCTTACAACAGAAGGTATAAGACTTTTGCTAAAACAACCTGATCAAAAAACATGGAGAGGAAGAAGAGATTTGGCAATGATAGCATTAATGTATGATATCGGTGCCAGAGTACAAGAAATAGCAGATATAACTATCGGGAGTATCCGGTTATCGGAACCTTATACGATAACAATTACTGGAAAAGGTAATAAGACAAGGATTGTTCCCATGATGAAAGAACAAATGAAGCTTCTAATCCAATATATGCAAGAAAAACAGTTGTTGCAAAATAACTGTAGACCAACACCTCTGTTTTTTAATTCAAGAAATGAAAAGTTTACAAGAGCTGGGATAAGCTATATACTGCAAAAATATCTTCGAATGGCTTGCCAAGAAAATCCTTCACTGATACCTGAGGGAATAAGTTGCCATTCGCTAAGACATTCAAAAGCTATGCATCTGTTACAGGCTGGCGTCCCTTTGATTTACATCCGTGATTTACTTGGACACGAATCAGTTGTTACAACAGAAGTTTATGCAAGGGCTGATTCTTTACAAAAACGAAAGGCCTTGGAAAACGCTTTTGAAAAAGTATCTGATACTTCAGAGCTTCCTATATGGGAAACAAGCAAAGATTTATTAAGGTGGTTAAAAGAGCTCTAAGAGAAAAGTATAATGGACCGAGGGGGGGGAACATATATAATCAAAATGTTAACTCCCCTTTGATTTGTTAGATATAGAATTCTTTCAAGAATTTATCTATTGCATCTTTATCTAATGGGTCACTTGTCTTATAAAAAATAGGTGGATTTCTTATGAATAATTGTAGTAATTTTCCATTACACATGTGATCGATTTGTTCTTTCACATTTTTTTCTGATTCTCCATCATATGTGAATATTGTAATTTTTTTATGAACTTTAGTCCGTGACAATCTTGAGAATATATTATTAAAATATTCTTGATCTGTTATACCTAAAGACAACCCAAAAAAAATAATTTCATTACTGTTATCAATAATATCTTGAAAATTACTTAAATTACTAGGTTTTATTTGAATTGATTTTTTCATAAAGTTGTATTTACTATTATCAAAACGCGTCTTATTATCAATTCCTATTACTATATATCCATCTTTTAAAGAACCATGGATATGCGTAATATCATATCCAGATTGAGATTTGTGGCAATATTTTAAAATACCTTCTACATCTGTATAATTAAAAGAATATATTTTTAAACTTGTATTTTTTTTTATTCTTCTTAAAAATCTGTATGCAACTGAATTCTCATTAATATTAGCCAATTCACAACTTCTTATATAATTTCGCAATGCGTCTCTAATCTTAAAAAAATGCTCTTTATTATAATCAAAATCACTTGCTTTATAATTCTTTATCATATATTCCTGAATGGCTATTTCTAGATCAATCCAATTGTTTTTTGACGCTTCTTTGATATATGCTATTAAGCCTGATTGATCATTAGGATAATATGGGCTTTTAATAAAATCAGTATATCTAGTTTGGAAACCCAAATCTAAGTCAAATCCGTTTCCTATAAATAATATCTTATCGTACATGTTAATATATTTATATATTAAAATTTGATTTTTCCCAAGGAGCTTTATCAAAATAAGATTTCAACTGTTTTTTCTCTTTTAACAAATTGTTAATATCTACTCTTTTAATAGATTTATTTTTAATATCTAATCCTTTTTTATGTAATGAATTACTCCACTCTAATTCTATTCGTTCTGCACCACTTATAAATGTAGTTTCTGTATCCTCCCAGTAACTATATATTGAATCTTTAGTTACTGATTTTATGTCTTTTTTAAGAAGTGTGTTGTAAACTTCTTTTGCTAATTCTTTTTTCCAATCTTTGAATAACGAAAAGATCCCTAATGCTATAATTCCTAATGCAATTGGAGCAAGAGGAGTCAAGATTGCACCTAATGTAGTAAATACACTCGCAGCAGTCATTCCTATCGAAGAAATAAGGCTTGCTGTTAATGCTGTTAAAATCCCAGTTCTGTATATGCCACTTACAAAAGAAATTGCACCTAATGATGATGCGTTTGAAAGCCCTATAGAAAATGCTCTAGTAGCATCAAAAGGTATTAAAGATGTCATTTTTTGACTTGTTAAATATTTATGATAACCACTTATATAATTTTCTATATCACTACAAATGCAATTTGTTTTTACGTCTATTATACTTTTTACTTTCTCTTGCAAAAGCTCTATTATGTATCCAGATAAATATGTTTGTGCTTCTTTTTTATCAGGAAATTTATTCTCAATTATCCCAATTATTGATTCTATACTAACTATATTGTCATAATATAGACAAAATTCATCTATGGATTTTTTTTTATCTGTCTTTATTAATGCTATAATACTCTTTTTTTTCTCATCTGTTTGCCTCTTTCTTTCAGGCTCCTTAAGAACTAATTCATTGTAAAAAGATTCTACTTTTTGAAAATCAGCCAAGTGCTCATGATATTCATTTATGATATCTGAAAAATACTTATTTGAATTTTGTTTAAACAAATCAATTTTACTATTAACCCTATTAAGGAATATCTTAGGCAATTCGTTTTTTATAAGATCAAAAAATACATTTGTAAAATTATCTAAATTAACATCATCAAACCAACATGCAAATATTCTCTGATTAATCTTCCTCTCAGTTAAATTATTTTTTCTGAAAGATTCTTTATTATCAAATTGATTGCAAATTCTTTTCGATGCAATTTTAAGTGTTTCTTTTATAGAAGTTGTATTGTATCGTCTTGGATTACAATGAGTCGCTACAATAAATAACTGATTAATAGAGGGGATTTCTGGATAATTAGGTAGTTTGTCTAAAATGTCCCCTAAATGGTATAGTTCTGTAGCATCCATAAATCCAGGCAAAATAGATAAATAAAAAGCTACATCAACAGCTAAATATCTATTAGTTGTTCTTAATGTATCTTCATTAGAATTACCAAAACCAGGAAAATCTGTTATAGAACAATATAGAAGCACTGGTGCATCTACAAAAACTAATGCATATGCACTTTTATATTCAGTATTTTTTTTCTTTTTATGGGTTACATATTCTTTAAGAGCATTGTATCCCCCCTTTTCAACTAAGTGCTGTATGCAATTATCTTCATCTGACCAAAATACAGGATCCCAATTTTCATCAAAAATGAGCACATAATCATTCTCGTTAAGCCATTTCGGCCTATCCTCAACATGATGAATAAATGTTGGTATTCTTGTCAATGGAGCAAGCCCAGTTGGCAATTTATGTTTGCCCAATAGTATATTTGAAAGAGTTGACTTTCCAGAATCAAAATTACCATATAAACATACGTTGGGTTTTCTTGCATACATCATTAAAATTTCATCAATTTGGCTAATATGCTTTTGAGCATCTTCTGTTACCCGTATATCTGATGGAATTTCTTCAATATACGAATTTAATAAACTTATGTTAGATAGCATTTGCTGATATGGCGTTTCTGCTTCTGCTTTAATATGAGTTGTTTGTGACCAAAAAGCATTTTTCATATTATTTTTATTTAAGAATTAAACCCTCTAGGAGTACCTTTCGTTTTCCAATATACAAATATAATAAAAAGAAATATAAATTTATAGTTTGCTATAAAAAATAATCGGAGAAAACGCTCAAAAGTTATGATCTCAAATAATTATGTAAAGAGACTTAGGTATAATCAATCCTAATCCATTGTAAATAAGATAGCTATTCATGACTATTTACATAATCTTCTTCTTTACATAACCGAGATTAAAGTCAAGGAGTTCGAAGCTGATCGGTTCCGGTACGGCTGCCCGCAGGACTTCCAATGATTTCTTGCTCGCTTCATCTTCGGGATAGTCTTTCAGGTAGTTTTCTATCCATTCAACTTTGGCTACCACATTGCCTGCAATGAAACGGTCTTTGATTTCATAGTTCTTCATCATGGGGTTGTAGAAGATACGGTTGTCCAGTTGTCTGAGCAGTTCCTGCCTTCCAATCTCGCTGAGGTTCTCCATATATTCCAGATTGACTTCCCCAAACTTGTTCAGGGATGCCGCAAGTGCTTCCTGCGGAGTATCCGCATGGGTCATTTCATTGGCGTTGAATGATACGGGGACGGAGAATATATCCGCTTTCTGTATCTTCCCGTTAACGGAGCGTTCCAATGAAAGCATTTCCCTTCCTCCGGCATCCATCAGCAGGAATTTGGCGTTATCCTTTCCGTTCAGCTCTCTGAACATGCGGTAAAAACGGTCGTATTGCCTGCCCAGTTCCTCCCGGAGTTCCGGTTGCTCCGTTTCCGTTTCGGCTTCCGTATTGTAGAGATTGTGGTAGGCTTCACGAAGCGGGATATAGTAGGCGGCCCGGTATTGCTGGGTGACTGTCAGTTTGAGGGGATGGAATTGCACATCGGGAGTACCCAACCCCCGTAAGTACCCGTATTGTTCACCCGACTTTATGATGGAACCATTCTTGTATTCGGGACGTATCTCCCCGGTAAACGGGCGTGGCTCCATTTCTTTCTTCCGCTCTTCTTCAAATTTTTGTCTGCGTTCCAGCCATCTTGCTTCCGCTTCCGCCCGTTCTTCGGTCATGCTTTCCGGCACGGCGGCTTCATCATACATATTCTCTTGCGAGAACAGATTGAACATTTCCGGTTCATCCCCTTTCTTTTTGCGGGATGCCGAAGGTGCCCGGCTTGGGGAAGGTCTGCTTTCCACTACTTGCACCTCCGCTTCCCCTTCATCCGCATAGGCGGCAAACAGGTTGAGCATGGGTTCATAGGGTTGTGCGGGACTTTCCTCCTGCACCTCTTGCCGATGGTTCTCAATTACTATTTCCAATGGTGTCTCAAATTCCGGTTCAATGCCGGTAGAAACGGTTGCTCGGGATAGATTGTTGTCATAGAGTTCCCGGTCAAGATGATCTTCCACATCTTGCGCCAGCAACTGTTTGAGATGTCCGGCAATGGCCTCAATTCCGCCTTCATGGATAAAGTTCATGGCCGGTTGTCCGTACATGTTTTTACCCATAGATACGGCTGTATGGACAATATGGTCTAAGCCGGCATAACTGTTGTTGATATTGATGCTGCCGGATATAAGACGAGTCTCGATAAAGTTCCGTTCTTTTTCGGTCAGTTCCGCTTTCCGGGTATTCTTCTGCAAGACGATCAGGTCACTGCTCACTTCCGTACCCGCATCAACAAACAGGTTATCCGGCAGACGGATGGCAGAAACAAGCTTGGCATGGTTCATCAGCCATTCCCTGACGGGACGGTTCTGTGGTGAGTCCATGACACCCGAAGTCGTGATATAGGCCAGTATTCCACCTTCGTGCAACGTATCCATACCTTTAAGAAAGAAATAGTTGTGTACGGCTGCAAGTGAGGATTTACGCACAGAGTCCTCGCTCCGGTCAAAGTCCCGGTCATAAACTCTGGTATTTCCAAACGGGATATTGGAAGAAACCATATCGAAGTAACTGTTATAATAGGGTTGTATGGACTGGAAGCCGTCTATGGTCACTTTGCTTTCCGGATAAAGGGATGAGAGAATTTTTCCCGTGAGCTTGTCTTTCTCGAAACAATGAATTTCGGGAACATCTTTCAACCGGCTGATAAACATGCCCGTTCCGGCGGAAGGGTCAAGAAAACGTCCCGGATGGCTTCCCGATACCTGCAATGATTCCTGCATGGCCGCTACCAGCGGCTCCGGTGTGTAAAAGGCTGTAAGTGCGGATTTTTTCAGGCTTTGGACGTATGCCTTGTATTCTGTCTCGTCTTTGGAATACTCACGCAACAGTTCATGCAGCAGTCGGACTTGGGGAAACAGTTCTCTGTCCGTCGTTCATTTTTCTATGTCCGTGTCCTTTTCCGCCGGATTGAGGATACATTTCAATCCTCCAAAACCGGAGTAGCCGTTCAATACCCTGCGCCCTTCTTCCGTGAGACAAAACTCCGGGCGCATGAACATAAATTCAAGTGCGGCTATATTGTCCGCTAAATGTTGTCGTTTGTTATATGCCATATTGCTCTATATAATATTGGATGAAACCTGTCAGTTCAATGGTAAGGGTACGGTAAGACGGGGAATCCTCAAACCGGTCGTCTATGGGATATTTATTAAATACGACTTCTGCGGGCGATAGCATTTTCAAACAGAAATCGGCCCGTTTTTCAGGGGGGACCTCCGGAAACCATTCCGATACGACTTCAAAAACAGTATCAAATCTGGAAAAGTGCAGGTTGCGGTAAAGAACTGCGTCCGACTGTTCCAACGCTTGTGTGACGGACAATCCGTTGCGTATGGAACATTCATAGGCATCTGCCGCTTCGTCGGCCCTTGACCTGATAAATTCCCTATCCCCGGACATGTGGGGATGGCTTTCCTTTAAATAAAGAAGGAGAGTTGTCTCAAAATAGGACAATTCTCCGGTTGCGGTATTTTTATCTTGTATAGTCATTTGCTATTACTTTAAAATGTTAACTGGATATTTAAACATATACCCGGTTACCATGAAAGAAAACCGGGTATATATCTGCCAAAAATATGAATAATCTGTTTATTACATGACTGAAAGGCTCTTTTTTGACGGGGCCTTTACAGATGCCACATGACGGGGTGCCTGCTGTTTTACTTCCTTTTTCTTGTCGTTCTTCTTTCCTTCAACAGTAGGTTTGTATTCACGGGCGTTGCGTCCTATTAGCAGTTGGTTGCTCTTGTTGCTGAAACGTACATCATCGGAAAATACCCTGCCTTTATAGCGCATATTCTCAACGAATACCATTTCATGGTTCTGAAGCATCTTCTTCTGTTCAGGTGTGATTTTGGCCCCCATAATAGTGTCGTTGACTTTGAGTTGTTCGCCGGACTGCTTGAATGCGATGTCCATTATCCTCGGATCAACGAAAGCGACACCGGAAAGCAGTGTATCGTTTTTGCGCTGTATGTCGTTGATAGGAAGCTGTCCGCCTGACGCGAGGATTTGCTTCTGTTTGTCATCCAGTCTTTTCCCGTAGATATAATCGGGTATCTTGATGGCATCCACCGGCATGGTAATGATACGGTTGCTCGGTTCATGGAAAGATACATAACAGTTGCAGACCGTTCCCGTATGGGTATCTTTCATCTCCTTGATTGCACCCAAAGTTCCGGTGTCTTTAAGCGACTGCTTTTCCTCGTCCGTGAATACTCCTTTATAGGCAGGCAGGTCATACTGCGGTTTGTCGAGTCTGCTTAGAGTTTTCAGTTGTACCTTGCCGTCCTCTCCTTTGACACAAAGGAAACAGGCTTCCCCCATATCCTTCTTTTCACCGTTCACTTCCTTGCTGATGGGGAAAGCCATCGAGGTAATCCTTCCTTTCAGCATCTCACCCATGCAGTGGTTGTCAAAGAGCAATTGCTTGTCAACTCCCAGTGCGGCGAGTTCTTTCCACGGAAGCTGGTGTTCGTCGAACTTGTACCGGCGGGCGAGTTTGGCGATACGCCCTTCATCGTTGAGTTCGCTGTTCTCCACCAGTTTTTTGCCTTCCACTCCGGGATCTTCCCCTTTTCGGATCTGGACTACGGCATTCAGTGTCTTTTCCAAAAGGACAAGAGGTACGAGGAAGAAACTGAAACTCGTGGGATTTTCGTACTGGTTCTTGAAATTGGTGAAGAACAGTTCCAGCGGTGAGGTACGATCCAGTTTAAGGAAGCTGCTGCTGTTTTTCTTGTCGGGTGGCACGATTTCAAGACTGCCGTCCTGCTCGTTCATTTTGGAAACGACTGCGGTCTTGTTGGTTCGCTTGTCAAGGATGGCCATTACATGCTCGTCCTGACTCTGTTCTTGTTGTTCTTGCTTTTTCTTAGCCATAAAATCAATAATTTAAGTGATACAATAATTATACTACTATCCGGAAAACTAAGTCCGTGATGCGAATGTAGAGGTTTAATTGATAGGTTATTGTTGTTTTAATGCCAGTGGAAATGAATGGCGGAAATTGGCGATAGATGGCGTAAGGTGGTATAATAAAAAAGAGAGTATCCGTCTCCGTAACTCTCTTATGTGCTGTTTGGCTATTTTTTTGAGGCTAAATCTGAGATTTCTGTCCCCTTTTCTTTCTGTTTCTTTCCTGCTCTTTCTTTCCTGTTTCAGGTATGTCTTTTTAGAACATTTGAAATAGAGTTCTTATGTGAATTGTGATAGAGGTGCTTTCCACTGTTCTTATTTACGATTATGTATTTTCCTCAATTTATCAGATTTTAGTCCAAACTTCCTTGTTATGGAATGGAAAGTTATGGTCATTAATTGTAGACAAATAACTATATATTAATATCATTAATCAGTAATGCTTTATATTATATCCCATTTTAACATGAAGAAAGATTATAAATAGACAATGGTTTCATGGAATCGTTTAATTTAACAGCAAATATTAAATTAAAAAGAGCGTAGCTCAAAAAAATCTCTCTACGCTCTTTGTTTGTACCGTTTATTTTCTCTTTCCACTTTTTTCTCTTTGAGAAAGTGCGCTTCCTGCAGCGGTTTTGCCTATAACACTTGTCCGACCGTCTCTTAATACTTTTGAAGCGTCGCTAGCAGCGGCTTTACCAGTAATTTTTTTAGCCATTACCTTAAAGTTATATTTCCAATCCGAACAATGCAGGTGGATTGATTCCTGTTGTTTTTTTCTTATATAGCAGGTTTTAGACCATACTTAATGTTAAAACAATGCAGCCCAGCTAGGTATTTTCTTGGCTAATTTAATCGCCGAAGTACCTAAACTTTTTATTTTCGATATAAGTTGGGCTTGTGACAAATTATCTTCGGAGGCTTTCTCTACAACTTCAACTAATGCTTGATAAGTTTGCATACTATTTGATGCGGGTACAATTGCATTAATTTCCTCCTTTGATAACCCTTTTAACTGTTTTAGTTCAGCACTATACATACCGTTAAATACTGCATCTGCATTGGCAAATGATTCTGAAAATCTGTTTGTTTTCATTTTATTGTTTTATTAGTTAATTCTTTGATTTTATTTACTATATCTTCGATTTGCTGTTGAGCTTCGTCGCTTTTAATGTTGATCTTTTCCCCCTTTTCAAGAATCATATCTATAAAACCCGATAACTCGACCAATTGATTGGTAACTGTAGTATCCAAACCATTAAGCCCGACAAAGGAAAGCGCTTCGTTTTGGCTTTCTTTGACCTTGCGAACCGATACAAGGTAAGCAGTGAGAGTTGTATTGGCGTATATCGTGTTTTGATAGGATTGGTCTATTGCACTCAATATTTCTCTTTCTTGCTGTAGTATCGGAGAAAGTAACTCAGCTTTTTTCGCATTTATTTGCTGATTTGCTGCCTCTTGAAATTCCAACATAACATTCAAGGCTTCTTCAGTCTCATCTTTACCACCTTTTTTTCCGGCATTTTCTATAATTCCATATATTGACGATTCGCCTCTTTTATGCTTATTTAGCTCTACTTCTAAAACATGATGAATGATGAACGGAGCATACACATCGTCGATGAAAGTATTTATGTTAAGCTTTATTCCGTTATAATACAGTTGTACCATATTACGATGAGAATCATGCAAAATTTGCAAATCCGAACCTATAGTTTTCGACAGGGTTACGGTTTCTTTAGGTATTGAGGCACACGACACCAACAATAACGCAGAAAAAATAACGACTAAAATTTTATTATTCATATTTTCTGTAGTTTAAATTATCCTTTTAATGTATTCCACCACCATGCCAAATACCTGTAGCAACCCAAATTTCATAATGAAGTAGCCATTCACTTGTCCAAGGAATAATTGTATCTGCAATAAATTGGGTCTCATCCCATTCTTTTGCCCTTTTATAATATATACACAAGTGTTGCTTTTCTGTGTTATACACATGTTTAAGTCTCGTTTCCCCTTTGGCTAATGTCAAAGGCTTTGGGTCTAAAACATAGACATTAGGATGCTTTTCCCGTTGGTAAACAACTTTAATCAGATATTTGGGGCTTAAGCAGGTTGGTTGTATTTGGCCTTTCCAAACAAGAGTATTTAACCTGATCGAATATTTAGAATCAGGGAAGTAGGACTGAAGCCTAAGAGCTTGTATCATTAGTGAAATTTCTTGTTTTTTAATCATTACCATGAAAATTATGTGCAGCAGCGGTGACACTACCAACTGTACTAAGAATCCCTGTACCTGTTGCCATTTTTAATACCCCATTTTCCCGAAGATTAAAATTTTTCCTGCCCAATTCTGAAAAAACTTTCGTTACAATTTTTTCTCCAAATGGTTTTCCCATAGATTCAGAAATATTATGCAATCCCCGTTGTTGAACTATAGCTTGAATATCTTGTTCAACCTGGTCGAGCCACTTATAAAAGTTCTTTTCTCGCTGCGGATGTTCTACCCATTTGTCAGCAAAGTTTTCTTCGGGATTTACCGGATTTGGAATCCATTTAATAGTTCTGCCTACGCTTGAATCATAGCGATTCTCAATATAATTCCTCATATTGGTAATCACATTCGTCAATGCATCTATGATAGACGTTTCTTTGTTGTATGCCCTAGAAGCTAAAGTTGTGATAATAATGGATATAGGTTTATCTTCATCCCCGTTAAACATTATATCCCGATGTCGTTTCAGGATTTGAATAACCCGTTGAAGCGGTAACTTCTCTTTATTATATTTTGGAACAGGACTTACAGCTTCCGCCAACATTATGGATTTACGTAATGAGAAAACATTAGCTGCATTGAAAAACCATCTACCATAACCGAAGGGGTTGCTTTTCATCCAGTTTTCAGCAATCGTATCAGTATAATAGTTGTTTTGTTTATTATCTGTTATACGTATTGCCAATGATTCGTAATCTTTCTCCAATACAGTATCCGAAAAGGCTTTTTCAAGTACAATATTATATCCACTACAAACAAGGCTCGGAAGTATATCCATATGATAATTGGCACTATCAGAATACATCAATGTCCAACATCTTCGCCCTTCCCCGTCAAGCATATTTTTGTAAGTTTCGTTTGCTTTAAGTCGATTTCCGACCACTTGTTTGAGATGATATTGTGTCCACCGTGGATTTTTGCCTGTCAGTTCACACACTAAGTCAATATCCAAATCGTCATCTTCACAAATGGGTTTGATCATTGTTCCAAGCATGAATGAACCTTGCGGGCGAACGACTGGTTTATATGGAGCAAGCGATGATTCGGGTTTTGCCAACCATTCGCCTACTGCACCATAACTACTAACTGCGGTGTTATATTGGGTTTCTGTGATGTCCAATGTTTCACCGAGTGTTTCTAAAATTTCACCGAATTGTTTTTTTTCTTCTTGTGTTAGCATATCTGTTTATTTTATTGTTATTGTTTTATAAAAATCGTTTTTTAACTTATTCGCATCATAGATTGCCATAGGCATATCAACTTTGGGCATCCACACTCTACCCAATTCAACAGATGCGGATACTGGCATAGCTGGAAAAATGTGTAATTCCGTACAACCATGATGAAATTTGATTTTGTCAAAAGCACTTCTGACCGTACGACGAAATTCAGATAATAATGTTTCTGTT
The DNA here is from genome assembly GCF_012113595.1 of Bacteroides faecium. NCBI lineage: Bacteria > Pseudomonadati > Bacteroidota > Bacteroidia > Bacteroidales > Bacteroidaceae > Bacteroides > Bacteroides faecium. The sequence goes on from NZ_CP050831.1 coordinate 2,555,671, forward strand.
TTTAAGAAATCATTGTTGGGTGTACCACTTATTGTGATTTCCCATATACTTGTATTTTCTCCAAGAGCTTTTTGTATTCTATCATGTGTCACTGTTGCACTTAAACTAAATACGAGTACGGGAATTTTCGTTTTATTAGCAGGTTCATGTAGAACATACTCTATATTATTGGATACCGACTGCCACTTCCACGTAGAAGGTTCCCTATGTTTTTGATATACTTTTACATCATTCAAATCATTCAATAAAACTCCCAATTTTATAAGTAGTGGCTGCGGTGCGAGTGCAAATACAGAATAATGGTCAGCATTTCCTTGCATCAATCGTGGCTTTATTTGTAGCTTAAACTGTTCATAAAGATTAGCTTCTTCCATCATCCAATAAGTGTCAGTATCATCCGTAAACGGCACATTCTTCATTCTTAATTCTATAGCATTATCGCTTGCTGGATAATAATCATATAATAATGCTTCACATGCTGATTGGTAAGATAAGGGAGAGTTGTTAATTCCTATGTTCGCTCCATATAAAATTATTTCACTGGACATATTTGGAGCTATGTCCGTTATTCGTCTAATACGTTCTTCATGTTGCCGCTTCATCTCAAGAAGGCACGGTTCGGTATATGTAATTTCATCCTCATCTACCATTCTGTGATGTGTATCACAAAGTAACATTAAGTTGTTGATGTCATTTGCTAATAACTTAGAACGTTTTATATCGCCTCGTGGCCCGGTGGGTTCATCACCAACGATATGGGCGATATAGGCACTATTACACTTTTTGTTAGTCAGAATATCCGTATGCAAAACCTTGTTACATCCTATATATTCACATCTTCCCGCAGATACCGCCCAAAGAAGATTTTTATTCTTTGAAGAAATACTTGTTACACTCATTCTGTATCTATTTTTATTTATATATATTATTAAAAGACAATATACTGGCGAGTGAAGCTTTCTTATAATATCAAATGTTAAAATTCAAATATCTTCGACATACTTCCTCTCTTATAGTAACATATGCTACATTTTTGATTAATTTTGCCAACAAATGGCAATTTTTTTATTTTAAATAGCATATCAAATTAGAAAATATAAATTAATGACTGTTGAAGAGGCTATATTATCCCATGATATGGAAGATATTATAAATAGGATGATCCTATATGCAAAAGAAAAAATCAAGTTGTTAGACATCAAAAACTTGCAAGGGAAAGAACCTTTCGATTTTGTGCAAGATATTTTGTGTAAGTCGCTTGAAAGTAAACGAAATTGGGATGAAACCAAATGTAGTTTTGTTGAATTCTTATTCGGTTGTTTGAAAAGTGAGATTAGTAATTTCTATTCATCCAAACAGATATTTCATCAAGACATTCCAGATAACCTTTCAGAAAAAAATGAAAGTGTAGATGAAGAAATTCAAGAAATCACCAAAGTATTAAAACAAGAGGGAGCAGATGATGATGAAATTATTTTGTTTACATATTGGGTGGATGGTATTTGTAAACCAACTGCTATTTCTGAAGACCTCGGAGTTGAAGTAAAAGAGATTTTAAATATTACGAAACGGCTAAAAAGACGGTTATTGAAAGTTCAACCAAAAGTAAGACAACTCATATGAATACAACTGTAAATCAAAAAATAGAAGATGCTTTACTTGAATTTTATTTAGAAGCAGACAAAGATACAATTAATGAAATCTTACAAGAAGACATTAATGATATTGAGGCCTACAAAAAAAAGAGAAATAAACTTCTTTTTATGATTAATGCAAAAGCAAAAAAACAAGCAAATGACGCATTGATCGAGAGGGTTATAAATTATTTTGAAGATGCAATTCAAAAAAACACTGCAAAACCAATTGCCTATCTTAAGCAATTGATGTCTGAAAATCAATCATTAGCACTATATCATAATTTTGAAAAACTCTCAAAAGAAGATATTCAGGCAATTATTAAAGATAAAAATCTAATTGACATTATAGAACAAATAGAAAAAGATGGCGCAGAAGAACAATCCACAATATGAAGCTCGGAATTTGTTAGATAAATTAGGATTAGATGATATTATAGATATCCCAATATCTGATTTTGTATCTGGGATAGACCTTATTTATATGGAGGAGCCTCTTGGTAACTGTGATGGCAAAATTATTTTTGGGAACAAAAAAACGATTGTGAAAGTTGATTCTCAAATTAAATTTGAGCAAAGAAAGAGATTTGTTGCTGCTCATGAGATAGGACATTCCATCATGCATCAGAATATGACTCTTTCTAACGATGTGTTCTCTAATTTTAATCTATTTAAAAATGTTGAAGCACATCTAAAAGGTGGACAACAAGAATTAGAAGCTAATTTATTTGCGAGTGAATTATTAATGCCAACTAAACTCTTTAAGGAAGATGCTAAAGGTAAATTTTCTCCATTATTAATAAAACAACTTTCTGAAAAGTTCAATTCCAGTTTAACAGCTACTGCTTTTAAATATATGGAGATGAATTTACACCCAATTTGCCTTATTCTAACAGAGAAAGGACGGGTCAAATATTGGAAAAAATCGAAAGATTTACACGTTTTTGTAAAAGAATGTACTAGGCTCCCTCCACCAAGTGATTCTGTTGCAATGGAATACTTACAGCAAGATTATCAATTTATATATAAATTCGAAGAAAAAGCTCAACGGATAAGTAAATCAACATGGTTTGATTTAAAATCGTATGATGAAGATACTGATTTTTATGAATATTGCATTCCGACAAAAACTCATCAAACAGTTTTGAGTATTATTTGGGAAGACTAATTTATAAATCATGACTCAAAGGTATGAATTGCCATTTTTGTTTTTAAGAAATTGGTAATTTCTCATGCCTGTATTCCAAAATATATATAAACCGATCTCAGTTACAAGTGTCCAATGTCTTTAATATTTGTAATTAATTCGTTAGTCGATTTTACTCATATTTTGAATTATTAGTTATATATTATTCTGATATTTATTTAAAGACTTTCAACCAATCTAATAGATTGTTGTTTTCAATCCATATTGGAGATTCCTTACTAATAACGTCAATGTAGGTATCTTCTATTGTTTCCTGTTTTTGTTTTAAACCGGCTCTTGTATAGATATCAGCTGGCACAAATTAGTAGCCTAAACTTTATATAATTTAGAATTTTACATAATCCGTACTATCTGGATTTGAATATTGGATGAGTGGTGTTTTTTTGTGCAACCAGCCATTTTTTAAGTTGTGATTTATTCATTTTGTATTGTTGTTAATTTATTATGAACAATGTTAAGTGCAAATATAAATCAGTTCTGTTGCTATAACTTATGTTATATATGTAACTTTGTGAATTAATTCATTAATATATAAGCTATGAAATTTGATGCGATAAATTATCCTAACGGGAAAATAGAAATTCCTCCTTTCATTGAAGAAGAAGGTACGTTTGATGTTATACTTATTGAAAAGATGTGGGGCAAAAAGACAAACCTTATATGTGTCTTTCAAAAAGAAGACGGAACAATGTTTAGTACAACTGCATGGAGAAGAAGGTTCGATAACCATTCGGAACATTACTCTCCAAGAAAATCAGATATAGAATTTGCAGATGAGCTGAAAAGAACTATGTGGAGATGTTCGTTTCAATACAGCTCCAATGGAAAATATATTAATTGGATGACTGCTGAACCGTTATTAGGATAAAAAACAAATATATGTAACAAGTACCTTTTAAACACAAAAAGTAGTTACGACCACTAATGATATGATAAGAGCATGGTAGGCAAGGTCGAATTTGGCTACCATGCTTTTATCCTTTTCTGAAAACGGCTCTTTACGGCAATCTGTGGAAGTGAAGCCTGCATAGCTTCTGGGATTGATGTAATGTGCCATAGGAAACAACTTGTTAGAACTCCGTTCAGGATTAAGACTGCTCTCCTTCATTACCGCCTAACAGATGTTTGAGTTCCGGGTCATTCTCAATGCGTATCAATTCATTCTCCACAAGTTCCACAATATCCTGCTTGATTTGTCGGTAATTTGCTCGTATCTGCTCTTCCATTGTATCATTGCCGTTCTCGTCCAGAAAGCTGCTGATTTCAGGAATGGGCTGATAAGCCGCCGTCTCCTTCTGTACCGCTTCATTATCCACTACTATCTGCGCATGGAAAATTTTCTGCTCTATTGTCTCACCGAAATTATCTGCTACTGCACCGACAAACATTCCTTGCGAAAGTGTGCTGATTTTGCTGGCAGGTATCAGGCTGTCCAGTTGGGTGCTGATCGAAGTGGACGTATCGTTACGGTTGATGCTCATGGATTCCCGTTTTTGAAGAATTTTCCCGAACCTTTCCGACAATGTTTTGGCGGTTTCACCTACCACTTGACCGCTGAAAACATTACCAACAGTTGACATGATTACGGCGGCCTCCTTGTCTCCGTAATCGCGCTTTAACTGGCTGAAGTCCTGAAAGCCTAACACAACCGCCACTTTATTACTTCGTGCCGTAGCAATCAGATTATCCAAACCTTTAAAGAAAATTGTGGGTAACTCGTCGATAATCACACAGCTTTTAAGCTGTTTCTTCTTATTTATCAGTTTAACGATTCTCGAATTATAGAGTCCCAACGCTGCCCCATAGATGGAAATTCTATCGGGATTGTTGCCCACACATAACACTTTCGGTTCCTTCGGATTGTTAATATCCAGCGTAAAGTCACTGCCGGACATGACCCAGTAGAGTTGGGGACTTATCAGCCTGGACAACGGGATTTTGGCAGATGCAATCTGGCCCATCAGCTGTTCGGCAGCTCCCCCTTTCCATGCGTCAACGAACGGACTCAAATAATTCTCCAAATCAGGATAGCTTGTTAGAATGGTGAATACGTCTTCATACCTTTTATTAAGCAATTCAATGGCATGTGGGAACGTGCAATACTTGCCGTTTTCATACAATTTCAAAAACCATATAATGGCAGTGAACAGGACGATTGGAGATTCCACAAAGAAGTCTCCCTGCTTCTGCACCCAGCTTTTATTGAGATTAAGCATGATTGTGTAACTCGATTCGTAAGCATCGGAAATATCCGTCATCAGTTCCGGTGCCAACGGGTTACAACGGTGGCTTTTTCTTGGATTATCGAAATTTATTACATAAAATTTAGGCGGAACCTTGTAACGGTGCCGATACTTGATCAGATGGTTATAGGCGATAATGGATAAATCATCAAACTTGAAGTCATATATGTAAAGTGCATAGGCTTTCTCGATAGTCTGTTTAATGAACTGATTGACAATCGCATAGGATTTCCCGCTACCGGGAGTTCCAAGTATCATTGTCGCACGAAAAATATTTACTAAATTAATGAACCCATTATACATTTTTCCCTTAAACCAGAATTTCGTGCGCAGGTTAACGGAATATTCATTTTCCATTAATTTTGTCTCTTGCAAAAAAGACTCGTTTTCCGTATTGAAAACGTCTTCAAGCAGATTGTTTTTGAGCAAACGACTTATCCATAAACCGGACGCCAGCAGACAGAAGAAACCTCCGGTCAGTGTCGTGGTATAAAGTACGGCACAGACACCGGATGAAGCATTGACGGACAGCAGCCACCAGTTGAAGAAAAACAACAGGGTGCCTGATATGGCCGCAATGATAATCCGCCTTCATGTGATTTCATGTTTCTTCACTCCTTTGTTGCCCATGCAGGACAGACCGAGGAAAAGGACACAAAACAGCTTTGTGTAAAGCAAGGATGAAAACAGTCCGGTGGTACGTTGGAAATTGGATAGTATCTTATTTACTATATCGAGTGTTCAGCCCATCTCGTAAAGCCAGCCGTAACAAAACCAATAAATGTGTATCGCCAAAAATAAAAAACTGATGGCCCGCATAAAGTCCGTGACTTTGGCAAGACCTCTTAAATCATCTTCATTCTGCATCATTGTAACTATTAAAATTAAACTTCTTGTTCTATACCTTATTATATTATAGCGCGCCTGCGCTTCTTCTTTTTCTTGCGCCCATAGCGGAAGGCCGGATCAATGTACTCGTGCGTATGGTCGTCTTCCATAAGCACGGAGAAAATGTCAACGGCACCGAGTGCAGATGTATCAATCAAGCTGCCGGAAGATTCACTCTGATGATGACTTTGATTTTCCGGCTGCCGGTATTCTGCCCCTTCCTGCTTTTCTTCCGCTTTCGTGTCCCTTTCCTGCCGGGACGCTTCCTGCTCCGGCACCGGTATCAACCTTTTCCGGTCTGCATCCGGGTTGTTGAACAGTTCGTTGAACACATTGGCCGTAAAGGGCTTGCCCAGACGTGAACCGTTAAATACCGTCCGGCCCGCATGGTCTATAAAGGTAATGCCGTAAAGACGTCCATCGGGATTGATACGGTAAATGACTTCTATATCCGCCTCTTTCAGCCTGCGTGCAAAGTCCTCCTTCGTGCTTATGCCCTGCATGGCTTTGACGACTTCCTTGCGTGTCCTTTCGGCGAGATTGTCTCTCTTTACTTTTTCAATGGATGCGGCAAACTTCTTTTGCAATGCTTCATAACCGAATACTTTGCCAAACTTACTGGACTTGAAAGGTGTCCCCGCCTGCTGCCCGTCATCGTCCAAAACTCCGTACATGATGCCGTGGTATTCCTTTCCGTCCACACTTCCCCTTACCTCGTAAGCGGTTACGTTGTACAGATTCAGCAGGGTGTTGTATTCGGCAAGCGAATGGAAATTGTAACATTCCAGCAAGGTGTGGGCGGTATGCTTTACCTGCATTTTCACATCACCTTTCGGATAGTCCACCTTTTGCAGACTTACCAGTTCCCGCTCGCCATGTTCTCCGAGTGTGGGATGAAGCCCGTACTTCACTTCCATTTCACGACAGATGTTCTGTGCCCGGATAGCTTCCCGGTTATGGTCTATCTTTTCACCCTGCTCGTTGATGCGTACCGATACGATGTGCATGTGCTTGCGGTTTATGTCTTCGTGCAGCCAGACAATATAAGGCTGGTTCCCGTACCCGAACTTTTCCATGAACTCCTGCGCTAATACGGTCATCTGTTCCTCCGAGAGAATGTCTTTCGGGGAAGGATTCAATGAGATGTGGATAACCGGCTTACTTACGTGCGAATTGAGTGCAACGTAAGGCTCGAAAGCCTGTACACAGTTTTCTATCGGAACATTGCCTGAAGTGTCCGCTGCAATTCTGGGGTGTCACAATACCTTTGCCGTACCGTCGTCCACCTTTATTTTATTATAGGCTATCACTCCGTAAAATGAACTGCCTGATGTAACATTCGGCACCATGACATTATTCCTTTTTAGTAAGATACTCCTTTTCGTACCGCTTCGTAAGTTCGATAACCTGCTTGCATACTTCTTCCAGTTTACGGGTTTCTTCGGCAAGTTTGTAGAGAAACGCAAGTGATTTCTTCTCTCCGTAAATGGTATGGATGGTCTTTACGCATTGGTTGTAGTTGTTTCCAATTCTTCGGAACTGCTGATAGAAAGCGGTTAATTGGGCGTAATACTCCTGCGCTTCCTTGTCAATCTTTACGACCTTGAAGTCTCAACCGAAGATACGGGCGAAGATAAATTCGGCCTTGTTCTTCATGCCGGACTGCTCGAACATGGAGATAAACTTTTCGTTCTCTCCGTCGTTGAGACAAAGATAATAGCGGTGCGTGCGCGGGTCCGCCAGCACCTTACGCCCTGCGGCGTTACGGATTCTTGTTTCATCTTTCATAACATGAAAATTTTAAAAGGTTCGACTTGGGAGAACCTTTGCCCCCGAAACACCTTTCGGGCGAGACTTTCAGCGGGTGGAAATATTTTCAACCGCTGAAAGTACACCTCGCTATATGCTGACGCATATTAAAATCCGGCTGGGCCGGATTAAAGGTCTGAAGGGTTTGTTTTACGTTCTCTTTTCGAGAACGGGCTGCGCTCTCCCGGCGACAAAGGTAGATAGTTTTTTCTGTCCGTGCATCATGGCGTATCACGCCAACACCCGCCAATGAATGACTTTGGAACCGGGGGTACTTCATGACTGCTCTTTTTGAGGTTTATTTGTAGCCGGATAGTTATTTAGCCACTTATCCGGATAGATAAAAAGATGGTTATCAAGATAACTATGCGGACGGTTTTCTATCCGAATAGCTTTTTGTCTGGATAGCCATTTGATTAAATAAGTTTTCAGATAAGCGTTCATAAGGTTATCTATCCGCTTATATGTCTATAGATATATAAAGATGTATAGACAAGCAAGTGGATATTCGGATAAATGGACAGGCAAATAGACTATTAGCTAAATACTTAGATAAACAACCGGATAGCTATGTGGCTACATAGCTGAATAGATAAATAGCTATATAATTGGATAGCTATGTAAGTATGTAGCTAAATAGACAAATAGCTTCATAGCTAAGTAGCTATATAGCTATAAAGCTAAACAGATAATGAAATGAATGAACGGATAAGTGGATAGGCGTCTATCCGCTAAACTATCAATAAATCAAATTATTCACTTAAATTAGGTAACAATGGAAAAGAGAAAGAAAACATTATTCGTTTCGTTCGCTACCCAGAAAGGTGGCGTGGGTAAATCAACATTCACCATTTATGCGGCATCGTGACTGCATTATGTGAAAGGACTGAATGTAGCTGTGGTAGATTGTGACTATCCGCAGCACTCAATCATCAAACAGAAAAAACGGGATATGGAAGTGGTAAAGACTGTTCCCGTTTATCAGAGTCTGCTTGTTGAACAGTCGGAACGGCTGAACAAGAGGGCTTATCCGGTTATCGGCAGTAACCCGGCAGACTGCATGGCGGACTGAAGGGCATTTGAAGACAAAACGGATACGCATTATGACGTGGTGCTGTTCGATCTGCCCGGAACTATGGGTAGCGACGGGGTTATCGCCGCAATCAGTGCGCTCGATTATCTGTTCGTACCGATAAAGGCAGACCGTCTCGTGCTGGAAAGCACACTGAACTTTGCTACTACCATTAATGACCGCCTGATAAAGACCGGCTTGTCTTCTCTGAAAAGGCTGTGTCTGTTCTGGAACATGGTGGATCGAAGAGAACGCACGACATTGTATAACATCTACCAGCAGGGGTTCTCCCTGTTAGGGCTGGACTGCCTCCAAACACGTATTCCCGTGCGCAGTAACTTCACTAAAGACTTGTCCTCCACGGGCGGCCCCGTTTACCGAAGTACGCTGTTCGCTCCCGATGCGGCCTTCACCAGAGAGTGCGGCTTTGATATATTCATGGATGAAGTCATGGGAATACTTAAAAACGAATAGTCATGGCAAAGAAAACAAACGGACAGAATCCGGTGGACGAAGCGTATCTGCGTAGTCTGATGGCAGGGGGGCCTTCGGAGCCTCCTTCATCTCCGGCCCCTTCCATTACCGGAGAGAGCGGCGGAAATAGAGCAACCGCTTTATCCGATGAAAAAGGAAAAGCGGATAACAATGTGAATGGAACAGTAAGGGATATTTCCGGTACGGATGATACCGACTGTTCGGAATTGGTTACGGATAAACCGTCACCGAAAACGATTCGCACCGCATTGGCCGACTTTATCCGTAAGTTCCTCACACCTTATAAATGCGAAGGCAGACAGGGGGTATATATAGACAAGGAACTGCACCAGAAAATATCCGTTATTGTAGGGATTGCCGGTAAACGGCAGTTGACGGTAGGCAACTATATAGATAATGTATTGAAAGAGCATTTCGAAAAACATGCGGATGAGGTGAAGACCTATCTCCAAAAGAGTTATAACAAAATATTTTAGGTTATGGATATACAATCAGGTTACTATGAAGCCGGAATAGTTCTGTTCTGGTTGCTGTTCGCTTATCTGTTCATGGACAAGTTCCTGTTCAGGGGCGGACTCGGCGAGATATGTTTCGGGAAGATGCGCCGCCGGATGGCAAAAGGTCTGCGGAGCATTGCCGGATGGTTCGATCCGACAAAAGAAGAACCGAAGAAAGGACGCAGGCGTACGAAAGGAAAAACGGAAAAGAAAGAAGTTCCGGCAGTGGCAGTGCCGGAAGCTGAAGAAAGGATCCACCCAACTGTAAAAGTGGAAATGAAGGGCAAAGAAAAGGATGAAGTTAAGGAAAAGACAAAAGGCAAGAACATGGAAAAACCGCCCCAAAAACGGCCTGAAACGGACAGCCTTGTCGTTACAAAAAGCTATGGTACACGCCAACAGGCGCCAATAAACGCCACCGGTTCCGGGGCTATTGCAGGTAAGGAAAATGCCTCTACTTTTGCTGACAGAAACGAGGAAACAGTGCCACAGAAGGCTGTACAAGTGCCGCCTGAGCGCATCCCGGATTTGTTCCGGGACAAGCGTGTGGAAGAGTGGCGGGCTTCTGAGACCGGCAGTTCCGGCAGGCTTGAGGATGATAAGGGACAGACTGAAAACGGTGACGACGTGGATACGGACGAACTGAATGAGGAACTGGAAGATTTGAACTGTGCCCGTGAAGATTATCCGGGCGGTGCAGCCGGTATCGGTCCGGAAGAGATTGACCTGATTATCGACCTCTGCAATGGCAAGGATATTCCGACAGACAAACGATTGTCCCTTTTAAGGGCGATCCACCATATCAAGGATACGCAGATTGAACGCTCGATACTGGAAAGTATCAATGGCAGCGACAGCCGTATCAGCAAATTTCTGGATGAAGCCGAACATTTGAATGAGGCTGCTCCGGACAGTGACTAACCAATAAAAAAAGGAGGTAACAATGGTAAGAGGTTATTTTGATACGGGTTGATAACCCGTATCACTGTAAGGAGAGAGATTCGGTAGAAAACCAACAACAAAACGTATCATCCATGTTTATGACGTATTTCGATTCAAGTTGACAAACGGCGGTTTCCCCCTTATGACGGGAAACGTATTAACTCCAAAAGAGACAATCATTCCATTAACTTATCCATAAAACGACAGCGGCAATGACAAAAGGCTATTATGATTCGGGATGACAGGCCGTTCATGGCATTCACCCGGTAAGGTAACAAGAACTATTCACCATTAAATTTTATCCGTATGAATATAGGACTGGTAGATGTGGACGGACATAACTTCCCCAATTTTGCACTGATGCGCCTTTCGGCTTACAACAAGGCAAAAGGTTGTCAAGTAGAATGAGCGGAACCGGCGAGACGTTATGACAAGGTGCTGGCAAGCAAGGTGTTCACCTTCACACCTGACTATGATTACCGGCTACTGGATGCAAGGGAAGTGATAAAGGGCGGAACCGGATATGATATTCCGGGCAGGCTTCCCGAAGCTGTGGAAAACAGCCGGATGATGGACTATTCCATTTACCCCGAATACCCTTTTTCGCTCCAGTTCTTTTCAAGAGGCTGCATCCGTAAATGCCCTTTCTGCCTCGTCCGTGAGAAGGAAGGATACATTCAGGCCGTAGAGCCGGTGGAACTGAACCCGAAAGGGAAATGGATTGAGGTGCTGGACAATAATTTCTTTGCCAACCCGCAGTGAAGGTCGGCAGTGGATTATCTGATGAAAAAGGGGCAACCCGTGAAACTGCACGGTGTGGATGTGAGGATTATGGACGAGGAACAGGCCTGGCATCTGAACAGGCTGAAGATGAAGCAGAACATCCATATTGCGTGGGACTTGCCGCAGCTTGATTTGACGGAACGCCTGAAAGAGATGGTAAAATACGTGAAACCCTACAAGATAACCTGCTACGTACTGATAGGATTCAATTCGACTGTTGAGCAGGACTTGTTCCGGTTGAACGTACTTAGGGAATTGGGAATCACTCCCTTTGTAATTCCTTTTCGGGATTATGGAAATGAACGAACACCTACCCGTTACGAGCGTGACCTTGCCCGATGGGCGAACCGGATGTGGCTGTTCAAATCCTCTTCCTTTGAAGACTATACACCCCGCAAGGGATTCAAATGTGGGGAATATCTGAAATAAACCGATAAAGACAGTAAAGACAATGAGAAACGGCTATTACGATTCGGGATGATTCGCATCCCGCTTTCAAGAGAGAATTAACAAGAATGTTTCACCACCAAATCATGTAACAATGCAAATGGCATATTATGACTCCGGCTGATTTCCGGCCGGAACTTACCCCCTGAATCAATAAACCATAAGCGGCTGCGGGCTGCCTATGGGGATAGTGAAAGGGGGCAGTCCGTGGCTTTTTTAATCACCTAAAAAATCACGGAAACAAATGAAAAAGAAAAGATTGATTATGATGCTGGCCGCTGTTGCGGCGGCAAGTGCGGCAATGGCGCAAGGAAACGGGCAGGCAGGTATCACCGAAGCGACACAACTCGTGACCGGATATTTCGATCCCGGCACAAAACTGATTTATGCAATCGGTGCTGTAATCGGCCTCGTCGGTGGAGTCAAGGTATATCAGAAGTTCAGTTCGGGCGACCCCGACACGAGTAAAACTGCCAGTTCGTGGTTCGGAGCCTGTATCTTTCTGATAGTCGCCGCCACCATTCTGAGGTCGTTCTTCCTCTAAAAACATAAAAAAGACAATAACTTATGGCTGATTTTGAAATAAATAAAGGGGTGGGTCGTGAAGTTGAGTTCAAGGGACTCCGGGCACAATACCTGTTTATTTTCGCCGCCGGCCTGCTTGCCGTATTCGTGATGTTCGTCATCATGTATATGGCGGGCGTCGGACAGTGAATCTGCATCGGTTTCGGAGTATCGGCGGCTACGATACTGGTATGGCTGACCTTTACGCTGAACCGCAAATACGGCAGCCACGGGCTGATGAAGCTGTTCGCGGCCCGGCAGCATCCCCGGAGAATCCTCTCACGAAAACGTATCACACGTCTGATCAACAAACAACAATCGTAAATTATGAGAAGTATATTAAAAGCATCCACACTGGAAAGCAAGTTTCCCATCATGGCGGTGGAACACGGTTGCATCGTCAGCAAGGACGCCGACATCACGGTCGCTTTCCGGGTCACACTGCCGGAAGTGTTTTCGGTATCATCCGCAGAATATGAGGCGATGCACGCCACATGAGCGAAGGCAATCAAGGTGTTGCCGAACTATTCAATCCTGCACAAACAGGATATTTTCATCACGGAGAAATACGAGCCGAACATCCGCCGGGACGAACTCAGCTTTCTCTCCCGCAGTTTTGAACGCCACTTCAACGAACGTCCCTACCTGCACCACACCTGCTACCTGTTCCTCACCAAGACCACCAAAGAGCGTTCCCGGCAACAAAGCAACTGGAATACGCTCTGCCGTGGTTTTCTGGTTCCGAAGGAGATAAGGGACAAGGAAACGGTGGAGCGTTTCATGGAAGCGGTGGGACAGTTTGAAAGTATCGTTAACGACAGCGGACTTATCAGGCTGGAACGGCTGACTACGGAAGAGATTACGGGAACGGAAAACGAACCGGGTATTATCGAACGGTACCTTACGCTCTCGGCAGACGGAACGACCATGTTGCAGGACATGCAATTGAATCCGGACGAAATGCGTATCGGTGACAAGCGGCTCTGCCTGCATACACTTTCCGACCTCGATGACCTTCCGGGTAAAGTTAAGACGGACGAGCGGTACGAACGCCTCTCGACAGACCGCTCGGACTGCCGCCTGAGTTATGCCGCACCCGTAGGCGTGATGCTGCCCTGCGACCATATCTACAACCAGTGGATATTCATAGATGACAGCAACGAAAACCTTTCCCGTTTCGAGAAGGCGGCAAAGAACATGCAGTCGCTTTCCCGGTACAGCCGCAGCAACCAGATCAATAAGGAGTGGCTGGACGAATACCTGAATGAAGCGCATACCAATGGATTGCAGTCGGTGCGCTGCCATTGCAACATCATCGCATGGGCGGAAAACGGGGACGAACTCCGCAGGGTGAAGAACGATGTGGGAAGCGCACTGGCATTGATGGAATGTACCCCGCACCATAACACGACCGACCTTCCGGCTCTCTATTGGGCAGGCATACCGGGAAATGAAGCGGACTTTCCGGCCGAAGAGACGTTCTACACGTTTACCGGGCAGGCGCTCTGTTTCTTCACGGCTGAAACCTGTTACCGGAACTCGCTCTCTCCCTTCGGCATCCGCATGGTGGACAGGCTGACGGGAAAGCCCGTCTTCCTCGACATATCGGATTTACCCATGAAAAAAGGGGTGGTGACCAACAGAAACAAGTTCATACTTGGCCCGTCAGGCAGCGGAAAAAGTTTCTTTACCAACCACCTTGTGAGACAGTATTGGGAACAAGGTACGCATATCCTGCTGGTGGACACCGGAAATTCATACAAGGGACTCTGTGACCTGATACACCAGAAGACCGGAGGGGATGACGGGATTTATTTTACATACAAGGAAAATGATCCGATTTCTTTCAATCCGTTTTTCACCGAGGATTACCAGTATGACATCGAGAAGCGGGACAGTATCAAGACACTGATACTCACCCTTTGGAAAAGGGAGGATGAACCGCCCCGACGTTCGGAAGAGGTGGCGCTCTCGAACGCAGTCAGCCTGTATATCGAGAAGATAAAGAAGAACCGGAAGATAAAGCCGAACTTCAACTCGTTCTATGACTTTGTCAGGAAAGACTACCGCAAAGTGTTGGCAGACAAGAACGTGCGGGAGAAGGACTTTGATGTGGACGGTTTTCTGAATGTGCTGGAACCTTATTATAAGAACGGTGAATACGGGTATCTGCTGAACTCGGACAAGGAACTGGATTTGCTGAACAAACGGTTTATTGTATTCGAACTGGATGTTGTGAAAGATAATCCCATCCTCTTTCCGGTCGTCACGATTATCATCATGGAGACGTTCATCAACAAGATGCGCCGTTTGCAGGGTATCCGCAAGATGATACTGATTGAGGAAGCATGAAAGGCAATCGCCAAGGAAGGTATGGCATCCTACATAAAGTATCTCTTTAAAACGGTTAGAAAGTTTTACGGAGAGGCGGTTGTAGTTACACAAGAGGTCGATGATATTATCTCTTCCCCCGTTGTGAAAGAGACGATTATCAACAACAGCGATTGCAAAATATTGCTTGATCAGCGGAAGTATCAGAACAAATTCGACCAGATACAGAATTTACTCGGCCTGACGGACAAGGAACGTAGCCAGATACTTTCTATCAATCTTGCCAATGCGGCGAACCGCCTTTATAAAGAGGTCTGGATAGGGCTTGGCGGCACGCAGAGCGCGGTATATGCGACAGAAGTTTCGGGCGAGGAATATTTGTGCTACACCACCGAAGAAACTGAGAAACTGGAACTTACCCGCCTTACGGAAAAGCTGGGCGGAAACATCGAGTTAGCTATCAAACAACTTGCCGAAAGCAAGCGGCAGGAAAACAAGTAACCATTTTAATCCATAGATAACAATGAGTAAGAAAGATTTATTAAGCCAATGCAGGGAAGCACTCGGAGATGCGACCCTGACCAATCTGGATCTGCTGAACCTGATCGGGGAAATGAAGAAGGAACTGGAACACGACCGCATCTGCGGTCACTGAATGAACAAGGAAGGCGGCTCCACGCTGACAATCCGTAAATCCAACCATGTGACGGACGGATTCAAGGGATACAAGGCCACGCTGTTCGCCGGAGAAATGAGTTATACCGAAATCAATATCCCGCTTCGGAAAGGGGACGACCTTTTCCTGCACGGGAACAAGGATGCGGGATGTATCGGGTATTTCAGCGGAAGCGAGGTATTGCTGTTCGGCTGTTACGGGCTGTTTGCCCGTGATGACGACAGCCGGTATTTACTTACTAAAGAAAGGAGATAGACGCATGAAAAAGAGACTACTAATTCTATTCATGGCAATGCTTTCCCTTTCAGTGACAGTCAAGGCACAATGGGCAGTTTTCGACCCCAGCAACTTTGCGCAAAGTATCGTAAATTCTGCCAACGAAATCATAGAAACCTCCTCCACCGCTGAAAATATGATTAATAATTTCAAGGAAACGGTAAAGATTTATGAGCAGGGAAAGCGTTATTATGATGCGCTGAAATCGGTGCATGACCTTGTAAAAGGCGCCCGGAAAGTTCAACAGACTATCCTTCTGGTAGGTGACATCAGCGATATTTACGTGACCAATTTCAATACGATGATGGGCGACCCGAACTTCACCGTGGAAGAACTCTCGGCCATTGCTTTCGGGTATAACCGGCTACTTGAAGAAAGCAGTAACCTGCTGCTGGACTTGAAGGAAGTGACTACGGCTACCGGACTCTCGATGACCGACAAGGAACGACTGGACATCATCAACCGGATATACGGCGAAGTGCTGGAATACAAGAACCTGACATGGTACTATACCCGAAAGAACATCGGCATATCGTACCTGCGAAGCAAGAAAAAGGGGGATTCCCAGCGGGTGCTTGCCCTGTACGGGACACACGACCAGCGTTACTGGTAATCATTCATCCTTAAAAAACAGATAGACTATGGTATTACTATCAATAGACTGGACGAACCTGCATGAGTTGTTGCGTTCGCTTTACGATGAAATGATGCCGCTGTGCGAGGATATGGCCAGTGTGGCGAAGGGAGTGGCCGGTATCGGTGCCCTGTTCTACGTGGCCTACCGGGTGTGGCAGTCCCTTTCAAGGGCGGAAGAGATAGACGTGTTCCCACTCTTCAGACCATTTGTGCTGGGCCTTTGCATCATGTTCTTTCCTACTATGGTGCTGGGGACAATCAACGGGATTCTTTCCCCCGTATGCAGTGCCACTTCCTCACTGGTGGAACAGCAGACTTTCGACATGAAGAAGTATCAGGAAGAGAAGGACGAACTGGAACGGGAAGCGATGCTCCGTGACCCGGCAAAGGCTTTCCTTGTGAGTGATGAGGAATTTGACAAGAAGATAGACGAGCTTGGCTGGTCGCTGGGAGACATGGACACGATGATAAACATGTACGGGCAGAAGGCGGTGTATGACATGGGGGAAAAGGTGAGGCAATGGTTCCGGGAACTGCTGGAACTCTTCTTTCAGGCAGCCTCGCTGCTGATAGACACGCTGAGGACTTTCTTCCTGATTGTCCTGTCCATACTGGGGCCTATCTCTTTTGCACTGGCCGTCTATGACGGGTTCCAGAGTACACTCACCACATGGTTGTCACGCTATATCTGTATTTACTTATGGCTGCCCGTGGGCGACCTGTTCGGCGCTATCCTCTCACGCATACAGGTTCTGATGTTGCAGCAGGATATCAAACAGATGCAGGACCCGACGTTCATACCGGACGCATCCAACAGTGTGTATTGTATATTCATGATTATCGGTATCATCGGTTATTTCTGCGTTCCCACGGTGTCCTCGTGGATTATCCAGGCAGGCGGTGCGGGAGCTTACGGGCAGAAGGCCAACGGTGCCGGGAAAATAGCCGGAAACGGTGCGGCGGCAGTCGGTGGAGCAGTCGGCGGATCGGTAGCCGGACGCATCAAGAAAATGTTCTAAAACGTATTATTAAAAAAAAGAAAAAAGACATGGAGTTCAAATCTTTAAAAAACATCGAGACATCATTCCGGCAGCTACGGCTGTTCGGAATGGTATTCCTGGGAGTATGCGCGCTGGTAACGGTCTTTGCCACCTGAAAGGCATACGAGTTTGCGGAAGCGCAGCGGCAGAAAATCTATGTACTTGACAGCGGAAAGTCGCTGATGCTGGCACTTTCGCAGGACGTGCAGCAGAACCGTCCCGTGGAAGCGAGGGAACATATCAGGCGTTTCCATGAACTGTTCTTCTCCTTGTCACCCGACAAGGGTGCCATTGAAAGCAACATCCAGCGTGCCCTTTACCTCTCGGATGAAAGTGCCATCGGTTACTACCGGAACTTGCAGGAGAAAGGCTACTTCAACCGGATGATAGCGGGAAACATCTCGCAGACCCTGACTGTGGACAGCATACAGGGAAACTTCAACAGTTATCCATACGAGATGAAGACCTATAGCCGTCAGCACATCATCCGTTCGAGCAGCGTTACCGAAAGGTCGCTTGTCACTACCTGCCGTCTGAGGAATGTAACCCGGAGCGACAACAATCCGCAGGGATTCCTGATAGAGAGTTTCACAATCATCGAAAACAGGGACATCGGACAGTATGAAAGATAACGGGATAAAGAAGGTCTTCCACTCGTTCAGAACGGGGAAAGACCGCCAACTAGCAAAACTCCGCAGACGCTGGCAACGGCTGAGCTATCGGCAGCAAAGGATTATCATCCTTTACCTGCTCGGACTCTTCGCCGCCATCGACCTTGCCTACATCGTGGGCGGTTTCTGCGGGACAGACAAATTTCCGATTGAGGTGCAGCATCTCCAAAGGGTTGTGCTCCCCCAAACGGACAGTATCCAACCATTAAAAAACAATGTATCCAATGACACAATCCGATAAGAAAGAAGAAAAGGATAAGGAAACGCAGAAGGCGACACCCGTATCCGAAAAGGAGAAGAGGTTAAGCGGCAAGGCCGCCGACAAGCTGAAATTCTATGGTGTGGTGGCATTCCTTTCCCTGCTTTGCGCCGGGTTCATCTGGTTTATTTTCAAGCCGGGCGCACCTGAAACGGCGGAAGGAACGTCGGGCATCAATACAACGATACCCGACGCTATCGCACCCGAAACGATGGCCGACAAACAGAAGGCTTACGAACTGGAAGCAATGAAAAAACGCAGGCAGGAGAAGGTAAGAACCTTGCAGGATGTGGCCGGGGACTACCTGATGCCGGATACTACGGGCGGAATGAAACCGGAAGAAGATGCACCCAAAGCGGATGCTGTCCGGGAGTCCAGAGAGAAACAACGGCAGATTTCAAGGCAGATCACCTCGTTCTATCAGGAACCGAAGGAGAGTCCGAGGGTGGACGAACTGGAGCGGCAGGTAAAGGAGCTTAACGAAAAGCTGGAACGTGAACGGAAAGGACAAGACCCGCTGGAACTGATGGAGAAGTCGTATGAGATGGCGGCACGCTATTTTCCCGGACAGACGGGCGGACAGGTGAAGAACATACAACCTGCGGGCGGTTCATCCGGCAATCCTGCCGCCATAGCTGCCGGACGTGCCACGGAGAATGTGGTTTCGTCACTGGCCGCACCTCCGGTATCCGACACGATACCCCGCAATTACGGTTTTGCCACTGCCGTGGGTGGCGGACAGCTTGCCGGAGCCAATACGATACGTGCCTGCGTGGCTGAAGACCAGACAGTGACCACCGGAGCATGACTGAAGTTCCGGTTGCTGGAACCGCTGCAAGTGGGCGGTGTGCTTGTACCTGCCAATACTCCGCTATATGGTACGGTGCGTATCGAAGGGCAGCGGATGGCAGTCACAGTAAGCTCCATAGAGAGTGGCGGGAATATCCTGCCGGTGGAACTAACGGCTTACGATATGGACGGACAGGCCGGACTTTTCGTTCCGAATACCGCAGAACGTACCGCCATGAAAGAAGCCGCCGCCAATATCGGGGGCAATTTCGGAACAAGCATCTCGTTCGCACGCAGTGCCTCGCAACAACTCGTCATGGACGTGACAAGGGGCGTACTTAGCGGCGGATCACAATATCTAGCCACAAAGATGCGTGAGGTGAAGGTGGCTGTAAGGGCAAATTATCAACTTTTATTAATATCCAAAAAGCAGTAATCAGATGAAGACAAGAATTATTTTATCATTAGTCATGCTTTTAACCGTATTGTCGGTAAAGGCGCAGGAACCGGTGGAAACAAAGATTTTCCCCACCAACCAGATTATCTCACCGCATAAGATTGAGGTGACTTTTCAGAAAACCGTACATATCCTTTTCCCTTCCGAAGTGAAATATGTGGATTTGGGCTCGTTCGACATCATAGCGGACAAGGCCACGGGAGCGGAAAATGTGGTACGCATCAAGGCGGCGGTGAAAGGATTTGAAGGGGAAACGAACTTCTCCGTCATCACTGCCGACGGTTGTTTCTATTCTTTTAATGTGGTTTATAAGGACGAACCGGCACAACTCTCCATTGAGATGGAAGACTGGCTACGGGAGAATCCCGAAGGCGGGATTGCGGGCGACCGCATGTTCGTGAAGCTGAAAGAACTCGGCGGGGAAACACCGCTGGTGGTGAACCGTATCATGTACACGCTGTATAAGAAGAACAAAAGGGACATCAGGCATATCGGTTGCAAGAAGTACGGCATACAGACACTGCTCAAAGGGCTTTATATCAACAATGACCTGCTGTACCTGCATATCTCCCTGCGCAACAGTTCGGACATATCGTTCGACATTGACTATATCCGTTTCAAAGTGGTGGACAAGAAAGTAGCCAAGCGCACGGCCATGCAGGAGAACTTCATAGAACCTGTAAGGGCATACAACCGCCTGATAACGGTGGACGGGAAAGCCACGGTGCGCAATATATTCGTGCTGCCCAAGCTCACCCTGCCGGATGACAAGCTGCTCGTGGTGGAGGTTTACGAAAAGGGCGGTGCCCGTCACCAGTCGTTCCGCATAGAGAACACAGACCTTGTGGCGGCAAAACCAATCAGTGAACTGCATCTGAAATAATAACCTATATATAATATAATGTATATGCAAAGAATACTATTCATACTGACAGTTGCCGTGTTGTCGCTCTTTGCGGGCGAAGCATACGCACAGCGTGACCTGCCGGGGCAGACAGGCATACAGTTCACATCGGGCGGGGTGAATCATTTCCTTTCATGGAAGAGTGGCGGCGAACGCCACTACTTCACATCGCTGGCCTTTACCCGTACCAACCGCAACCGTACCTACTGGCTGTATGGTCTGGACTATCAGATAAAGGAGTACACCTACGAAAATAAGGCGATACCCAAAGCGCAGTTCACGGGGGAACTCGGTTACTTTATTCCCGTATTGTCGGACAAGGGCCGGAACGTCTGTTTCCGTATCGGACTTTCCGCTCTGGGCGGCTTCGAGACAGTCAACTGGGGAGCCTCCCTGCTTCCTGACGGGGCGGCAGTGACAAACGGGGACAGTTTTATTTGTGGCGGAGGACTGACGGCGGCTTTCGATGTCTATCTGACAGACCGGATCATCTTCCTGCTGCAAGTCAAGGAAAGGGCGCTGTTCGGAACGGATGCGGGCAATTTCCATACACAGATAGGTCTGGGCGTTCGTCTTATTATCAACTAACGGAAAAAGAAAGGAGAAACAGAAAATGAAAAACGTATTATATATATGTATAGGCGCACTCTTTGCGGTGCTGGCCTTCAGTTCTTGTAACGATGAAATAGACATCCGGCAGGATTATGATTTCAGCCTGTCTTCATGGTATCTGCAAAAACAGGTCGCAACGGGTGAAACGGTGGAGATACGCTTTTATCTTGACCGTGAAGGGAACTATGAAAAAGCGGAGTATGAAATAGGTTATATTCAAATGGAAGGCCGTGGCGAAGTGTCCGACAGCGAAGGCGTGAAACTTGTGAACCGGGAAGTGAGGCCGCTGGCAGAGGTGCCGGGACTGGATACGGAAAATCCGGTGAAACAGGTGTTCACTCTCTTTTACCGTTCGACAAGTGCCAAACGTTCGGAACTGAAATTCTTTGTCCGTGATAATTTCGGAAAGGAAAGGGAACTTACGGTTTCGTTTGACACGGAAAGCGGTACGACGGAAGAATAGCCGTTATCATTACCTATCAGAATGGACGGCGGGGCATCCCGCCGTTTTTTCATTTCATAAATTTGACCGGATGGCGGCAATTTGAACGATTTACCTGCCTTTTGATTCAAATTAACTTTTTATATTTACCAACCGTTTTAAATTTATAAGCACATGAAAACGACACTCCGTATATTCCGTATTTTATTCAAGCTGCTTCTGCTCTCTTATGTGACAGTGGTAAACATCATCCTTATATCGGCTTTTTATGTCCTGCTGCTGCTTATTGTGGAATGGGTGGCCCCTTCATTCCTGTCGGGACTGTTTGCGGAATACTCCTTCGCTCATCATCTGGTCTATTCGATGCCTTTCTATCTTGTACTGCTTTATATCCTGTACAGCCTTTCACCGCTGAACGTATGGATCATGCGGATAAAGGAAGGGTACAAACCGCTGGGCGGTGAAGAGCGGGCACGGGTGGAACTCCTGCTCGCAGAAATGGGGATGGAACGGAAGCTGAATATATACCGCAATAAGGACGCACGAACGAATGCCGTGACTTTCGGTTTCAATACAATCGGTCTGACGGACGGCATACTCCGGGCGGCTACGGATGAGGAACTCAAAGGGGTTATCAGCCATGAGGTGGGGCATATCTCGCATTATGACTTCGTGTATCAGGTGCTTCTGTTTTCGATGCAGTCGCTTGGCTACCGCTGCCTGTACGGGTTGTTCCTGATTCCTGCACTGGTATTCGGAGTAATCGGCAACCTCGTGATTGCAGTGGCTCCGGCTGTCCGGTTCGCTGTGGTGGGGATAGCAAAGCTGTGGTGGGGTCTTTATAAACTGCTGCATCACACGATTTACGGCATCAGCCGGATAGCCGACGTGAATATCAACAAATATGCCGAATACCGCTGTGACACGTATGCCGTGCGTTATGGCTGCGGGGAAGGCCTGCTATCGTTCCTGCGTCGGCTGGCGGTGGCCGAAACGGTCGGCGGTCGGCCATCGTTCACCGAATATATCATGAGCACGCATCCGTCAACCGAAAAACGGATTGAACGGTTGGAAAAACTGCTGTAACATGCAATAAGGTATGTGTGCCTATATCATTTTACGGATATTGGTATAGGGAATACCGGATGCACGCACCTGCCCGATTTCTTCGGAAAAGTCGTCATAATAACAGATGATATGACTGCCGGCAAGTGCATTGCAGAAAATCTCTTTTTCCGGAAGCGTTTCTTTTTTGTCCGCCTGCTTCATCAGGTCGTCATACAAGGCATGATACACTTTATCGGTATCTGCCGGAAAAGCTGTTCCCGGTATGACTGCCGAAAGAATTATCTCCGGGCATTTGTCCGATTCACGAAGCATGATTATTGTATCTGCGGCCAATAGTCCGAGATAGGTGTGCATGTGGCAGGTGAATGTGTGGCAACCTTTGCCATAAAATGAAAGGATGATCCGGTAGAGTTCCATACGGATTTTATCTTCCCGGAATTGGTCATACTTTGTTGTCTTTTCAATGGTACTGCCGGTAATGGCAACGCTCTTGTTGTACATCTTGCTATGATTTTTTGGTGGATACCTTGTCTGTAACTTTCTGCTATGTACCGAAAAAAAGCACGGTACTTAACAAGTTTTACTCTCAGGTACGACCAAGCACCCATGCAGGAAACGAGTTAAGACCGTGCCATAAGCGTATGACAAGGACTTCGCCCGTTTATTCTCCTGCATTAAAATTGGTCGTTTCGAGAGTAGAATAAACAGCTAAAAGCTATTATATTATGTAATCATTCAACTTTTTTAGTCTTATAACTATCTTTTTTTAATTCAACTGCGCAAAAATAGAAAAAAGCCGGGCAACCGCATAGGGATTGCCCGACTTTTTTCGGATGGGATTTGCAGGTGTGGGGTGTGGCAGGTCAGTCCACGGGTTCACCGCCATAACAAAGACGGCAGATGTCCTTATGGATTTCACACATGATGTTCAGTTTCATCCGTTCACTGATATGACGGTTGTCGGAACGCATGAACAAACGGTTCTCTATCAGGCTGCAAAATTTCGTGCCTTCTTTGCTTACCATACAGAGGATTTGATGTTCAAGGAAAAAATCCATATCGGTGGAATACTCCACATTCGGGGAAATTCTGATATATTTCATTGATTGACGTTTTTGAATGATAATTACGGTGGCGGTGTGGGTGGGGTCGCCCGGCCCTGCTCTCTGCTCTCTTGGGGGCGGGGAAAATATGTGCCGGATGATAGTCTCCGGCACATACTCACTGTTTTTAGGCGGCTTCTCCGCTTTTAGGTTTAGCGGTTACTTTCTTTTCTGTCTTTCCCGCTTCCGTTGCAGGTTGCTGTTCCGCTTCTTTGGCTGCTGCCTTTTCCGCTTTCTTCATCTCCTTTATCCTCTCGTCCAAACGTTCATGGCGTTTCTGATATTCTTCCTCGTGGGTGGCTTTGGCGAGTCCGTACTGGTCGGAGAAATGCATGTTTGCGAAATCCCGTAACAGTTTGGATGCGCTGTTGTCCCCGTAAGCGTCCTCGCAAAGAAAATGGCTGATGAAGTCCCGTTTGATGACTGCTTTCTGTGCGTCCGTCAGCTTGGCTACAATTTTCATCCGCTGTTTTTCATCCAATCGGATAGGCTGGTCTTTGATACCGCAAAGCGGATAATGCTTTCTTTGCAGTTTGGTCAGCATGATAAAATACATCATCCCGTCCTCGTACTGTGTAAAAGGGCTTTCGGGATAGTCGTTTTCACGGACTACTTTCTTTGTATCGGCTACAATCTTCTCAATGGAAAGCTGTTTGAAGCGTTTGTCCCTTTCCTGCAATGTCTCTATAGTGACGGGGGAGGTTTCCTTCTTGTTTATCTCTACATAGCAAAGTTCGGGTTCTGTCTGTCCTACCTTTACATAGGTCTTTATCCTGCCTTCCTCCTTCTTTCGATTTAATTCTTCCACCTTTCGGGCGTATTCCTCGTTTTTCTGTTCAAAGGTCTGTACAGCTTGTTCGTACTCCTTCGGCTGGGCAAACTGTTCCTGATTCGGTGCTTCGGGTGCTTTCGGAAAACTTTGTGCCGAAACGGTATAATTCAATTCTTTTATCTCGTGCCCTTTCTTGTCGAGTTTCTGAAGTGCCGTTTCGTTCATGCCACCGTAATAGGGTCGGGCTATCACTAACTTCGGGTCGGATTTCAACAGTTTCTCCGTTTCCTTTGCTACAAATGCGGCATTTTTGGTATCCAAACACTTGCGGTTGGTACAATGTCCGCACCCGTTATGCTCGGCAAAAAGGTTGTAATTGGCTGCGTTGTGTACACATGACTTACATTCCGTCTTGTCGAACTTGTATTGCTCAAGGTCGGTGGTATAGTATTCTTCAAAATACTTCCTGAACAATTTCAGTGTATAGCCTGCCCAATTGTCCCTGCTGTCCTCTTTGAAGTGTTTCTCGTAAACGTCCTTTTGGATATTAGGTTCATAGGTGCTTATCTCTTCGGCTACGCTGATAGTGATTGTTTCATTGTCCAACAGTTCACCGATAGGCTGATACAGTTCGTTCAGTTTCAGACGGGTATAGATATATTTCTCGCTTCGTCCGAAACGGCTGACAAGTGAATACATATCATACCTGCCCTTTTCAAGCAAGCGTTTGAAGGCTTTTGCTTCTTCGGTGGGGCGTACTTCCTCACGCTGTAAATTTTCACTCAGTGACATATCTTCCGCTTCATCATCTGTTATATTATTATAGATAGTTGCCTTTATCGTCTTTGCTCCTGCAAGCAGTGAGGCACGGTAACGGCGTTCGCCATATATGATTTCGTAACCTCCTGCCGTACGTGGACGTACTGCGATAGCCTGTAAAACGCCCACCTCCCGAATACTTTCCGCAAGTTCCTGCAAAGATGCGTCATTGAACGTCTTGCGGTGGTTGTCTGCGCTCGGATGCACGGTGGTAATATCAAGGTCGGTTTCGGCTGTAGCCGTTGCAAGCGGTGTTTTGAACGTGGCTTGCTGCGGTGCTTCTTCCGTTATGGTCGGAACGGTTGCCGTTTCGGATGTTTCCGTCACTTCGGTAACTGTGGGCACGTTCTGCGGTGAAAGTAATATCATCGGCTTTGGAATGATAGCCAAAGCGGTTACTTTTACTGCTGTCTCTTTCTCTGATTTCTGTACGTTGTTCTTCTGTACTTTTTTGTTCGTCTTCATAATGATAAGTTTTTAAATGTTGATAATTTGATTGTCTGATAAGTAGGGCGGATTTTGCTCCGCCCTGCATTGGGTATCGTTATACGTGGGTACATATCGCAAGAGCTTCCCTTACTTTCGTTTCCTGCTTCTTGCTGTATATCCACCCTGCACGCCTTTCACCGTTATAGGTGAGGTTGGCACGGAACAGACCGTTTAAGTCCTTTAAAATCTGCTTTATCGGCTTGGTGTCACCGAATACGGCTATCGCCTTTTCGCTGTATTCCACAATTTCAAGATTAAGTGCAGAAAGGTCTGCGGATGCTGTCGGCTGTTCTGCCGTGTCTGTTTGGTTTTGCGGTGTTTTCAAACAAATATTTGCTTCATCCCCTGCGGTGTATGCAAACCGTTCAAGGAACTTTTCAAGGCTGTAAATCGGCTCTTTATTAATCGTCCAACCACTGTACTTGTTCCTGCCCAAATACATACCGTCCCCCATGCTGTAATTCTCACGGTGTTCGAAGTCTGCGTTATATTCCGCTAAATAGGACGTTCCCTCAAAATTGGCGGCACATTTGCGCATCTCTGCAAAGAGGTTGCGTGTATGTTTGGAGAAACCTAAAATGACGATTCGTTCTGTCCGATAATCATAGTAATCGGTATAACTGTCGCATTCACTTACCCGTAATTCTCCGATAATAACGGCTTTTGCATCCGATGGAATAAGGGGGCGCAACCGTACTGCACCGATTTTAGAGATACGTTCGTGTTCCTCCCGTGCTTCTTTTGCTTTCCGTTCTTCTTCGGCTTTCTTCTCTTTTGCCTTGGAAAGTAAAGTAGCCGTTTCCAACGGATCTGAAAACGTCGGGTTCTCACTGTCGTAATAGATACCTATTCCGAACTTTTCAGATAACGGTCGGATAAGGTCGGATGTGTTGAAGTCGTAGGTTCTTGTATGTACAAGATGATAGGTAAATCCACGTTGGTTATGGGTGACGTCATAGACTACATAACTGCCACCTGCGTAGCCTTCCAACACAACAATCTGATTGACTGAAACAGTCTGAATGTCTCTGTCGTAGCTTCTGTTAGCTCCTAATAAATGTACTTTAGTCATAATGATTGAATTTTAAAGGGATTAATAATCAGTCAGAGTATCACGCAAAAAAGAATGAGCAAAAGAGCAAGCACACAAAGGGAGAGGAAAGCGGAAAGGATGCGCCAAACAGCACGGATGAGGAAAACCACTACCGCCAAAACACTCAATGAAGGCAGCAAACTGCCCAAACCTGCCACCACACCACCGACAAAAGCACACACGAAACGCACCGCCACGTACACCACGAAGCCGACAGCCGACCACTTCACCCATTTTTTAATGCCGGTTGGAGCGGAGCCGAAGCCTCGTTTCAAATCTTGCT
This sequence comes from Bacteroides faecium, assembly GCF_012113595.1. Taxonomy (NCBI): domain Bacteria; kingdom Pseudomonadati; phylum Bacteroidota; class Bacteroidia; order Bacteroidales; family Bacteroidaceae; genus Bacteroides; species Bacteroides faecium. The sequence continues at coordinate 2,582,972 of NZ_CP050831.1, forward strand.
GTATTTCAGTTCTCTTTTTCATAACATTGACTTTTTTTTTATGCCTTGTCGGTGGCTTCACCTTGCTCGTTTCAGGGGGCAGATACGGACGGGGAGAAAATATGCAAGGCTTTTGGTGAAAAATTTTCAACCGCCCTGCTGGACGGATTGAAAAATTTTCGCCAAAACCCGTAGGGCGCGAAGCGGGCTTACAGATTTTTAGGGGCCCCGGACGTAGCTTCGCACCCTGAACTACGGCAAGGTGAAGTCATTGACAGGGTGATAAAATGAGGAAATGGCTATATGGGGAAAAAGAGAACTGAAATACGGCAAGATTCGGGGCTGGCTGTGCCGACTGGATTATACATTCAGAATATTTAATATTCTTAGTTTTATATTTTCTAAATTCTTTGAAAACAAAACGTTTGGCTCAAATCGTAAAAAAAACTACTTTTGTAATTATAACGACTTGAAAATATGGATGTGAAGATATACGAGTTTATGATGGGTGCTTCGGCTTTCGTGATTACAGTACTGGGATTCATGCTGGCTACTACGATATTGCCGAAAGACGGATTGGAGAAGTTACGCAAAGCTCGTAATATCCTTGTGCCTTCTTATTTTGTACTGGCCCTTCTCAGCCTGGTATGCTGCTTTACGGGCTATGACCGTTGTATTGAACCTGCCAGTACGCTTTTTGTAGCATCGTTTCAGGCTCTTCTTTTTACCATGTCCATGTTGGTTTTCATACGTCCGGGTGAAGTCAGATGGAGTACAGTGTTCCGACAGGCCGGAGCTATTACGGTGGCAGGTATTGCCCTGTTTATCTCCTTGTTTTGTTTTACAGATTATTATTTGTGGTTTTTTTATACGGGCATCGCTGCTTATATTATTCAGTTGATTATCTATACTCGAAAATTCACGCTGGCTTACTACAAGACGGTACAAGAGGTGGAGGATTACTATGACGAGGACGAGGAAAGTCGTCTGACATGGGTAAAGACCGGGTTTTATAGTGCATTGGCTATTGGGGTCATGGCCATATCCGTTTTGTTTTTTCCCATCCTTTATAAATTCTTTGTTCCACTGTATGTGCTTTATTATAGTTTCATGGTGATGTGGTTTGTCAACTACTATCGCAGGATGAAATTTGCGATTCCGGTCATTGCGGATGCTCCACTCGAAGTAAAGGTTTATACAAACCCGACGGAAACAGACTTTGGTGAAACAGACAAGTCTGTAAAAGAGGACAAGGAGGAACCGGAAACCATTTTTCTTACAAAGGAACAGCTATTAAAAGAAAGATTGCAGAAATACATAGATGAAAAAGAATACTGTGAGAAGGATATCCCTTCCAGTATTGTGGTCGATTCTTTCGGGATGTCCCAATCATTCTTCAGGCAATATATGAAAGATAGTTATGGGATGGATTTCCGTCCGTGGCGCAAGGAGCTACGTTTACGCGAGGCATCCCGGTTGTTTGCCGAAAACCCCGGATATACGATAGAAGAAGTATGTGAATTGGTAGGGTACAACAATAGCGGTAATTTCAACAGGGATTTCAAAAAAATGATGGGAATGACTCCCAAAAATTACTGCAAACAAATCTACTTAAAGGACACTAATGCAGAACTTAAAGCGTCCGTGAATTTTAACAAAAATTCACGGTGGGGGTAAAATATTAATTATCAGCGATTTACTTTGTTTTATCCTGCTCGATTTCTACAAAGACACCCGATATACTGTCATGGCTATATGTAAACGTCCATGTACTCTGTATTTTGATGCTACACTCTCCTGACATTTTGCTTTTCCAAATCATCTTTCCTACATTCAGCGCATCAGATTATCAATTAATAATGTGCCTGTTTTTCTGAATCTCCTCAACTGCTACACTGTTTTTCATGCTTGGACAAAATTGTCTTTCGTTAATTGAAAATTGTCTTTCGTTAGTTTTCCTGCTTTTCAGCACATAAAAAATTGTCTTTCGTTAGTTTGAACGAAAGACAATTGATTTTATTTGCAACAATTGATTATATGTCATATTTTCGTGCAATACGAAAGGTTCTTTAGTAACCCATCTCTTCCACTTTCTGTACGAAAAACAGCCGTAAGGCATCCTATATAAAATCACTATTATACCATACTAATATGAATGCATGGAAAACTGTGCTTTTATGCACACTACTGGTCATGGTTGCCACGCCGATGTTTGCGCAGGCGACGGACAAAGCCCCACAAATAGTATTCCGTTTTGTGGAGGGAAATGATATGTTCTATGTGCCGTGGAACGGAAACGGAACAGCACTCGATTCGTTATGCCGAATGATAAAACCGGCTGCACTGGATAAGGGAAGTGTCAAAGTGGACGGCTACAGCGATACCAGAAAACTGTCAATGATACGCTGCAACCGGGTAAAGTCCGAACTGATTACCCGTAAAGGATTACAGGAAGAACATTTCACAACGACTAATAACGTAGGCGAATGGAACGGCCTGAAAAATGTGGTATTTGTCACTTTACCTTTATTAAATCAGTTGGAAGCGGAGAAACGGCAGGATGCACCGGTACAGATGGATAAATCAACTTTAACCGACACTCAAAAGCAACCCGAAATGGTAGCCGCACCCCAGGAGGAAACGGCAAGCCACACCGCTACTCCTTCCAATGAGGTCAAACAAACAGAAACAGCTTCTTCACGGACAACCAAAACTGATTATGGCACATTCTCCCTGCGTACCAACCTGCTACGCTGGGCAACGCTTACCCCCGACCTCGGTATCGAATGGCGCATCAACCGGAATTGGAGCATACAGGTAAACGGCACATGGACTTCATGGAGTTGGGATGACAAAAACCGCCGCTATGCCCTTTGGGAAATATCACCGGAAGTACGATACTACTTGGGCACACAGAAGCGGGGTTACCTCGGCGTGATGTATCACGTGGGAGAATTCAATTACAAACTTTCCGATACCGGCAAACAGGGCAACCTGATGGGCGGAGGCATAACGGGTGGTTATCTTCTGAAACTGAACCGTGCGTTGAACCTTGATTTTTCGTTGGGTATCGGCTGCACTCATGCGGAGTATGACAAATACACGGTTATCGACGGTGTGAATGTGAAACACGGTAAGGCGGATAAGAACTACTGGGGCGTGAACCACGCCGGAATCAGCTTAATATGGACAATTTTTTAACGCAAGGAGGGACACAGAATGAAGAACAATAAAGTGTATTTAATAATGTATGGCGCAATAAGCCTGCTTTGGCTCGCTTCCTGTGTGAAGGACGACCTGCATAATACTCCGCATCCCGACAAGGGAGCAGTAGCCTTGTCCATTGACTGGACGGCAACGGAAGAAGGCGTGGTGAAACCCGGAAGTTTCTCAATCAATCTGCGTGGAACGGAAAACGTTACGGTTGAAGTCGACGCCTCCACACCCGGCACCTTGCCGCTGCTCCTGCCCGGTGCATACAGTGCATTGATGTACAACAGTCCGGACGGCTTCAGCATCACCACCGATGATGCCACAGTAAACAAAGCCACCGACGGCAACACCTTGCTGCCCACACCGGGAGCACTCTTCACGGGTGCGGCTGAATTTACCGCCGTAGCCGATGACACTTTGGGCTGTGTAATTCCCGTGGTGCAGCAGACACGCCGCCTCCTGTTCCGCCTGACCGTGACCGATGGCGCCCCGGAACGCATCGCTTCCTTGTCGGGTACACTCTCCGGTGTGGCGGGCAGCATCCGGCTTGCTACCGGTGAACTGTCGGGAGCAGGCTCCGTCATTCCCGCTTTCACACGGAGCGGAGCCGAAATCACCGCATCGCTGAACCTGTTGGGCATGACCGGCACGCAACGGCTGACATTGCTGCTGACCTTCACCGACGGACTCACCCAAACCATCGAAAGCGACCTCACGGAACAGCTCGCCCACTTCAACGACAGCCATACGGCACTCGAAGTGAGCGGTACGCTGAAAACCCCGACTGCCATCCAACCGGGCACATCTACCATCACCGACTGGCAGGTGCAGGAAGAGAAAGACATTACCATTAACTGAAATACTAAACAAAACAACAGCTTATGAAAAAGATTTTATTTCCCTTCGCACTGGCATCACTACTGTTCGCCTCGTGCAGCAATGACGAAACCGGAACGGACAACGACCTTATCCCGGCTACCTTTAGTGCTGATATCAGCCTGACCCGTGCATCCCTCAGTACTTGGGACCCTGACGATGCCATCGGCATTTATATGCTTGATGCCGGAACGACAAATATTTCTGAAGCCGCTGCCAACCGGAAGTATCTCACTCCGGCAGCCGACGGCAAATTCTCTCCGGCCGCCGCCGACCAGACTATCTACTTTCCTGTGGACGGAACCCGGAAAGTGGACTTCGTGGCCTACTATCCATACACTGCCGGTTTGACCGACGATATCTATAAAGCTGATATTACTACCCAGAGCTCTCCGGCCTCCATCGACCTGATGACCGCCCGCATAGCGAGCACTGCCGACGAACCATTGGACAAAGACCACACCGCCGTCGTTTTCATCTTCGGGCATCGTCTGAGCCGTGTGGAAGTGAATGTGGAAGCAGGTGACGGATTCACCAATGCCGACCTTGCGGGGCTGGCCATCACCTTGAGCAACCAGCCGCTGAAAGCAGACTTTGAACTGCTGACTGACAAACTGACTTCTGGCAGCGAAACCGGCACCATCACCCTGAACACTGCCGCCAACGGGCGGAAGGCATCCGCCATCATCCTGCCGCAAGAGGGACTGACGGGACGGACGCTGACCTTCACAATGAAGAACAACTCCATTTTTACCTGGGACATAGAAACTGACCGCACTTTTGAAACCGGGAAGAAAACCGTCTTCAACATCCGCCTGGCACGCGCAGGCATTGAAGTGACCACCAGCATACAAGCGTGGGGCATACAGGGAACTGTGAATGGAGATATTATACAACAATGATAATTCTTCCCCTATAAAAATAATAATATTATGGCAATCTCCGAAAATAAAACAAACCATACAGCAGCGGGAAACATAGATTCCTTTTCTGCCATCCGCAAGGATAAAATAGATAAATGCTTCTATTATCCTCCGCCAGGTATCCTACATTTGGACGATACGACGGACGAGAAAAACGCCACTTGCGGTTATGTGGGAGGAACGGCATTGTCGCATCCTATAACTTCGGGCAACACGACAGTGTGGGGCATGAATGATTACAATGCCTTTATGGATGATAGCGAAGCGCCCCCAACAGTCAATCCCGTGCTATGGCGTATGGAAAGGCTGAACAACAAAAACGGATTATTCCAGGTACACCCCAAAGCGGAAAAGGGTGGCAGGACCGGCAATATCTATCAGATACGCAGTTACGACCTGGCTACGATGACCATTGTCAAAGGAGATACCGGATGGGTCGTGATCGACCCATTGACCAGCAATGAGACGGCCGCCGCAGGATGGAAATGCTTTTGCGAACAAGTGGATGCCAACGCCCTGATATCTGCCATTATCATCACCCATAGCCATGTGGACCACTACAAAGGCGTGGAAGGTATCATTGACGCAACCGGCATCCTGCGCGGAGTGGCACAAGCCGATTTTGAAACTAAAAGGGGCATTCCCGCAGGAAAGGTACTGGTAGTGGCTCCCAACGGTTTCTACAACGAGGCGATTTCCGAAAATCTGTATCTGGGCAATTGCATGAGTCGCCGTGCCGTCTACATGTACGGAAGCGCCCTGCCTAAAGACGAAAAAGGGCATGTCGGCTCCGGGTTGGGAAAAACCATCAGCACCGGTACAGGGGCATTGTTGTCACCTTCGTTTGAGGTGAAACCGGGGGACAAAGAGCTTGTGACACTCTATATTGACGGATTGGAAATGCAGTTTCAGGATGTGCCGGGTACGGAAGCTCCGGCAGAGTTTCATGTATATATAAAAAAATACCGGGCGCTTTGTCCGGGTGAGAATGTAACCCATACTCTGCATAACCTGCTGACGTCGCGCGGAGCAAAGGTACGCGACCCTAAAGCGTTTGGCAAAGCCATTGACGATGCGATCCGCCTATTCGGAAATATGGAGTGCCTCATTGGCAACCATCACTGGCCCACCTGGGGAAACGCCGAATGTATCGCCCTGATGGAAAAGCAGCGCGACCTCTACCTCTACTTCAACGATCAGGTAATCCGCCTGCTCAATAAGGGTATGAATATGGAAGAAATAGCTGAAACGTTCACCCTGCCTGACAGCCTGAACTGCGAGTTCTACAACCGAGGCTACTACGGAACGGTGAACCACGATGTGAAGGCAGTTGTACAGCGCTATATCGGCTGGTGGGACGGCAACCCGGCCAATTATTTCAAGTATCCCGACAAAGAGGTGGCCCTGCGTTTCGTAGCCGATATGGGAGGAGCCGATGCCGTGTTGCGAAAAGCGATGGAATATTTCAAGAAGGCCGACTACCGCTGGACGGTGGAGCTGACGCGGCAGGTGGTATTCAATGATCCTGAAAATATGCAAGCCCGTTACTTGCAGGCCGATGCACTGGAACAACTGGCTTATTCGTTCGAAAGTGGCACGTGGCGTAACATCTTTCTGAGCGCAGCGTTCGAATTGCGCGGCGAACCGATGGGAGTACTGCCTCGTACCAATAAAGAGTTTATCACTCAGGCGACTGCTACGTTGAAAACACTGACTCCTGAGTATATATTCGAATATTTCGCCACCTTGGTGAACGGTGTGGAAGCCGGAAAGGCTAACCTGTTGCTGTATGTTCATTTTGACGATACGAATCAGACCCATGAACTGCATTTGGTGAACGGCGTGCTGCATCATAAAGATAAAACCGAAGATAAAGAGTTGGCGGAGAAAAACGTCATCACCTTTGCCGGCGTGGAAGCGTTCGCGGAGGATTTCCGGTTGCGTATGCTTACCTTGCATCCGGACGATTGCCCGGGTACAAAGACAGACGGTGGGGCGAGTCTTACCTCCTTATACCAATTTTTTGATACATTCAATGGGATGTGGAACATTGTAGAGCCTCTTGACTCGACCCCCCGGAAAAGGACCTATCTGCTGAGTGGGTTCGTAACCGGTACAACTATCCAATGGGACATATCCGCCAGTGCTTGTTATGACTCCATCACTCATATTTATGATGATACGGGAAAAAGTTATGCCTGCGCCATTAAAAAGAAGACGGGTAACGACAATTTGATTACACTGGCCCAGGGGCAAGCGCTATTTATGGGAAAAGACCTTTATATAGATATTTCATCTTCATTGGCTCATAGGATAGATGTCAAGATAGACACATGGACAACAGTCGGGCCGAAAGGTGTGCTCCTGCATAAAAGTATCTATATGGAAGACTCGACGGATAATGACTATAACGATGTGTGCATCACGCTTACAGGAGGTTGCGGAATATAAGTGTCGCGCCACAATAAACGGGGATGTCATAAGGAGATTAACAAAAGACGATATGGTTGGCCTGTATTTGCAGTCAAATGCCTAAGCCATTTCTAAAATCTATAAACGACCAATAAAACGAAAAAGATATGAAAGCAATGAAACTTATCACCGCCCTCGGGCTTGCTACGCTGGCCCTGACGGCATGTACCAATGAAGACGAAATGCGGAACAATACGCTACCCGAAGGCGCAGTACACCTCACTGCTCAAATAGAGGGAGTGCAGACACGCGCACCGCAGCTTGATGCCGAAGGCAAAGGCTCGTTCGACCCTGCTGACGAATGGGGCATGTACACTTTTACGGGAGATGCCACATCCCCGGCATACAGTAACGAAAACATCGCTTACAAGGCTGACAACAGCTCCCCGCTCTATTGGGAAGACCTGAGTGAAACATCCCCCGTCACCTTCTCCGCACATTATCCGCGCATCACGGAAGCCATTGCCAATCCTGCGGCATATATGCATACACCTTTAGAGTGGAACAAGACAGACGACCTGCTCCACGCCACTGCCACAGCAAGCAAAGGCGGGACGGTGACACTGACATTCAAGCATCTGATGCACCGGCTCATCATCAACCTGACCGCGGGAGAAGGCATGACCGGCACGGATTTGACCACTGCCTTGATAAATTCCGCGGGAAAGAATGGCGATTATACGATGTATGGCGACGTGGAGGTTAACCTGTTGACCGGTGAGGTCAACTATGGCCGGCATGGGAGCTTGATACAACTTACCAACGCAAGTAGTGGCAATGCCGACTGGAAAGTGGCGCCCCAAGACCTGAGAGCAGGTGCGGAATGGCTCAGGATAATGGTTGGCGAGGATATGTGGTGCTATAATGTACCTGACAACTTGAACAGCAGCAATCCCGCCCATCCCACCCGCCTCGAAAGCGGTAAGCAGCTCACCCTCAACCTCACGCTGAAAAAGAATCAGCAGACGGGACAGACCGAGGTGGAACTCTCCGGTTCCGACATCTCCGGCTGGGGCAATGGCGGAACGATTACGGACGATGTAGTGATAGGCGGAAATACGCCTGCTGACGGTAACATTAACATGATCGGCAAGACCGCCGAAGAAGTGAAAGCCGCCATTAAAGCCGCTTTCGATGCGGGCATCACCGAGTTTACGTTGACAGGCCCCATTGCCAATTTAGGGTTGTCGGGCTCCTCCGCAATGAATCCATTTTATAATACCGCGGTGACAAAGTTAGACCTTTCCGGCGTGACGGGTTGGGAGCCCGTAAACATAGACGGAAATAGCAATTCCACCAAAACCGTGGTAGGAGTGCCTGAAACCGCCTTTTTATATTGTACCGCCTTGGAGACGGTAGTCCTGCCCGAAGAGGTGAAAGCCATAGGGGCTGATGCTTTCCACTATTGCTCATCGCTCTCCAAGATTAATCTGGAGAATGTCACACACATCGGTAAGAGCGCTTTCGCGGACTGTTCGGCTTTGGAAGAAGTCGATATGTCCGAAGTTACCACCATTTACGAAGGAGCCTTCCGGCGTGCTGGGTTGATTGCCCTCTCTCTTCCCAAAGCCACTTCGATTAGCGAAGGAATTACAGATGGTAACTCAGGTGGTATCGGTTCGTTTGCCAGTTGTCAATTACTGGTTTCTGTCGAAGCCCCTTTCCTGACTAATACGGGGTACTTCTCATTCGCAGGCTGTTCGGCACTCGAAATCGTAAACATGCCTGAACTGACGGAAATCAACGAAAGAGCATTCTTTAATACGGGCTTGGAGAGCATAAATCTCGATAAAGTGATAACGGTAGGCAAACAAGCGTTTAGTAGATGCGAGAAATTGACCAAAGTAGAACTACCTGCCCTTGCGACTATTGGCGAGCAAGCCTTTCAAGATTGTATAGGGCTGGAAGAAATAGAACTGCCTGCCACTACTATTGGTAGTTATTTGTTTGGAGGTTGCACCGAATTAACCACCCTCTCGCTACCCAATGCCGAAATCTTTGGTTATAGCATTGTGGCTGATTGCTCACTCCTTACCAATCTAAAACTGACTGCAGCAGGCGCGTTAGTTAACGTTGATGGTGAGGCCATATGGGAATCAACTTTTGGGATACCGTTATCTTCGGACTTCCGGTACGGTAATTGTGCCATCATGCTGAACGCCGACAAGAAGCAGTCCGGCGCAGGTTCGCCCACGGTGACAGACGCGAGCACTTGGGTGAGTCAGACTTGGAAGAGCATTACGTTTGAACAAGAATAACCCCGCCATTCCCGAAGTCGAATTTTGGCGGTGTATTGAGACTCAGTCCGAATAATAAACAAAAAATAAAAATATAAATGATTATGAACAAGAATATCGTATTACCCAACATGGTGGACATCTTCGTCAACAAGAAATTCGAAGTGGAACCGTTCATCGACGCTCTGCAATGGCTCGAAAGCAAAGGCTTGCCTTCACCGGTGAAAAAAGAAAACATGGATGGAAAAAAGCCCGGTGTGCCCCGTCTGGAATATTTCATCAATGGCAACTACTTCAATGTGTGGTGTATCGAGGATTTGATGGACAGCGGTACAAGCGGCTCGAACTCGCAGGAGAAATTCCGTGTACTGCCCGAATACATCCGGACAGACAATCCACACCTTATCATAAGCGTCAGCACGGCAGAGTCGACCCCGGATGTTCAGCCCGAGGACACATCTCTCAACGGTTCTGTGCTGATGGGTGAAATGTTCTACCAACTCGACGCAAAGCAGTATGACCCTACCTCGCCCAGCAACCTCGAAGCTCAACCGCTGGCGGAGTCATTCGTGCAATGGCAGATTTATCGTTTGATTCAACAATGTACGCCATCCATCAACAAACTGCTCGTGTGCCCGAAACATGTAGGTGCATCACGCCATGCCCTATGTTGTGCCGCATCCAGGGAGTTTACATCAATCGGTGTAATAAACATCGTCCATTATGATGCTTATGCCAAAGCCGACCCTGCCGCATACGAAGCATTCAAGAAAGAAAATCCTGACTTGGTTGCCGCTTCGATAGAGACCACACACGGAATAGTGAAGATGTCTGCCGCAGAAGCCGCAGGAGGAAAGCATCGGTATCCTGTACTGTTTGTTTCACCCATTACCGACCGCTACCTCCACTTCGACGATGACGTGGACGAGGCACAGAACTACACTGCCGGTTACAATGCCGGTATTGCCGTGGGCGTGCTGATGGAAAATATGACTTATAGTGACCTTGTATTTTCTCCTTCTCCACGTTTCGCGGAGTAGTCTCGCACCAATGCCACCCATGTTTGGGTTAATGGAGGAGGAATCAGCAACGTTGGGCTACGCCGATATTTGATAGCTACCGGCCCTTTCCTCGAAGTTGAACTTTGAGGCGGTCGAAGTTCAACATTGACATCACCAAAGTTCAACTTTGAGAACCGGAAAGTTTAACAGATAATATTCACCTTAACAAACTTATAATTATGCCATTTTGGAAAAAGCAACATAACAAGTCAAAGAATGTGTATTACCCGCAAGCCATCGTCAAGGGTAAACCTATTGAAACCGAAGGTGATCTGGAAGATAATCCGTTAGGTTGACACCAGCGTTTCACTCACGGCTGACTTCCGGCAGTTGTACAACCCAATTGACGGATATACGACTGCTGTAATGCGCTTACCGCCGGTTGTCGGAACAAATTATAAGGAACATAAAATTAGAAAAGAATATGAAGACATTTCGAATAATCAGTCTGGCCTTGCCGATAGTTCTCGCTTTGGCAGCCTGCAGCAAGGAGGAACTCCCGGCGGAAGGAACAATACCCGGCGGCGACAGTGACAAAATACGAATCGCCGCCACCGTAGGAGATTTCACGGTGGAGGACGGGGCGCCCGGCACAAGGGCAACTATTAACGACGATACCGGGAAAGGATCTTTCGAGAATGGTGACGTAATAGGACTATCGGTCAAATGGATGAAAGAAAACACCACAGCCGAACCTTTACAAAGTCTCACTTACAGTAACGGTTCCTGGTCAGGTTGTACTACGACATGGGACAACTACGCTGAGATATCCCAAGAAAAACCGCTTCGCTTTACAGCCTGTTATCCTTACAGGAAAGGAACTGTTAATTACACCGTACAAACAGATCAAAGCCAATCTGGAAATTACGAAGAGTCCGACCTGTTGTTCGCCATGAAAGAATATGCAGCAAAGCCACAGGACGGTATAATAGAACTTAACTTTGTGCACAAGATGGCCTGTCTTAAAATCACATTACAGGGTAAAGCTGCTGCCGATGCATCAGTCGTTATCAAGGCGGTCAATATTGGCTATACTATGAGGCCTGATGGAGATGGAATAGATACAGGTCACGTCGTTGGTTATATAACCCCTAAAAGAGTAGGCAATACATTCTATGCTGTTATTCCTCCGCAAGACTTGGGGATTGGATTGCAACTCGCCATCACCGTAAATGGTAAAACGACCGAGCACATCGTAAAAGGTACGCAAGGAAAGGAATTGGAAAGTGGTGTGCAATACCCTATCGAACTGACCCTGAACGAAGGTAGCGGCAGCGGTGATCCCCCATATTCGACATATTTGGCGGGGTGGTATATAAACAACACTTATGACCAGTTTGCATATACGCTGGTAAACGGTGCATATACGGCACTCACTCCTCCGGAAGGAGGAGTGAGTGCTACTCCGAATGCTATGGCGGTTTCCGGCGGCAAAACCTATGTGGTCGGAGGTTATTTCGACGGGAACGATGGCAATGCAAAAGCGTGTTATTGGGTCGATGGAGCAGCCACGAAACTTGAAGTATCGGAGCAAGAATATATCTACCACTATGCCGAATCGATTCTTGTTTCGGACGGCTCGATATACATAGCGGGAAGATATTCCGGTGGTCCTAAAAACATCCCGTGTTATTGGGTGGACGGTGCTCTGACAACGCTTACGTTACCCGACGGGGTTTACAGTAGTGCTGCCAAATCAATCGCAGTTCGGGACGACGGGAAAATATATGTGGCCGGATATCACATGAACGGGAGCGGCGGCATGAGAACTCCGGGATATTGGCTGGACGATACTTTCGTATCACTTCCCTTACCCGATGGAGCGGTCTTTCAGATTAGCGAAGCAATGAAAATCGCCGTTTCGGACAACAAGGTTTACGTCATGGGAACGTACAAGCTGAACTCCCAAACATACTCGTGCGTTTGGACGGACGGCACACGTTCCGAACTTGCTATTGCCGGGTCGGCGACTTTGGGAGCCGTCGGTCAGTCAATGACCGTTGCAGGCGGTAAAGTATATGTTTCGGGATATTCCATTCCGAGCAACAACAATTTCAAGGGCTGTTATTGGATTGACGGCATTTGCACGGACCTCAACGCTCCTGACGGTAGCTGGTCGCAAGGGACATCCATCGGCGTTATCAACGGCAAGGTCTATGTCGGAGGTACGCATTATACCGGTTTCGATAATTATAAACCCTGCTATTGGTTCGACGGTGCGCGCACCGACCTTGACATTCCGACGGGAGGGACAAGCGCTATGATCGAGGCGATATATCTGAGCGAATAAGGAGATTAAACCATATTAAGACGAACCCGACAATGGTATTTTGGAAAAAAGACACCGTAGGGTTAGATTTGTAGAGCTTTTGTTTAAAATTATTAACAACCTCATTATACTGAATTATATGAAGATAACATGTTATAAAGGAGCAGGAGATAATGACTTCACTACCATCGAAGTACAAGCCGACACCACTCTGGAAGCAGTAAGAGAATTATTAGAAAATGCCGGGTTTATCAAAGAAGGTCCGAACAGTACCTACCGTTTTATCTATAAGAAAGACGCAAGGGGTACACGCCCAACCGATGAAGCGGGGAACATAAATGTAGAGACTGCCTTACAAGATATTATTGTAAACTCTATCAACAACGAGTCCGAAGTAAAAGTGTCTACCGTTTGGGGCAACGACCACCAGCTGGTACTAACCAATACCTCCAAACCCCAGAGCGACTTGGTAGGTTTTGTCTGTGAAACGTGGAAGAATGGCTATATAACTGTAGCCGTGAAGCTCAATGAAAAAGATGTGACCGCCAAAGAGCAAAACAAGCGCATCCAGGCCTTCGCCCCACTGATGCTGCGAGATGTTGTGCCCACTAACATCAGCCGCGGACAAGGAATAGAAAACGTATGTGTATGCGTAGATGGCACGGCGGTGGAATTTATCATCCAGTCCTGGGGCGCAGTAGGTTACCGTTATAGCATCGTTCCCACTTCGGGGCCCCCCATCGTGAGTAGAATGTATCATAAAATATGTGATAATTTTGGACGTATGGGGCAAACTAATCGCCGTACCTGGGAGGGAAAGGGCACCCTGAAGACCATCGAGATAACCGGCGTAAGCAACATCGATGAGATAATTCCCACATTGAAGGGCGGTTATAGCGAAATCACATTCACCACCCACAATATGGTGTCCTTTACTGATAGTAAAGGTGTGACCTATGCCTCCAATATCAAACCGCCCCGGCCATCGGCAAAGAAGGCCCTGTGCTCGTCTTCCTTGCTACTGAAAGCCTCTGCACCGAAGGAAGAGAATGTAGTAGTGCCTGGCGACAGCGTGGAACCGGGCGCAGCAACTCCGGGCGCTGACTCGACACAGAACTACGGCAATGGACTCCGTGACATTAAGATAGACCCCACGCCATTGGGTGTGGTGAAAGTACACTTCTTTGTATTCAAGTCCAAAGCCGAAGCTGACAGAGTTATTCGGGGATTGAACTCACTGGATATTAATATATATGGATAATAAAAAATAGACGATATGATAGACAGATATGATAATGCGGTAGGCTATCTGGAACTTACCGACGAGGAAAAAGCATTCCTCTTTCAGAACGTGAATATTTTCCGTGGATTCCTCTTCTCCGAAAACGATGGTGGGGGACGGGGTTTCCATGATTTGTACACTTGGCAAGATGGATATTTACCCACCTTTCTTCAACCGGTAGTGAACACCATGCAACGGACGGAATACTCCTTTTCCAAACTGACGCATGAGATGAAGAAAATGAATATCAATACAGCTTCGATTTCCTTCCACTCACGCTTCGCTTCTATGGACAGCGAGTTCAAACATGAGAAAGAGAACAGCAAATCAAGCTCCAAAGTGAGCGAATACCTGCTTTCGCAATACATAATCCACAAGTGTGGCTTCAAGACGAACTTTGACCGTGTGCGGGTTGCTCCCGCCTTCCTCGAAGAGGTGGAAAACATCGTGAACAAGAACGAGAAAGACCGGATGCGCTGTCTGGAACTGATAGAACTGTTGAACGAGTGGGGCTATTACATTCCACAAGTTTTCTCGCTAGGTGGCATCCTCTACTCGGAGACCGTAACAGAGGTGACAGACTTGGAGATGGCAGAAAAGGAAAAGACGGACTTCTCGGCTTCCTTCGACACCTCGTTCCGGCAGATAGGTGGAGGCGGTGCTTACGGTGGAAGCTGGATGACGGAACAAAAAGATAGTTCATCGCACAAGTTCGAAAACACCGCCCTCTACCAGATAGGCGGTGCGGCTGGTGCATCGAGCGATTACGTCAGATGGACGACATCGCTCTACGACGCCAAGCGGTGGAATCTTTCGGCACTTACCACCCTCTACCCGTCGTTGATGTTGTTGTTGGCATGTGAAGATGGAAATCACGGTGGCGCTTTGCTTAATACCTGCCTGCGTCTCATCAATGGTAATTTGGCGGACAAATCCATACCGGAGCTGCAACCTTATATCGATTTGGGTCGCTATGCTTCCGCCATTACTACCCGGCTCTATCCGTATTAAAAATCCGTAACACAGGAAATGACAATGAGAATTGCAACTTGGAATATGCAGGGCGGAAGTCTGTTAGACGACGATGTGAAACGAACCCTATTGATGGATATGTTTAAGCGTGGAATAGACGTGGTGTGTTTGCAGGAAATGACTGAACCTTTGCCCAGCTTCCGCTTCCAGGGTGTGGGAACGGACGGAGTGAGGGTACATACTATGGACCCGCCTGTTTCCAACCGGCGGAAAAGGGAGCCATTATACACGTGTTATTATTTCGAGTGGAGTCATGGGGGCAACAAACGGTGCAGTTTAGCTATATATGCGATGTCATCTGTCGCTGCTTTTGGGGCTGAATCAGATATTTCTCTCAGTAACAGACCGATGCTTTGGGTGAGAATAGGCAATACTTTTATAGGTAATGTACATCTTCCTTCGGGTTATCCACCAACGGCAGAAGCTTCTTTTGCCCACTTTAAGTCTGTGATGAATGGAATACCTGCCGGACACCGCTATGTCATAGCAGGAGACTTTAATATGCCATTCAATTATATAGAAAAGCGTTTTCTTGATGAAAACAATTTTCACAATCCTCAGGTAGCAACCCATCAAGGCGGTAATACGCTGGATTATGTCTATTTTCAGGGAGACGTGGGGGATATAAGATATACACCTGGCTATTATTCAGACCATCGGGCTTTTGAATGTATGATATTATAAAGAACTCTGACAAACAATAACCAACAACATGGGAGTAACCATTGACATAGACAGGATGATAGAAATCTGTTTCGCCGTACAGTTCTTCATTTACGGCTACATGGCATTCTTTCTCTATCCTTACAACGACTACGGCGTGGTACCGCATATGAAACATGCCGGTAGTAAAAGTTACCTCCGTAGTCGTCGTGTGCTGGCGGTGGTTTACATTCTCCTTGGTATTGCCGCCCTGTCTGGGTTGTGGCCAGCATCACCCGCTGACGGCAGAGTGGGTGATAGCTGGGCGTCGCCTTTGGTCCCGGCTTGTCTGACGCTGTTCTTCATGGCACATGCCGGGATGCTGCTGGGATTATGCGATGCCGCCATTAGTAACCGGAAAAATTGCCTGCTCTGTTTGCTGCCTCTGACCATGCTGTGCGCCCTCTACGCGGTGTTCCCGGCATGGGGTGAAGCGGTTTCCGTGCTCCAGTCTGTTCATTTGGTGGCACTCATCGGCTGGTACACACCGCTGTTCTACAAAGAATACGACAATCTGAATCGTTGCTGCTGGGATGCTGTGAACCAAACGCCTGACGACATAGCTTCCGACTACGATTGCCTGCCCAAATCTATGCCGTGGATAAACTGCCTCTACAAAGGACTGCTCATCATCACTCTACTTGCATTATTGGCACACTTCCTGCCCTATGGTTGGACTACATATGTGGCGGCAGTGCTCTTTATCGGTTATCTCTTCTGGTTTTTCTACTGGGTGTTCCAACGCTTTCCCTGGTTCGCCCGTTCACTATTTTATTATATGAATGAGGAAGAGGGATGATTGAAAAAGTGACGACAGGAATATATCACAATTTAGAAGAACTAAAGGATATAATACAAAAAATCAATAAAAACACTTACTGATAGGGGATGTTCAGACAATCCGAATTACACTATGATGAAAGCAACAAAACAATCTCAAACAAAGCATTCTTCTTTTGCACTTCAGTTGAAAATCATTGCCGGATATGTATTACTGCTCACTTTATTCGGTATTATCATCTTTCTGGTATGGCTGGAACACCGGAAAATGGAAGCATTAAACAGTGGTGAATTGCTTATTAACCAGAAAAGAGAGACCGTTAATCGGACTTTTGAAAAACTACTTGATTACTCCTTCTCCGACGACTTTTTGCTGTTAAGAGACAATGATAAATTCGACGAGTACCAGATGAAGCGTAAAGTGGCAACCAATACTTTGAACGAATTGAAGCAATATTATTCCACTGACCTCCAGCGTTCACAAATAGACAAAATATCTTCACTGTTATTGGAAAAGGAAACGCTGCTACTCGGAGTAATGAATACCCTTTCAGAACTATCGCGGACGGACAGCCTGTTGCAACAGAAAATACCCATTATCGCCTCACAAACATGGATACTGAAACAACCGAAAACATCCGGGACAGAGAAGCAAAAAAGAAGAGGTTTGCTCGGACTATTCAAAAAGAAAGACGAAAAATCTGCTTATGCACGCCAAAGGGAAAAACAAGAAAAACAGGAACAACCACCTGTGTTCCGGCAAACAACCGAAAAGCTATATTCCCTGCAAAAAGAGATGCACGAACAATATATGGATTACTGGAACAAGCTGGAAGCTTATTCAGACAGCTTGCAATGGCGTAATACGGAACTGAACTCGCAGATAAGCAGACTTATTTGCGAGTTTGAACAGATGGCAGTCATGCAAACAGAAAAAGATACACAGAAGATAACCGGTTTAAGGGAACAATCTTTCCGTATCATTCTATTCATAGCTGCTACCGCTATTCTGCTGATAGTGGTATTTTACATCTTTATATATCATGACATCAGTAAAAGACTGGAATACCGGAAAAGACTGGAGGCATCCGACCTCCGGAATCGTGAACTACTTTCCGCACGCCGGAACCTTATACTAACGGTAAGCCATGACCTGCGTGCACCACTCGGTACCATCAGGGAATATGCAGAACTATTGCAAGAGGAAAAAAATGTGGAACGAAGCAAAGGATATGCAGTGAATATCCTGCGTGCTTCGCACCACGTTATCGGACTGGCGAACAACCTGCTGTATTATTACAGACTTGAAGCGGAAAAGGTACAACCGGAAAAGGAAATCTTTCATCCGGGACGGACGATTGAAGATACTGCCCGCTCGTTTCTGCCGATAGCGGAAAAAAAAGGGGTGGCCTTGACAACGGAAGTGACGGACCTGGACGTACTTGTCGAGGGAGATAGCGGGAGGTTGGTGCAAATACTCAACAACCTGCTCTCGAATGCTGTAAAGTTTACCCGTACCGGATATATACATGTTGGCGCACAATACCGGGATGGAAAGTTATCCTTCTTCGTTAGAGATACGGGTATAGGTATCGACAAAGAAAAGCAGGAACAGATATTCACCGCTTTTGAACGGGGCGAAGCGCCGGATGCGGAACAAGGCTTCGGACTGGGACTGGCGATAACCCATAAGTTGGTAACATTGCTGGAGGGAACTATCCACGTGCAAAGCACACCGGGGCATGGCAGTACCTTTGAAGTATGTCTTCCTATGCCTGAAACGGACGGAAAAACGGATTCGATAAAGAGTCTCCCGGAATATGGCGCACTTTCAGGAATGAGGGTACTGGCCATAGATGATGACCGGATGCAACTGGATGTAACCAGAAAAATGTATGCACGTTACGGAGTGGAATGTGACTGCTGCCAGAATATTAGCGAATTGGTGGAAGCGTTACGCCGTAACCGTTATGACATCGTACTGACGGATATGCGGATGCCGGATATGGACGGATACGGAGTGCTGGCCTTACTTCGGGGCAGCAACCTCGGACAGACAGGAACGCTTCCCGTACTGGCTGTAACCGCACAGGCGGATAAAAAGCCGAAGTATTTCAAAGACGCAGGCTTTGCGGGTTGCCTGCACAAGCCTTTCTCGCCGGAAGAATTATTATCGGTTACCTCACAGATAGACAGAACTGATTTTACAGCTATTATGGTAGGTGAGGAAAATACGGGGGAACTGCTGGATATGTTCATTGAGGATACAGAAAGGGAACTCACTGGAATGCGGGATGCGCTGGAAACGGAAGATTATGAACAGTTGGGACGCATCATACACAAAGCGGCTCCGCTATGGGGCATGATACGTATCAATGTCTCCTTACGTGAACTGGAAGAATTGGCTTCATTTTCTCCCGAGAAATGGAGCCGGGAATTGGACGGACGGATAAAAAAGCTGATTAAGGCGGTGGAACAAGCTGTGAAAAAAGCAAAAGGATTAAAGTGAAAAACGGATGAAAGCCATATTGATAGTAGAGGATGACCGGATATATGCACGTACTACAGCCAACTGGCTGGTGAAAAACGGCATGAATGCCCGTTACGTGCTGTCGGTTGATACCGCAAAAGATTTTTTAAGTAATAATGAGGTGGATTTGGTCTTGTCTGATTTTCGCCTTGGTGATAGTAGTGGTGTGGAACTGCTCGAATGGATGAAGACACATGGTTACAGTATGCCTTTTCTTATCATGACAGGATACGGGGATATACCCGGTGCCGTAGAAGCCGTGAAGAAAGGGGCTGACAATTATCTGCCTAAACCCGTACAGACAGAAAAAGTGATAGGCATCATCCGTGAACTATTGGGCCGCAGGGAGACAAGGGAAAGACCGGAACAGGCTTTCTACGTCTGCAAAAGTCCGTTGGCAGTGAAACTTCGGGAAATAGTGCGTTTGGTGGCTCCCGCCGATGGCCTGTCCATAATGATACGCGGCGCATCGGGTACGGGTAAAGAATGGGTGGCACGACAGATACATTCACTCGGAAAACGTTCAGATGCTCCTTTTGTAGCGGTGGATTGTGGCGCGTTACCACGGGAATTGGCTGCATCGGAACTGTTCGGGTATAAAAAGGGAACCTTTACGGGGGCGACAGAGGACAGGGCCGGTATGTTTGCTGCTGCCAATCACGGGACACTATTTCTGGATGAGGTAGGCAATTTGAGCATGGAAACACAGGTGTTACTATTACGCGCTTTGCAGGAGAAACGTTACAGACCCGTAGGCGGAAAGGAAGAGATACAGGCGGACATACGGTTGTTGGCAGCGACCAATGAAGATTTGGAACGGGCGATAAGCGACGGCCGGTTCAGGGAAGACTTGTTCCACCGATTGAACGAGTTTCCGCTTTATGTTCCGCTGTTGAAGGATTGTGAAGAGGATATTATCCCGTTGGCCGGATTTTTCCTTTCTTATGCAAATGGGGAACTGTCAAAAGATATAAAAGGGTTTGACCGGGATGTAAAGAAAGCATTCAAGGCTTATTCATGGCCGGGAAATATCCGCGAATTAAAAAGCGTGGTAAGACGTGCGTGTGTTCTGGCCGGAGAAGATTGGATTACTCTCAAAGACATCAGCCTTCCGGTGGATGTAAAACCGTCGGATGATTACAGGTTGGATATGGAACGAACGGAATGGGAAGCGATTGTGAAAGCGCTGGAAATTACAGGTAATGACCGGAAAGCGGCCGCACGGCTGCTGGGCATATCCCGAAGCACACTTTATTTAAAACTGAAAAAATACGGCTTAATCTGAATATGTCCGGAAATGTGGACACATAGTGTTTTAATATAGATAATAAATACAGACACATACTTTGGAGATAAGATTATAATATTCTTGTTTTCAGTGTATTAAATCAACCATTATTCAATGGCATATCACTTGTTCTTTATGGTTATGACAATTGACGGCAAAGACCGGAATAGTTTTAAACTTTAAATTTCAATATCATGAGGACACTGACCGATACACCGCTATTCGACATATTTACTACTTATATAGCAGATTCAGAACTTCTATCGGAACGGTTACCTGCCGCCTATGAAGATTTTGTAAACCTGCTTGCCGAACTTCCACAGGATGAGGATAGAATGCGACAATTACGACGGTTAAATTACACAAGGATAGAACTTTCTTTTATACAGCAATCCTACAACAATTTAAAGGAAGGTCGGCATATACTGTATGATGTGTTTGTCGGCAAGGCTCTTTCCTTATTGGATGCAGAGATAGACATGGTAAAAGATTATTTCCGTCATCATGCAGATAATGCCAGTATGAAAATGGAAGTTCAGACACACGGCGGCAAACAGAGAAGCGCATTACACTGGAATGGTACGGATAATGACCTGATAGAACTGGTTGCCGCATTGATGGCTGCCGGAGTTGTGGACAGTGTGGAAGGGAAGAAACTTACCATTGTAGATGTTATCAGAGTATTTGAGGATGCTTTTAATCTGAAAATAAATGCCTTATACACCAAACGCGGTAAGGTGTTTGACCGCTGTACGGCTTCTACTCCTTTCATCGACTCAATTCGCAAAAGCTATATTAGGATGCTGGACGAACGGCTGGCGTAAAGTTTGCACGCCAATAGCCGCCAGTGAGCGACTTGCATGACTCCGGTGTTGCGGATTGACGGTCAAAGCGTTTTCTTTGCAGTTATAAAACTTCTGTAAACAGATCAAAGTTATGGGACTACTGAAAGATTGGACAGCCCGCTGGATGGCCCGTTTGTCGGGACAGGCAGCGGAAGGGCCGGGCAGCGTGTTTATTACGCTGGACGAAAAGAAGACTCCTGTGGATATGCGCAGAGGTGATGCCACACCAGAAGCGTATGAGGAGTATATCGGAAAGATGGTGAAGAATTTCGACAAACGGGGTTACCTGCCCGGATGAACGATTCTGAAAGCAGATTTTGCGGACAAAGGGAAAATACCTTCCCGGCGGGGAGAGCTGGCGAACTGGTATTTCCACACGCTGGTTCCGGCTATCCATAAACACAAGGCGGTAACGGGAAGGCAGATCCCGCTACGGGATGCAGCCTATACGCTAAAAACGGGACTGAAACTGTTCAGCCGCCGGACATCGCCTGCGGCACTACAAAAAGACAAGCAGTATAAAGAGTTTATCCGGCATAACGAGGCGGAAGGCTGGAACAACAAAAAACTGCCGGGCGAAAAGCAACGGGTGTATGCCGTGGCAACGGAGGAAGGCGTACTGCTCTTCTCGGACTGTGAAAAGGGTATGAAAGCGCGTAATAGCTACCTGCAACATCTGGCGGACGGATTTTTCAATATGACCAAAGGGGCGGAAACTTTGAAGCTGTATGAAATAGAGGCACCCTCCCGGCAAGTGGCGGAACTGGTGGACAACTGCATCGACAAGTTGGCGAAAAGCGACCTGCGCAGTGCCGGTACGCAACTGAATAAATCGGAGTTCAGCTTCACACCTGAGAAACTGGTGGGAAAAGAAATACTGGAAGGTGCCGTCTGTACGGACAAATATGATTTAAGACCGGATTACAACAACTTTGACCGGTTGACAAAAGACTTCAACCTGGGAATTTCACCCCGGAACTACGATGTGGCTTCACTGCTCTATATCTCCGAAAACGGATATGCCGGTCATGTGGTGGCGGACTATTTTCATCCGTTCAGTTATGAATATGAGTTTAGGGATTTGGCGGAAAAGCTGGGTGACAGCATCAAGGCACGGCAATCGGTACCGATGTCGTCACACGATTTCGGTTATACTGCCTTGCAGAAGGAAGCGAAGGTGGTGGCAAAGGATATTCTGCAATCGGAGTTCCATATCACGGACGGGGAGTTCAGGCCGGGGGCACGGATGAACCGGAGTGAAAAGGCGGAGACGCTTCAACTGACACCCAAACCACATTCCGAACAACCGAAGACAGGTGTATCCGCTGATACGGCTCACAAACGGGATGTTCCGGCACAGAAGCAGGATAACAGGCAGCGGCAGGCAAAACATGTAGCCTCCATTACTCCCGACAAGAAGGAAAAAAAACAACTAATCATATAGAATTTATGGAAGAGAAGAAAATGCAAGTGGCGGAAAACGGCAGTCTGTATATGACGCTGGACGCCTTTTACCGTCCTGTGTACTTAAGTATGCGGGGACAGGGGGAAGAAGGGTTCTCCCGGTATATTAGCAATAATGTACAGTTTCATACGGCAGGTAGGGAATTTGTACCCGACCACTGAATGTTTCGTTTCGATTTCAGGGACAAAAGCCTGATTCCGGGCATATTCGGAACGGACAATATGGATTATCTGGAACGGCTGTGTCCGGTATTGGAACAGGAAAGGATTCATCCTTCGGGTGTGGTAAGGTTGCGGGATGCAGCATTTTGTGAAGAAAGGGGGATCGTACAACTGTCGTCACTGGCAGAGCATACGGCTTTGATGGAAAACGAAGATTACAAGCGATTGGGACACCGTTTTGGAATGGACGGGGACGTGATAAGGAACGGACTGGCGGCTTTTCCTACTTGTACGGCAGTGGAATACGGACAGCAGGTATTGCTGTTGGGAAAAACGGACAAGGGGGACAAAGCATTGGAAGATTTTCTGAACGATTTGACCAGACACTTTTTCGACGAGATACGAAAGCCGGAGGAATTGAGATTCCATGAGGTGGCACCGCTGGATGCGAAGTACCGGGTAGAGATTGGGAACTGCAAGACTGCCTCACCGGCTATACTCCGATACGGAATTTGCACGAAGCGATGCGATATGGCACCCACACTGAGAAACTTTAACCGGCTGAGAAACCTGCAACCGATGAGTGCGCCGTTGACCAAGGAGCAGGAACGGATTGTTTCGTCACTGGTTGGACTACCTGATAATGTGCAGTTTCAGAATGTGGAAATGAAGGTGCGGACTCCGGCAAAGAGAAAAGGACAAGGTATAAACATCTAATTCATTGATATATGGAAAAGGAAAATACAAACGGCGGCAGTGTGTATATCACAGTGGACAAGCATTTTAATCCGGTGCATATCAGTACGAAAGGTACGGGCGAAGAGGGATTTCTGGAATTTATGCAGGAAGATGTGGAAAAGGCACTGAAAGAAACGGAAATGCCCGCTATGGGCATGATGTATTACAATGTGCCTGATATGGGGATTGTACCGCCTTTGCAGGAAGGAAACAATGAGGATTATCTGAAAAAACTGGAAAAAGTGATGGACGAACATGGGATTGAGTTGCAGAGATACCAGCGGTTGTCGGAAGTGGTGTATTGTCTGTGAAATGAAATAGATCCGTTTTCGAGGGATGAGACTTATACTCGGTGGCTCACGCCGAAAATGTGGCAGGAAATAAAGTCGTCACCCGTAGCGATGACGGATATGTTGGATGATTTGAAGCACGGGAATAAATTTTATACGGGCGTTGAAACGGACAGGGGGGTGCTGCTTTTCAGCCGGGATTATGTCGGGAAACGGCAGTATGATGTATTTTTGGTAATGAATATAGAGAAACGTTTCTTTGAACCGGATTTTGAAGGCAAGTCTCTGACTGTATATGAATTGAGGGGATGGCCTTCTCTGATGGAAGGGAAAGTAAACCGCTGTTACGACGATTATGGCTGTTTGGTGCCGTTGGAAGAAATTCCGGCGGATGCCTTTGTGGATAAGTCGGCATTAAAGAATGTAACCGATACTGAAACATTCAACCTTTCACCTACATGGGAGAATTATGCCTGGTTGACGGACAATGAAAAAGGGCTTGGAATAGCCCGGAGCGTAGACAGTTATGACCGGATGACCTTGCTTTATATCATGGATAAAGGTTATCCGAGGGACGGATTGGTAGACGAGTATCCTGACAATTTCAGTTTTCATGAGAAATTTGAAAAGATAGAAAGCAAGCTGACAGGCCGGGACAGATGGGATGTGTACGACGAGATGCAGGAGAAGGCGAAGAAGCTGGCAGAAAGATTGCTGAAAGAGAATTTTCCGGTCATGCGGCAGAAAGAGGCTACAACACCGGAAAAGAAGGTGGGGAAGGAAACGCCCCAAAAGAGTAAAGGCAGGAAGATATAGGATAACGAATAAACAGGCAAATGAATGTGAGACCCGTTGCTGTCCGGATGCAGGAATGGGTCTTTGCGCTGTCAAGACAATGCACGCCAACGGGTGACTCCGGTTCCCGTAATTTGGAAGGGACGGAAGATGTGCTTTACTTTGCCGCATATTCAGAAACTTAAAAATGATTTTAGTATGGAACTGACGATTATTGAAACAGGTGCGTATCAGGAGCTGAGAAGGCTGGTCAGTACGCTGGCCGTACAAATGGGTGACTTTCAGAAAAAGATTGCTCCGCCCGTACCGGACAAATGAATGGATGCGCAGGACGTGTGTCTGGCTCTGGGCATATCGAAAAGATGCCTACAAAACTACCGTGACAACGGGCTTATCCCTTACTCGAACGTCGGGGGAAAATTCTTTTACCGGGAAGTGGATATTCAGGAGATATTGGAAAGCGGACTAATCAGAAGGAAATAAGGGTATGGCGGAGATTATCACAAGGGATTCGGAAGAGTTCAAAGAACTGGCCGGATGGATAAAAAAAACTGGGAAAGCGGTTGAAGAAGCAACGGCACGGATACGTCCGACAATTGCAGATGAGCATTATCTAACCGGGGATGACGTGTGTGCCATGCTGCACATCTCAAGACGGACACTGCAAACGTTGAGGGATGAGAAGGTGATGCCCTATACCACTATCGGCGGGAAACTGCTTTACCCGGAAAGCGGGCTGTATGAAGTGCTGAAAAAGAACTACCGGGATTTCAGGCGGTTTAGGAAATAAGAAAGAAAAGAAACGTCCTCCGAGCTATGGCTTGGGGGACGTTCCTCTTTATTGTCATGTTACATGGCAAGTTTGTAAACGTGGCCGATTCTCTCGCACAGCTTGTCTGTATCCTCACCGACTTTCGGGTTAATAAGTTCGGCATATATTTGTGTGGAGAGAATGGAATTATGCCCTAAAACCTTTTGCAGAGTTTCCAGCGGCATCCCTTTGAGGATGGCCAGAACTGCAAATGTGTGGCGTGCGAGGTGTGGGGTGACTTCGACCTTACAACCGCATTTCTTCCCGATAAATTTGAGACTGCCCAACATTGCCTGATACTCTCCCACGGGAAAAACATTATCGGGAGAGATTTTCCTTTCATTCACTCCTTTGTACTTTTCTATAAGTTCGATAGCAATGGGGAGCAATTTTACTACATAGGCGACACCGGTTTTTATACGGTTCCCCATTAACCATGTGCCGCCGTCAGAGTCGGTATGGATATTCATATAGGTGATAGCTTTCAGGTCTGCATAAGCAAGCCCGGTGAAGCACATGAAAAGAAACATATCCCGATTGGCCCGTTGACGTTTATGGTTCAGTTCTATATGGATCATTTTCTGCAATTCGTCTTCGGAAAGGAAAGAACGTTTTTTATATTCGGGCGCACATTCGAAGGATACAAACGGATGGATTCTTATCCAACCTCTTTCCTGTGCGATGTACAATAACCATTTCAGGGTGTTGACACGGTTGAAGGCTGTGGCGTTAGCATTTCCTGCCGTTCCGAGCATCCATGTATAGTAGTCCTCAATGAACGGCTTTTCAAGTTCATCAATAGCTATATCTTCAATGTTCTTTTTGGTTTTCATGAAAAGCAGAAGGCTTTTGTAGTCGGCAACCAGTCCACGGTAGGTGCTTTCTGCTTTTCCTTTACCTATCTTTTCTTTATACGATTCAAGTTGTTCTTTGAAAAGTGCCATAAGCGTGTGGCAGTCTTCACCAAAACCGACGTAACGGTTATAGACTTTCTTAGCCGTGACAAAACTGTCATGGTCGCAAATATACTGATAGTGCTTGGTAATCTGGGCCTTGATATTATCAAGTTCCTGATTGAGAGTGCGGGCTTCTTCGGATTTACCTTTTGCCCGGTTGGCTTTGACGTCCCACAAAGCGAGGGACACTTCTTTCTTACAACTGAAACCTGCCTGGGTTCCATTGATGGTTATACGGCCCATAATCGGTGCCTTACCATTCTTTACTGCCTGATTCTTGGTGTAAAATAATACACGGTACGTACTTCTCATAACTCAACTTTTTTTAGTTACAAATTTAATTACTGTTGAGTTATTTGATGTTATGCAAAAGTGAGCAACAAACTGAAATACAGGATATTGTTTCGTTTTTAGCGGCAATTTGGGGTGAGTTACGATTTGGTAACGTAACTCCGGCCCAAATGTGCTTTTCTTTGCTTCCTTTTCCGACTTCGCTAAAAAATATGTTTTATAACTATTTGATTTTTAGCACAGTTGCGTTATCTTTGCGCATCTTTTAAAAATACTTTGTTTCTCGGTGTGAAACACTTTGTTTCTCGGTGTGAAACGAAGTGTTTCACTACTTGAAACAAAGTGTTTCAAATGGGGTTGAAACTAATTATGAAATAGCTTTACTAATCATGCCGTATGTGGAATATCCGTTATTAGGTACCTCTGATTTTTTAAGGAAGGATTATCTTCTGCCGTCCGCTCCCCACATCATTTTGCTGCGAAGCGTATCGAAAAAGATATGATTAAAGCGTTTCACTACTTTCACGCTGTAGTCGGCACGGCGAATAGTGAGTTGGGTTGTTTCTTTGCACGTTTCACTGCTGCCGTCGATGGCAACCAGGAAGTTATGGCTGCGGCTTTCCACATCTAATGTGATTTCCCAATCATCACGTATCACGATAGGACGGACATTGAGGCTATGTGGAGCTACGGGAGTAATGACGACAGTGTTGGAATGAGGAACCATAATCGGTCCGCCCACGCTTAAGGAGTAGGCTGTCGAACCGGTTGGGGTGGCAATCACTAATCCGTCGGCTTGATAAGTATTCAAGAATGCACCGTTGATAGCAGTACGGATACTAATCATTGAAGAGCTGTCCCGTTTGAGCACGGCAATTTCATTTAAAGCATACGGAGATGCTTGCAGATGGGTATCGTTGCAGATAAGTTGAAGTACACTCCGTTCTTCCACGCTGTATCTTCCAGCTTGAATCTCGTTGAATGTCTCTTCCATCTCTTCGGGAGAAATATCAGCAAGAAATCCCAAACGTCCTGTATTGATGCCAAGGATAGGGATTCCCTTTCTGCCTACCCGGCGGGCAGCTTTCAGGAAAGTTCCGTCCCCGCCGATACTGATTACCATGTCGGCTGTGAAATCATCACCGTCAAATAACTGGTCGGCTTCGATTTCCATATGCTCTGAAATCAGGAATTGGTAGAACTCCCTGCATACGCAGACTTCCGCTCCCCGTTTTTTCAATAACCGGAACAGATTGGCGGCATGAGAGGACTTTTTAGCCTGATACGTATTTCCGAAAATGGCAAATTTCATAAGCAATGTTGTTAGTTCAAAATGCAAATTTGGCATTTTTTTCTGAGATAGCCAATCGGTTTGCAATTATTCGGTTCGATGACGGAACAAAAGTGAATGGAATCCTAACGGTGCTTTATCTTAATGCAGCGATCTGCATAGTATCACAAATTCGCGTCCTACTTTCCTGAAAATACTATCTATCTCTTCTTGAGAGTGCCCTTGTGTACGAAAGGTTTTCATGCGATCGGACAAGTTGACGAGTTGTGTTTTTATGGTACCATCTCCATTGTCAAAACAGTACAGAAGCTCTATGCCCGTTTCTTTATGGGTGCCCGATCGTTTTTCTGCATCAAATATCCATCCGGTGATTACACTATTGTAAGTCTTAATCCGTTCTTTCTTTAGTGCCGGACAATCTTTGAATAATAATTCATCATTAAATGAAATATCCCGGTAAAGAAAGACCGCATCTTCCAACCGGGTACATCCATTGAAAGCATAATCTCCGATTTGGGTAACCGATTTGGGTAAGATGACCTCTCTCAGATTACTGCATCCCTGAAAAGCATGTTTTCCGACAGTACATACCCCTTCCGGTATTTTAATATATTCAAGACTGGCAATACCAGAGAAAGCGGAATCGTAAATCTTCGCAACCCCTTCCGGAATATAATAACTAGTCAGATCTTGGGGAGCTTTAAGCAATATTCTTTTATCGGCAGTGTACTTCACTCCCGAATCGTCAATTATCACATCGAAGGTTTGTTGGTATCTTTCTTCCAATTGATATAAATATTTGTCTATCAGGATGTCGGATAATTCTCTTCGCAAGTTCTGTACGTGTTCGTTGCCTTCGGGATATGATGCTTCTTGGAGTGAACAAAGTATGTCTGTCATGCTACTCATACCTAGGTCGGACAGTGATAAATGTTCCTTTTCTATCATTGAGATGAGAACAGAAAGTGTCTCTTTTTCTATAAATGGATGATCGGATAGTTTATCATTCTCGTTCAGGACTTCATAGATGGTGTTGATGGTTGTTTGCAAATATTCTATTCCGTTTCGGGTCACATGAAAAAACGATGCAAGACATTCATCTGTTTCTATCTGTAATTGTTGCAGGTAATAGTCGGATAAGGTTGAAGCATATGCATCGAAAATCTTTTTCCCCTTAAAGAACCGGGAGATTACATTCATTTCTTCCCATTGGCGTGTCAAGGCTTCAATTTCACGCAGGGTGTCTTCTTCTATTTTCTTTTTTGTTTCGCTGCTGTCGGTATGTGCACTTTGCTCTTTATCCTGACAATACGAACTAAGGCGTTCAACAAAAAGCCGGATGTTTTCCAAAGGGTACCTCTTGTTTATCCACTGCTCATAGAGCCAGGCATCAATTTCATCACGCTTATCGGAAGATTTGATGATATATTCTCTTTTATAGTCTTGGCAAAATCGGTGGATTCCTTTCTTTTTATAGGTATCACGATAATAGCTTTCGCACAGCGCATGAAATTCGTCCATGAGGCAAGGTTTGTTTTTGTGCATTAGGAGCACTTCCTCTTTAAAAAACAGAAATGTTTGCAGGAGATCATTCTTAGGCAATTGCGAAAAACCATAGCCCTTTCCCAAGGAGTCGGGAAAAGGTAATTGCCTTTCGTCCAACCCTATTGTCAACAGGTGGTCATGCAGCATCTTGTCTATATCCTCCAGTGAAGGCTTTACGTCCTCATTTTTCGTGAGAAGAGATTGTGGGTCACAGCTTGTAATGACTTTCAGGATAATACTGTTTACCAGATTGTCAATTTTAACTTTAATGTTGCCATAGTATTGGTTCATACGCTTTTTTATTTAGGGTTCGATGAGAGTGAAAGTATACAAAAGTATGCTTTTTCTGTGTTTTCTTGTGAATTTCTACTTTAAATAACCAAAAAAGAACCTATAATGCGTTTCGTATTATTAGGCAACTAATAATAATATTTGTATTTTTGCGGCAAATATTACGTAGAACCATGACTAAATTAAGTGTAAACATAAACAAGATAGCTACGCTGAGAAATGCACGCGGTGGAAATGTGCCCGATGTTGTAAAGGTAGCGCTTGATTGTGAATCTTTTGGAGCGGACGGTATTACCGTTCATCCTCGTCCCGACGAACGCCACATTCGTCGTTCGGATGTATATGATTTGCGTCCTTTATTGCGGACTGAATTCAATATCGAAGGTTATCCGTCGCCGGATTTTATAGACTTGGTGTTGAAGGTAAAACCGCATCAGGTAACTTTAGTGCCTGACGATCCTTCACAGATAACTTCCAATTCCGGTTGGGATACAAAAGCGAATCTGGAATTCTTGACGGAAGTTCTCGACCAGTTCAACAGCGCAGGTATCCGCACTTCTGTCTTTGTAGCTGCCGACCCCGAAATGGTGGAATATGCGGCAAAAGCAGGTGCCGACCGTGTGGAACTGTACACGGAACCCTATGCAACGGACTATCCGAAGAATCCGGAAGCAGCCATCGCTCCTTTTGTTGAAGCTGCCAAAACAGCTCGTAAACTAGGTCTCGGCTTGAATGCCGGACATGACTTGAGCCTTGTAAATTTAAACTATTTCTATAAAAACATTCCCTGGGTGGACGAAGTTTCTATTGGTCATGCATTGATTAGTGATGCGCTGTACTTGGGACTGGAACGTACCATTCAGGAATATAAAAACTGTCTACGCTGATGAATGCAATGATCTTGTTAGCCCAAGGGGCTATGAATATGGCCGACTCGCTGGCTACTGCCAATCCTGTCCTGACAGAGGTGAACGCTCCTGAAATGAACATGCTTGATATGGCTATCAAGGGTGGTTGGATTATGATTGTGCTGGGTGTGCTGTCCGTAGTTTGCTTCTATATCCTTTTCGAGCGCAACTATATGATTCGTAAGGCAGGAAAAGAAGACCCCATGTTTATGGAACGCATCAAGGATTATATTCATAGCGGTGAAATCAAAGCAGCCATCAACTACTGCCGCACGATGAACACACCTTCGGCACGTATGATAGAAAAAGGTATCAGCCGCCTGGGGCGTCCCATCAACGACGTGCAGGCTGCCATTGAGAACGTCGGAAATATCGAAGTGGCAAAACTGGAAAAAGGACTGACGGTGATGGCAACCATCTCCGGCGGAGCCCCGATGCTCGGATTCCTCGGTACGGTGACCGGTATGGTACGCGCATTCTACGAAATGGCGAACGCAGGTAGCGGAAATATAGATATTACACTGCTTTCCGGCGGTATTTACGAAGCCATGATTACTACGGTCGGTGGTTTGATTGTCGGTATCATTGCCATGTTTGCCTACAACTACCTGGTGATGCTTGTAGACCGTGTGGTGAACAAGATGGAATCCCGCACAATGGAATTCATGGACTTGCTGAACGAACCCACATAAAGGTGAATGAGTCCATATAAAGGCTGAACGAACCCACCTGAAAGTGGAAAAGTAACCGAGAACGTTAATCATTAATCACTAACCACTAAACACTAACAAAGTGGGATTAAAAAGAAGAAATAGAGTATCGCCCAATTTCAGTATGGCTTCCATGACGGACGTCATATTCCTGTTGCTGATATTCTTTATGATAACCTCTACGGTGGTGTCGCCCAATGCTATAAAAGTGCTGTTGCCGCAAGGCAAGCAACAGACTTCGGCGAAGCCGCTGACAAGAGTCGTTATTGATAAAGACTTGAACTTCTATGCCGCTTTCGGCAATGAGAAGGAGCAACCGGTGGCATTGAACGAACTGACTCCCTTCCTGCAGAGCTGTGCAGAGAAGGAACCCGAAATGTACGTGGCACTGTATGCGGACGAATCGGTACCTTACCGTGAGATTGTACGTGTATTGAACATCGCAAACGAGAATCATTTTAAGATGGTGTTGGCTACGCGCCCGCCTGAAAACAAATAATGAACAATGGACAGAAGAAAAAAGGGTGAATACATAGGAGCGCTGGGTGCACTGTTGGTGCACGTGGCAGTGATTGCTCTTTTGATTCTGGTGAGCTTTACTGTCCCCCAGCCGGATGAAGACGCAGGCGGAGTGCCTGTGATGATGGGAAATGTGGAGTCGGCACGCGGCTTTGACGACCCTTCACTGGTAGATGTGGATGTACTGGATGAAGATGCGGCAGCTCCTGCGGAGACAACACCCGAACTTCCTTCCGAACAAGATTTGCTGACACAGACCGAAGAGGAAACGGTTACTTTGAAACCGAAAACGGAAGAACCCAAAAAAGAAACGGTGAAACCGAAAGAAGTAACCAAACCGAAAGAACCGGTGAAAAAGCCCGAAAAAACAGAAGCAGAGAAAGCTGCGGAAGCCAAACGGCTCGCCGAAGAAAAGGCGGAACGTGAACGGAAAGCTGCCGAAGAGGCTGCAAGAAAGAGAGTTTCCGGTGCTTTTGGAAAGGGAGCGCAAATGGAAGGAAACAAAGGAACATCGGCCAGTGGTACCGGAACCGAAGGTAGTAAAGAAGGTAATTCTTCTACCGGAGCCAAAACAGGAACGGGTGGTTATGGAACATTTGACCTCGGCGGACGTTCTTTAGGTACGGGCAGTTTGCCAAAACCTGCATATAATGTGCAGGAAGAGGGACGTGTCGTAGTGAATATTACCGTAAATCCTGCGGGACACGTAATTTCGACCGGCATTAATCCCCAGACAAATACTGTAAGTTCAGCGTTGCGGAAAGCCGCCGAAGATGCGGCTAAGAAGGCTCGCTTTAATACAGTGGATGGAGTGACGAACCAAACGGGAACAATCACTTATTATTTTAATTTGAGATAGAGTATCATTAACCAAAAAATAGATAGCATTATGGGAACTGTATACGCATTTTTTGCAGATGGTTTTGAAGAAATCGAAGCCTTTACTACTATTGACACGTTGAGACGTGCCGGAATGAATGTAGAAATCGTATCCGTTACACCGGATGAAATTGTAGTCGGAGCGCATGACGTGTCCATCCTTTGTGACATCAACTTTGATAATTGCGATTTCTTTGATGCTGAACTTTTGTTCTTGCCGGGTGGAATGCCGGGAGCCGCTACGCTCGATAAGCACGAAGGGTTGCGGAAGTTAATCCTTAACTTTGCGGAAAAGGGCAAGCCTATCGCCGCCATTTGCGCAGCTCCGATGGTGCTGGGCAAACTGGGACTGCTGAAAGGCAAGAAAGCTACCTGCTATCCTAGCTTCGAGCAATATCTGGATGGCGCTGAATGTGTTAATGAACACGTAGTGCGTGACGGAAATATCATCACAGGTATGGGACCGGGTGCTGCCATGGAATTTGCTTTGACTATTGTTGACCTGTTGGCAGGTAAAGAAAAAGTAGACGAGCTGGTAGAAGCGATGTGCGTCAAACGCTAAGCTGTCCATGAAGAAATCTGTCATTATTGTCGCCGGTGGAAAGGGCTTGCGGATGGGAAGTGAACTTCCGAAACAATTCCTTCCTGTCGGTGGCAAACCTGTGTTGATGCATACGCTGGAAGTATTCCGGAAGTATGACGCTACACTTCAGATTATATTAGTGCTTCCAAAAGAGCAACAGGACTTTTGGAAACAACTCTGCAAGGAACATGGTTTTGCCGTGGAACACCTCATTGCCAGCGGCGGTGAAACACGTTTCCATTCCGTAAAGAATGGACTGGCATTGGTGCAGGCTCCCGGACTGGTGGGAGTGCATGACGGTGTTCGTCCGTTTGTCTCGGTAGACGTGATAAGTCGTTGCTATGATTTGGCAAAAGAGCAGAAAGCGGTGATTCCGGTGATTGACGTAGTAGAAACATTGCGCCATCTGACGGACGGCGGAAGTGAAACGGTCAGCCGCAATGACTATAAATTGGTGCAAACCCCGCAAGTCTTTGATGTGGAATTACTGAAACGGGCTTATGCGCAGGAGTTTACTCCATTCTTTACAGACGACGCTTCAGTGGTAGAAGCAATGGGTGTACCTGTATATCTTGCAGAAGGTAATCGTGAAAATATAAAAATAACAACTCCTTTCGACCTGAAAGTAGGGAGTGCTCTGTTGTAAATGTTCGATTTAGTCACACGCGACATAAAATTTATCTCCGGTGTAGGGCCACAGAAGGCTGCTGTATTAAATAAGGAGTTGGAAATCTACTCTTTGCATGATTTAATTTATTACTTCCCTTACAAGTACGTTGACCGGAGCCGCATCTATTACATTCACGAAATAGATGGCAATATGCCATATATCCAGTTGAAAGGAGAAATACTAGGTTTCGAAACCATTGGCGAAGGGCGTCAACGACGTCTGACTGCCCATTTCTCGGATGGAACAGGAGTCGTGGACTTGGTGTGGTTTCAAGGAATCAAGTATATCTTGGGTAAATATAAACTTCACGAGGAATATATCATTTTCGGCAAACCGACTGTTTTCAACGGACGTATCAATGTAGCCCATCCTGATATAGACAAGGCGGATGAACTGAAACTTTCTTCCGTAGGCCTGCAACCTTATTATAATACGACGGAGAAAATGAAACGCAGCTTCCTCAATTCTCATGCAATAGAGAAAATGATGGCAACTGTGATTCAGCAACTACAAGAACCTTTGCCCGAAACGCTCTCTCCCAAGTTATTGGCAGAGCATCATCTGATGCCGTTGACGGAAGCCCTTCGGAATATTCACTTCCCGACGAACCCCGATTTGCTTCGCAAGGCGCAGTATCGCCTTAAATTCGAGGAACTGTTTTATGTGCAACTCAATATCCTTCGTTATGCCAAAGACAGACAAAGGAGATATCGTGGTTATATCTTCGAAAAGGTGGGCGATGTATTCAATACATTTTATACAAAGAACCTTCCTTTCCAACTTACAGGTGCGCAGAAACGGGTCTTGAAAGAAATACGTAATGACGTAGGCAGCGGTCGGCAGATGAACCGTCTTTTGCAGGGAGATGTAGGAAGTGGAAAAACACTGGTCGCCTTGATGAGTATGTTGCTTGCTTTGGATAATGGCTATCAGGCATGTATGATGGCTCCTACCGAAATCCTGGCAAATCAGCACTATGAAACCATAAAAGAACTGCTTTTCGGAATGGACATCCGTGTCGAGCTGCTGACCGGTTCCATCAAAGGAAAAAAACGGGAAGCCATCCTTACCGGATTACTGAACGGAGACGTGAATATCCTGATAGGAACGCACGCCGTCATTGAGGATACTGTCAACTTCTCTTCGCTGGGCTTTGTCGTTATCGACGAACAACACCGTTTCGGCGTGGCTCAACGCGCCCGCCTTTGGAGTAAGAATAACCAACCGCCACATATGCTTGTGATGACTGCCACCCCCATTCCCCGTACATTGGCAATGACCCTGTATGGCGACTTGGAGGTTTCTGTTATTGACGAACTTCCCCCCGGACGAAAACCGATAACTACCGTCCATCAGTTTGATAATCGTCGGGAAAGCATGTACCGTTTCGTACAGAAACAAATAGACGAAGGACGCCAGGTTTATATTGTTTATCCTTTAATAAAGGAGAGCGAAAAGATTGATTTAAAGAACCTTGAAGAAGGTTATCAATATATCCTTGAAGAATTTCCCAAATGTACGGTCTGCAAAGTGCACGGTAAAATGAAATCTGCCGAGAAAGACGAGCAGATGCAACTTTTCATTTCGGGAAAAGCACAGATAATGGTAGCTACCACAGTAATTGAAGTAGGAGTGAACGTACCGAACGCTTCGGTGATGATTATAGAAAATGCCGAACGCTTCGGACTCTCACAGTTGCACCAGTTGCGCGGTCGGGTAGGGCGTGGTGCCGACCAGTCTTATTGTATCCTGGTGACCAATTATAAACTGACCGAGGACACCCGGAAACGACTGGAAATTATGGTACGCACCAATGACGGCTTTGAAATAGCCGAAGCGGATTTAAAACTTCGCGGCCCCGGTGACCTTGAGGGGACGCAACAAAGCGGTGTCGCTTTCGATTTGAAGATTGCCGATATAGCCCGTGACGGACAACTGCTGCAATATGTCCGTTCCATAGCCGAAGGAATCGTGGAGCAAGACCCCATGGCACAGAATCCGGAGAACGAAATTTTGTGGCGGCAACTCAAATCCCTGCGGAAAACGAATGTTAACTGGGCTGCCATTAGCTGAAAAAACGGTTAAACATACGGTTTATTTGCGTAAATGTGTTGCATAACATATTTGGTCTCTATCTCTCCTATTTATAGGGGTTTAAAGGCTCTTTTCTTTTCCTGTTTGTCGCTAATCGTCTGAAAAATAGTTAATAACTCCCTTGCTGTTTCAAAGGAAAATACTACCTTTGGGGGAATTTTTTTAGTAAATGTATCGTTTAACCATTTGAAAAGTCGAGTATTATGCTTGAAAAAACGCTGGTCATTTTAAAACCATGTACCCTTCAACGGGGACTGATTGGTGAGATTACTCATCGTTTCGAACGTAAAGGATTACGGTTGGCCGGCATGAAGATGATGCAACTGACTGATGAATTATTAAGCGAACATTATGCCCACCTCAGTGGCAAAGAATTCTTTCAACGTGTGAAAGATTCCATGATGACAGTTCCTGTTATCGTTTGTTGTTTTGAGGGTGTGGATGCTATTCAAACAGTCCGTACGTTGGCGGGACCGACTAATGGACGTCTGGCTGCTCCGGGAACCATTCGTGGAGATTACAGTATGAGCTTTCAAGAGAATATAGTTCATGCTTCTGATTCACCGGAGACTGCAGCTATTGAATTAATGAGATTTTTTAAACCGGAAGAAATATTCGAGTACAAACAGGCGACTTTTGACTACCTGTATGCAAACGACGAATATTAAATGAATTGACAAAGAACGAATGAATTTCAATTGCATTATTAAAACTGGATTGGTAGCCGTAGCGGCTATGGTTAGTCTGAGCTCTTTCTCTCAAGACCTGATTGCCCGCCAAGCACCGATAGACAAGAAATTAAAATCTGTAGACTCTTTGGCCTTGCAAAAGCAAATCCGTGCCGAACAGTCCGAATATCCCGCCCTGAGTCTTTATCCTAACTGGAACAACCAGTATGTACACGCTTACGGAAATGCTATTATCCCCGAAACTTACACTATCGACCTGACAGGCTTCCATATGCCGACTCCGAGTACGAGAATTACCTCCCCTTTCGGACCTCGTTGGAGAAGAATGCATAATGGTCTGGACTTGAAAGTGAACATCGGTGATACTATTGTTGCCGCATTCGATGGTAAAGTACGCGTTGTGAAATATGAACGCAGAGGATATGGCAAGTATGTCGTAATTCGTCACGACAATGGACTGGAAACTGTCTACGGACACTTGTCAAAACAGTTGGTTGAAAACGACCAGTTGGTGAAAGCCGGCGAACCGATCGGTTTGGGTGGCAATACAGGACGTTCCACAGGTTCACATCTTCATTTTGAAACCCGTTTCTTGGGAATTGCAATCAACCCGGTTTATATGTTCGACTTCCCGAAACAAGATATCGTTGCCGATACTTATACGTTCAGGAAGACAAAAGGCGTGAAGCGCGCAGGCTCACATGACACTCAGGTGGCTGACGGCGCAATTCGCTACCACAAAGTGAAGAGTGGTGATACTTTGTCACGCATCGCTAAATTGCGTGGTGTATCGGTCAGCACACTTTGTAAATTGAACCGTATTAAAGCAACCACAACTTTGCGTATCGGACAGGTTTTGCGTTGTTCATAAACTCACTTGCTTATAAAACAGTAATACAATAGCTTTGGAAGAGGGCACTTTAATATAATTTAGAGTGCCCTCTTTCTGTTTTTACTTAATTATTGTTACCTTTGCGCACTATTTGGAAGAAAATGAAAGATACCAAGCAACAATTTGAACATGTCATCGCTTTGTGCCGTGACTTATTTTCCAAGAAGCTGCACGATTACGGGCCTGCGTGGCGTATTCTGCGTCCGGCTTCAGTAACCGATCAGATTTTTATCAAAGCCAACCGGATTCGTAGTATTGAAACCAAGGGGGTGACCTTGATTGATGAAGGAATCCGTGCCGAGTTTATTGCGATTGTCAATTACGGCATCATCGGACTTATCCAGTTGGAACTGGGATACGCAGAATCTGCCGATATCAGCAATGAGGAAGCGATGGCTTTATACGATAAATATGCCAAAGAGGCATTGGAACTGATGCTTGCCAAGAATCATGACTATGATGAGGCTTGGCGGAGTATGCGCGTCAGCTCTTACACAGACTTGATTTTGATGAAGATATACCGTACCAAGCAGATTGAAAGCCTGTCCGGCAATACGTTGGTGTCCGAGGGAATTGACGCCAATTACATGGATATGATAAATTACTCTGTTTTCGGACTGATAAAGATAGAATTTGAAGGATAAGAACTTACATATTATTCAGAAAGTCATAGCGAATATCGGTCGCTTTCTTTTGGCGGCTTCGTTCATCTTTTCCGGATTTGTCAAGGCAGTTGATCCGCTGGGCTTCCAGTATAAGATACAGGATTATCTGACTGCATTCGGCATGGCTTCCTGGTTCCCTTCATTTTTCCCTTTGCTGGGCGGTATAGTACTGTCTGCCATTGAGTTTTTTGTCGGCATCTCCCTGTTTTTTGGTACGCGGAGAACACTTGCTTCTTCGTTGGCACTGATGCTAATGATTGTCATGACACCACTGACTTTCTATCTTGCCCTCTTCGATCCGGTTTCAGACTGCGGTTGTTTCGGTGATGCCTGGGTGTTGACAAACTGGGAAACATTCGGCAAGAATGTCATACTGCTACTTGCGGCAATCGAGGCGTTCCGGTACAGAACGATGCTGACCCGTTTTATCAGTGTGAAAATGGAATGGCTGGTTTCTTTATATACCCTGTTTTTTGTATTTACCCTGTCGTTCTATTGTTTGGATCGTCTGCCTGTTTTAGATTTTCGCCCCTACAAGATAGGAAAGAATATCCAAGAGGGAATGACAATGCCCGAAGGAGCAAAGCCTAATGTATATGAAAGTATCTTTATCTTAGAAAAGAACGGAGAAAAGAAAGAATTTACGCTGGATAACTATCCGGACAGTACATGGACATTTGTAGACACACGTACTATACTCAAAGAGAAAGGATATGAACCGGCTATCCACGATTTCTCCATGATGGATTTGAATACAGGAGATGATATAACACAAGATGTATTGACTGATATGGGATACACTTTCCTGTTGGTTGCCCATCGGATTGAAGAAGCGGATGACAGTAATATCGACCTGATTAACGAAATATACGATTACTCGGTGGAGCATGGCTATAAGTTCTATTGCCTGACTTCTTCGCCGGAAGAACAGATAGAACTGTGGAAGGATAAGACCGGAGCGGAATATCCTTTCTGTCAGATGGATGATATAACGTTGAAGACAATGGTTCGCTCCAATCCGGGATTGATGTTGATAAAGAACGGAACGATTCTGAATAAATGGAGCGATGAGGATATACCGGATGAATATGTATTGACCGACAAATTGGAAAATTTGCCGTTGGGACAGCAAAAGATGGTGAGCGACGCTCACACCGTGGGATATGTATTCTTGTGGTTCATTATTCCATTGTTGCTGGTATTGGGAGTGGATGTCCTGGTGGTTCGTCGCAGAGAACGGAAATTCGCCAGGCGGAAGCTGCAGGAAGAGGCTCTGAAAGCTGCCGAAGCCCAAAAACTGACGGACAGTGCCCAAGAACTGGCGGACAACGCCCAAAAACCGACAGACAACGCTCCAATGTCAGTAGATAACTCCAACGAGATGAAACCATAGACTGTTAAATTGTAAATCGTAAATGAGAGAATAGTAAATTTATTAACCCTTTAAATAAAGAAAACAAAATGAGAAAGAACATTGTTGCAGGAAACTGGAAAATGAACAAAACCCTTCAAGAGGGTATCGCTTTGGCAAAAGAACTGAACGAAGCATTGGCTGAAAAACCTAATTGTGATGTAGTAATCTGTACTCCGTTTATCCACTTGGCTTCTGTTACTCCGTTGGTAGACGCTGCTAAGATTGGCGTAGGTGCTGAAAACTGTGCTGACAAAGTATCAGGTGCATACACAGGTGAAGTTTCTGCTGAAATGGTTGCTTCTACTGGTGCTAAATATGTAATCCTGGGTCACTCTGAACGTCGTGCTTACTACGGTGAAACAGTTGCTATCCTCGAAGAAAAAGTAAAATTGGCTTTGGCTAACGGTCTGACTCCGATTTTCTGTATCGGTGAAGTATTGGAAGAACGCGAAGCTAACAAGCAAAATGAAGTAGTAGCTGCTCAGATGGAATCTGTATTCTCTCTGTCTGCTGAAGACTTCTCTAAGATTGTATTGGCTTACGAACCGGTTTGGGCAATCGGTACAGGTAAAACTGCTACTCCTGAACAAGCACAGGAAATCCACGCTTTCATCCGCTCAATCGTAGCTGACAAGTACGGCAAGGAAATCGCTGATAATACTTCTATCCTTTATGGTGGTAGCTGCAAGCCTTCTAACGCTAAAGAATTGTTCTCTAACCCGGACGTTGACGGTGGTTTGATTGGTGGCGCTGCTCTGAAAGTATCTGATTTCAAAGGAATCATTGATGCATTTAACGCATAATTAAAATTTATTTCAGGCATGGATTTCACGGATTACACGGTTTAGTGTATGAAATCAGAAACCGCGTAATCCGCGTAATCCGTGCCTAATATTATTTATAAAATGAGAAAACTAGCTTTACTTACTTTATTGTTGGTCTTGACAGGTGCCGGCATACAAGCACAGGGCATTGTCAAAAGCCTGGAACGTACAGTGCCGGGACAGGGAAAGGTGACTATTCATCAAGACCCCCGTATTGGAGCTCTGATTGGTGTGGAACGTCCTGCGACAGGTGAGCATAAGGTAATAAAGACTTCCGGATACCGGATACAGGCGTATGCCGGTAATAATACCCGTCAGGCGAAGAATGATGCTTATCATGTCGCCTCACGTGTTAAAGAGTATTTCCCGGAGTTGCCGATATATACTTCATTCACTCCGCCCCGTTGGCTTTGCCGTGTGGGTGATTTCAGGAGCATTGAAGAGGCGGACGCGATGATGCGCCGGTTGAAAGCTACCGGTGTGTTTAAAGAGGTTTCTATTGTAAGAGATCAGATAAATATCCCTTTATAAATCAATCATGTTAGGAAAAGAAGAAATAGTCTCTCCGAATCTGGAAGAGTTGAAAAGTCATTATCACAGTATTATAACTTTGTTGGGTGAGGATGCCGAACGGGAAGGGTTGTTGAAAACACCCGAACGGGTGGCTAAAGCGATGTTGAGCCTGACAAAGGGGTATCATATGGATCCTCACGAAGTACTCCGCTCTGCTAAATTCCAGGAAGAATATAGCCAGATGGT
The DNA here is from genome assembly GCF_012113595.1 of Bacteroides faecium. Taxonomy (NCBI): domain Bacteria; kingdom Pseudomonadati; phylum Bacteroidota; class Bacteroidia; order Bacteroidales; family Bacteroidaceae; genus Bacteroides; species Bacteroides faecium. Next base: position 2,624,701 of record NZ_CP050831.1, read on the forward strand.
GATTGTAAAAGACATTGATTTCTTCTCTCTCTGCGAACATCACATGCTGCCGTTCTACGGGAAGGCGCACGTGGCTTATATTCCAAACGGCTATATCACCGGGTTGAGCAAGATTGCCCGTGTAGTCGATATTTTCTCTCACCGCTTGCAAGTGCAGGAACGCATGACGCTGCAAATCAAAGAATGTATTCAGGAAACGCTGAATCCATTAGGCGTGATGGTTGTAGTGGAAGCAAAGCATATGTGTATGCAAATGCGCGGTGTGGAAAAACAAAACTCCATTACTACTACTTCAGACTTTACAGGCGCTTTCAATCAGGCTAAGACTCGCGAAGAGTTTATGAATCTCATTCAACACGGAACTTTGTAGGGGAAACTTACAGGAAACGTGATTTTTGTCCGGCACCGGGGAAGACAGGCTTCGGCACCGGGGAAGAGGGTGTTCGCCACCGAGGAAGGATACCTTCGGCACCGGGGAAGAATTATCGCAGTACAACCCTGTCACCTAATCGTTTTGCCATGACGCTTTGCACAGTTCTCAGTTCATTATAGCGTTGCATAAGCGAGTCGCATTTCTCATTATCATGGGCGAGAGCCGGATCTTGTAAAGCATAAAGCATATGTTTCAGTTCTTCTGTTACGATTGCGTATTTGAAGTTAATCATCAGCATCGGAACCAGTTCGTAGAGCCGTTCTTCATCTGTCACAATCTTCTGTGACTTGGAATGGTATTTGCTAAGTTGATAACGTACATTAATCAAGTCCACGCTCATCTTGCTGATGACGGGATCGGGATGCGCCAGAAAATAGCGTTCCGCGATGAAACTTGAATCATGCATATGTGCGGCAGCTTCCGACAACATTTGGCGGTGCAACGGATTATGGAAAGCCAAATCATCTTCCTTCAAGTCATTGACCACATACTCTATGACGGTCACCGGAATTTCATTTCCTTCTTCGTCAGTCAGATTGCACATGACTTTCTCACCGTGACGAACTACCGCTTGCAGTATCAGCCGCTCGAATTTATAGAACTCCTGTCCTTCTTTTCCTTCCTGCGGAATGAAAGAAGCATAGTTATCCTCTGGCGGAAAAGGAGATTCAGCATATCCGGCATCACTGGCTTCCGGTGGCAACGGAATATCGCCATTGGGCATGGGGGCACTTCCGCCTGCTTCTCCCGGCTGCCCTTGTTGAGCTATCGTAGCTGTCCTTGCGGCAATCCGGCGATCCCGTTCGGTTTGCTCAGCCCGTTTCTCCGCCTGTGTTTCCCGTCTTTTGGCAACTTCCGATACTAGCAATTTATCTTCTACATGCAGCAACTGGGCACATTCTTTGATATAGACATCGCGTACAATCGCTTCCGGTATAATGGAGATGCTTTGCACCAAATTACCTATAAGTTCCGCCCGCTTGATAGGATCTTTTCCTGCGTCTTCCAACAGTAAGTTGGTCTTGAAGCGGATAAAGTCCGTTTCATGCTCTGATATGAAAGCTTGAAATTCCGTAGAGTTATGTTTGCGGGCAAAAGAGTCCGGGTCGTCACCATCGGGTAGCAGACAGACTTTAATATTCATGCCCTCTTCAAGCAGCATGTCAATCCCTCGGATAGAAGCCTTGATACCTGCCGCATCACCGTCGTAGAGCACAGTCATATTATTGGTGAAGCGGTGGATCATACGGATTTGTCCCGGTGTAAGAGCCGTTCCCGAAGAAGCGACTACATTCTCTATACCGGACTGATGCATAGAAATAACATCCGTGTAACCTTCGACCAGGAAACAACGGTCTTGTTTCACAATTGCCTGTTTGGCAAAATAGATACCGTATAATTCGTTACTCTTATGGTAAATCTCTGATTCTGGAGAGTTGACGTATTTAACTTTAATCCCTTTTGTAGCACTGGCGAGCACACGTCCGCCAAAGGCCACTACTTTACCGGAGAGGGTATGTACAGGGAAAATGACACGTCCCCAAAAACGATCCCGCAAACGATGGTCGTCTGTCTCATAGCAAAGTCCCGTCTTTACGAGGTATTCTTTCTTATATCCTTTCTGTAACGCTTCTTTGGAGAAAGCATCATGGCTGTCGGTACAGTATCCCAATTGGAACTTCTCAATAATATCATCCCGGAAACCACGGTTACGGAAGTAGGCCATACCGATACTGCGGCCGTCTATATGATTTTTCAGTATATTCTGAAAGTAGTCGCGTGCGAAGTTATTAACAATAAACAGACTTTCGCGTTCGCTCTGCACAAATTTCTCTTCATCGCTCAGCTCCCGTTCCTTGATTTCAATATTGTATTTCTTGGCAAGGTATTTCAGAGCTTCGGGATAAGACATCTGCTCGTGCTCCATGATGAAGTGCACTGCGTTTCCACCCTTGCCGCAGGCAAAGCATTTGCAAAGCCCTTTGGCGGGAGAAACGTAAAAAGAAGGTGTCTTGTCACTATGGAATGGGCACAAACCGACGTAATTGACACCACGCTTGCGCAGGGTGACAAAATCTGAAACGACATCCATTATCTGTGCCGCGTCCAATATCCGGTCGATGGTAACTTGATCTATCATTCTTCTTTTCTCCTGTGAATCCGTTTTTGCGGATACAAAGGTACACATAAAAAAATCCCCTGCAAAGAACTTTTTTGCAGGGGATGGTTAAATCTTACCTATATCGGTTGCGGATTATTTAATCTTCTCCCGAATTTTCGTCAGATACTTTTTCATCCCTTCCGCATCCTTGTTCTCAATGATTTCAAGAAGGTTCTTCAGCTCGGTGCGAATGTTGGTCACTTGTCCCGGAGTACGTGGATTGAACAGGATTTCCTGAAGTAGATAATCATCTTCACTCAGCAGACCTTTGGCGATAGCCATATGCTTCTTGAACGTAGTTCCCGGAGCTTCCTGATGTTTCATTACGGCAGCGAATACGAAAGTCGAGACGAATGGAATGGAGAGTGAGTAGGCTACTGTCTCGTCATGCTCGTCGAATGTATATTCGAAAATATTCAGTCTCAGCGTCTGATAGAGGTCTTTGAAGAATATCTTTCCCAAATGGTCGCCTTCACTGATGATGATCGCATTTTCGCTGCTCAGGTTGCTAAGACTGGCGAAGGTAGGGCCAAACATCGGGTGACTGGAAACATAACGGAAGCCACTTTCTTCATAGAACTTCTTCAGTCCTGTTTTTACAGAGGCAATGTCACTAATGATACAGTCTTTGGGCAGTACGGGCAATACGTTGCGGAAAGCATCCAGCGTGTACTTTACTGTAACGGCATTAATAACCAGTTCCGGTTCGAATTCCTTAATCTCCTCTAATGTAGTGAAACGATACGTGTTGTAGACAAAACGCAATTGGTGCGGGTTGACGTCATACACGGCCGTCTCGTGTTGAAAGCTCAAAATATCAGTAAAGAAGGAGCCCATTTTTCCGGCTCCGAGGATTAATATTCTCACGTTTGTTAACGATTAATGGTTAGTGATTGGTGATTAACGAATAGAGTTAGTGATTAATGATTAACGAATAAGTTAATGATTAAAGTCATAGGCTGATGATAAACCTACTATCTTACATATACAATAATATAGCGCAGCCAATTAATCATTAATCACTAACCGTGAATCACTTATTGATAATTTCCATCTGCTGACGAACAGATTCTTCGTGGATAGCTTCGAAGATTTTCTTCATAAACTCTGCATCCATACCACATTGCTCTCCCTGCATTCCGCGTTTCTCGAGAATTTCATTGTAGCGTCCGGCTTGTAGTATAGTGATGTTGTGCTCTTTCTTGAATGTTCCGATTTCGCGGGCGACACGCATTCTCTTGGCAAGTTCCTGGATGATATTGTCGTCACATTCGTCAATCTGTTTACGCAACAGGCTCAGGCTTTCTGTAGATTGAGTTTCGGTACGGATAACCAGCAAATTGAGGATATAGTCGAGTACATCGGGAGTAACCTGTTGCGAAGCATCGCTCCAAGCACAATCCGGGTTGCAGTGGCTTTCTACAATCAGACCGTCGAAGTTCAAGTCCATTGCTTGCTGGCAAAGCGGAGCTACCAGTTCACGTTTGCCGCCGATATGGCTCGGGTCACAGAAAATGGGCAGTTCGGGGATACGGCGGCGTAGTTCGATAGGAATATGCCATTGAGGAAGATTACGGTAAATCTTCTTATCGTAGCTGCTGAAACCGCGGTGGATAGCACCCAATCGTTTCAAACCTGCGTTGTTGATACGTTCCAAAGCTCCAATCCATAGTTCAAGATCCGGATTAACAGGATTCTTAACCAATACAGGGATGTCAACACCTTTCAGTGCGTCAGCGATTTCCTGTACGGCGAAAGGATTGGCGGTGGTACGTGCACCTACCCAAAGAATATCAATTCCGGCCTTCAGACATTCGTAAACGTGCTTGGCTGTTGCCACTTCGGTAGAAACATACATTCCCGTTTCTTTCTTCACCTCTTTCAGCCAGGCAAGACCCTCTACGCCGATTCCTTCGAAACCACCCGGCTTGGTACGCGGTTTCCAGATTCCTGCACGGAATATCTTTTGTCCTTTAGCTGCCAATTGCTTGGCTGTATCCATCACTTGTTCTTCAGTCTCTGCACTACATGGGCCGGCAATGACAATCGGTCTTTTAGCTTCAATGCCCGGTAATAAAATTGATTCGAGTTCCATATTCTTATTTGTTTTTACTTTTATACTTGTTTATTGTAACGACTCTGGCGGGATTAGTTTGATTATCAGTAATCATCTTTGCTCCCGGGCGGTCAGAGTCTTTTGATTCTTTCCAGTGCTTCCGCTAGTTTTGCATCCTTGCAACAGAGGGAGATACGGATATATCTCGCTCCGTTACTGCCGAAGATAAATCCCGGTGTGATGAACACTCTAGCTTCATGCAGCACTTTTTCCGTCAGTTCCTCTACATCCTTGCAAGATGCGGGAATTTTCCCCCAAAGGAACATTCCTACTTGCTTTTCGTCGTAGGTGCATCCCAATGTTCTCATAATCTCACCGGCGAGGTGGCGGCGGTTACGGTAGTTTTCGTTATTGCCTTCATACCAGTCTGCTTCTGCTTCCAGAGCTGTTGCGGCCGCCAGTTGCATGGCACGGAACATTCCGCTGTCGATGTTGCTTTTTACTTTCAGTATCCATTGTACAAATTCAGCGTTCGATGCTAACATTCCGATACGCCAGCCCGGCATATTGTGGCTCTTGCTCATGGAATTGAATTCGATGCAACATTCTTTAGCTCCCGGCACACTCAGAATACTGATCGGCTTTTCGTTCAGGATAAAGCTGTACGGATTATCATTCACAATCACAATATTCTTCCGGCGGGCAAAGTCAACGAGACGTTCATACAGTTCGGGGGTTGCGTTTGCGCCTGTCGGCATATTCGGATAGTTCGTCCACATCAATTTCACGCGGCTTAAATCCATATTCTCCAGTGCTTCAAAGTCGGGCATCCAGCCGTCTTCCTCTTTCAAATCATAATTGATGACTTCCGCACCGAGTATCTTGCTCAAGGAAGTATAAGTAGGGTACCCCGGATTCGGAACCAATACCTGTTCGCCCGGATTGACAAAAGCCAGTGTGACATGAAGAATACCCTCTTTCGAGCCAATCAATGGCTGTATCTCCGTATTCGGATTCAGTTCCACTCCGTACCAGCGTTGATACCAGGCAGCGAAACCTTTGCGGAGTTCGGGGATACCCACATACGGCTGATAACCGTGTCCGTTCGGGTCGTGGGCATTGTTGCACAATGTTTCGATGGTCTTTTCCGAAGGCGGCATATCGGGACTGCCGATACCCAGACTGATAACGTCTTTTCCTTCCGCATTCATCTGTGCTACCTCTTTCAGCTTCTTTGAGAAGTAGTATTCGCTTACACTTGCCAGTCTGTGGGCAGGAGCGATTTTATACGTTTGATTTTCCTTCTGCATATTCGCCTAATAATTTAAGTTCTTTGGTTAATGGAGTGATTGCTGCAATGGATTGCTTATATCTCAGATAATCGTTGAAAGCTACGTCTACGTAAAACTGGTATTCCCATTCACGTCCGATAATCGGCAGCGATTGTATCTTGGTCAGGTTGATATTATAAAAAGACAGGATAGACAATACTTGTGACAAACTGCCTTCCGTATGCGGTAGAGTGAATACCATACTCGCCTTGTTGGTTGCGTTGGCATGATGCTGGCGAAGCTCGTCCACCTGCCAAGGGTCTGCAACGACTAGAAAACGGGTGAAGTTATGCTTATTTGTTTCGATGCCTTCTTGCAGGACTTTCATTCCATAGCGTTCGGCAGCCGCTTTGGAGCAGATAGCGGCGTGTCCTTTCAGATTTCCGTTCTTGATAGCTTCTGCGCTGCGTGCCGTGTCTTCACCTTCCACCACTTTCAGTTGCGGATGCTGATTCAGAAAATCACGGCACTGCATCAAAGCGATAGGGTGGGAGTTGACTTCCGTCAGGTCTTCCCAACTTTCATCGGGCAGGCAGACGAAGCTGTGCGAGATACGCAGTTTGTATTCACCGATAATCTGCGTACCGCTTTGTCTCAGCAACTCATTGTTGTGCAGCAAGCTGCCTGCAATCGTATTCTCGATGGCTAGCATTCCGATAACCTGGCTGTCCTTACGTATCGAAGTAAACACGTCTTCGAAGCTGGCACAACAGATTAACTCTATTTCTTCTCCCTCGAAGTACTTGTGTGCGGCGATATCATGATATGAGCCGAGTGTTCCTTGAATTGCTATCTTTTTCATTGTTCTAAATGGTTTATATAAAAAAAATCCCGCGTCCATATTGGAGCGGGATTCATATGATTGATTTCTCTATTCAGTCCTTAAGCATCACTGTCACTTGATACATACAAACTCCCGCTCTACTTTGTTGCTAAAGTAAAAGTAAAAAAAGAAGTAATATGCATAAGTAAATGATCTCATACGAGTCTTTGTTTTTTGCTTTGGTTTTTAATTCTGGGGACAAAAGTAATACTTTTCTGTTAAACGCAAACAAAAAGCGATACTTTTTTTATTTTCTTGCCTAAAATATATAAAAAGGACACTTAGAAGATACCCGGCAGTGCTTCCGTCTTCGCTCCAAGGTTCTTGAATTCTCCGTTCAGCCCGGCCTCCTCTTTCGGATTCAGTTCCAAAGACTTCTTCATGTCTTCCACAGAGCCGTCTTTATCTCCATTCAACAGTTTGGCACGTCCGCGCTCCTTGTAGGCTTCGGCGAAATTAGGATTCAGTTCGATAGCCTCATCAAACAGGGCGATGGCTTCCGTCAGTTTCTTCTGGTTGATATAAAGTTGGCCCAGATAAAGATATGCCTGTTCGTTGAAAGGGTTTATTTCCGTAACAAGCTGATAGTCCGCTTCCGCTTCTTCGGCCTGTCCGTTCGCTTCTTTCACTTTTCCACGCAGGAGTATGGCAGTTTCTTCTTCCGGGTTTTGGGCAAGTACAGCGTCTATGTCTTCCATCATTTCGTTGTACTGTCTCAGCTTTAGGAGAGCTTCTGCACGCAGCAGGCGGGCTTCAACGAAATCATCCTTCAGAGTGATGGCTTTCGTGAGATGGGCGATGGTCATCAGGTCGTCATTCTGTCCCTGACGGGCTTTTCCCAACAGATAATGTGCTACGGCATTTCCTTCTTCGATGGCAATCGCCTTATTGGCAGCCTCTTCCATCGCTTGATAATCTTCCTGAACAAAGCATACATTTGCCAATGTCAGGAAAGTGTTGGTGATGTGCGGTTCCATTGCAGCCATTTTCTCCAACAGTTCGCGTGCTTTTGCCGTGTCTCCCATTTGGATGTAGAGTTGGCTGAGATATCCCATTGTTTCGAACTCTTCCTCGATGGCAAGAGCTTCAGTGAAACATTTTACGGCATAATCCGGACGTCCCATGCGTTGTGCACGCAGACCGTCATATTTGAAAATCTCGAATCTTTTCTGGTCGTTTTTTTGCTTTTCGCTTTCCGGAGTTTCAGACTTTCCGGAGAAGAAAGATTTAAAAAAGTTCGGCATGATATGTTGTTTTTGAGTTTATCTGCAAATGTAATAACTTATTTTGAAATATGTATTATTCCGTCCTGCATCTTCAATGCACCTTCTTCCAATAAATGATGGATGACTTCCGCCACTTCCTCTTTTTCCGCCGCTATTTGATTGGCTATCTCTACTGGAGATAGCGGATTCTGAGTAAGCAGCTCTATGATTTTCCGTTTCAGTTCCTCGAAAGAATCTTCGGATAGAGAATCTGTTGCGTGACGGCTGAGGCAGACATCACACTGTCCGCAGTTATGTTCGTTCTTCTCTCCGAAATAGCGGAGCAACATCTGGCTGCGGCATACATTGTCTGAAGTGACATACTCTTCCATTGCCTTGATGCGCGCTTCATAGCGGACTTTGCGCTCTTCATAAACCGAAGGCGGGATATGTACGAAACGGAGTTCCTGCCGTTCGCGCGTATATATAATATAAGGTGTCTTTTTGTGAGGAATATAATCCACGATACGGCGTTTGGTCAGCGTCACCAGTATGTTGTAGATTTGCTCGCGTGTCAACCCGGTACGTATGGACAGGGATGCTTCGCTGATATAAGCATAATCCGTGAACACTCCTGTGTACGAACGGAGAATAGTCTGTATCAGTGCTTCCGTTTCCGGTCCCATTTCGCGCAACTTGTACAACTCATCCCGGCGAAGCGTAAACAGGATACGCGAAGCATTGTCCTGCTCGTCTGTATATTCCAGATAACCGGCCTGAGTCAGTATTTTCAGTGCACTGTCCACCGGCACCGGAAAATATTTGAACTTCCGGCAAAACTCTTCGATATTGAATTCGCGGACACACTGGAATCCGTCTCCCATCGCCATCTGATAGTAATACTGCAAATGTTCGTAGACATTGAGGATATATTCTTTGTCGGGAAAAGTATCCACTATCCGCTTATGTAGTGTTGTTTTATCCGATTTGGAATATAAGATGACAGCGTAAGCCTTTTCCCCGTCTCTTCCCGCACGTCCGGCTTCCTGAAAATAGGCTTCGGGCGAATCGGGAAGATCGAGATGCAGTACAATTCGGACATCCGGCTTGTCAATACCCATTCCGAAGGCGTTTGTCGCCACCATTACGCGAACCTCACCATTTTGCCAACGCTTTTGCCGCAGGTCTTTTACGGCATTATCAAGTCCCGCATGATAGAAATCGGCGGTAATGTCTTCGTTTACCAATAGTTCGGTGATTTCTTTAGTCCGTCGCCTGTTGCGTACATAAATAATGGCACTGCCCGGCATCCTTTGTAAGATATGCAATAATTCTTTTGTCTTGTTATCCGTCTTGCGGACGATGTACGCCAGGTTCTTCCGCTCGAAGCTCATGCGGAAAACATTCCCTTCATGGAAATTCAGGCGGGCTTGAATGTCTTTTACTACTTCCGGGGTGGCGGTCGCGGTAAGTGCCAGTACCGGAACACTCGGCAAAAGTTCCCGTATTTCCGCTATCTTCAAGTAAGCAGGACGGAAATCATATCCCCATTGTGAGATACAGTGACTTTCGTCTACTGTAATCATGGAGACTTTCATGGAACGGAGTTTGATGCGGAATATTTCCGTATCCAGACGTTCCGGAGAAATATAGAGGAATTTGTAATTGCCGAAGATACAGTTCTCAAGTGCGGTAATAATCTCCTGCCGTGTCATACCGGAATATACGGCAAGAGCCTTGATACCGCGTTTGCGCAGGTTATGCACCTGGTCCTTCATCAAGGCGATGAGAGGAGTAATGACGATGCAAAGTCCCTCTTGTGCGAGGGCAGGAACCTGAAATGTGATGGACTTGCCGCCACCGGTCGGCATCAGTCCCAGTGTATCTTTGCCTTCACCGATACTGGTAATGATCTCTTCCTGCAAATCGCGGAAAGAGTCATATCCCCAGTATTGTCTTAATATCTCCTGATACTTATTCAATCGGTCTTATATCTTCGATTTGAAGTTGCACTTCACCACGTTTGTGGGTATTCTCTTCAATGGTGTAGCAGATATCGAACGAACGTTTGGTCTTGATATATCGTACGTGCGAACTTTGCCCGAATGCGATACCATTCATCACATTGTTCGATTTATTGTCAACCAGTTCCAGTTTGATATGTTCCTGGTCGCGTCCCACCACTTTACTTGTCCCATAATCATAGACATGGTGCGTACAGAAGATGGGCTTTATGTTATCGGGGCCGTACGGATTAAACTTTTTCAAGTCATTGAAGAACTTGGGAGAAATATCCCTGAAGTCAATCTCGGCGTCAATATCAATAACGGCACTAGTCTGCTCCGGTAGGATGTGCTGCGAGACGTATTCTTCGAACCGTTTGGTGAAAGCTTCCACGTTTTCCACTTTCATGGACAATCCGGCAGCATAGGTATGTCCGCCAAAATTCTCCAGCAGGTCGCGGCAATGTTCAATCGCCTTGTATACATCGAAACCGGAAACAGAGCGTGCGGAACCAGTTGCCATATCATCCGTCCGGGTCAGTACTACGGCAGGACGATAGTAAACTTCCGTCAGGCGGGAAGCTACGATACCAATTACCCCTTTGTGCCACTCTTCGTTATAAAGCACGATAGAGCGGCGGTCGGCTAACCCGTCCAGGTTGGCGACGATTTTGTTCGCCTCTTCCGTCATGCTTTTATCGAGGTCTTTCCGTGTCTCGTTATACTGATTGATTTGTCCGGCTTTCTCAAGCGCAGCCGAGAAGTCTTTTTCCGTCAACAAGTCCACCGCTTCTTTTCCGTTCTGGATACGTCCCGACGCATTGATGCGCGGCCCGATTTTGAACACAATGTCGCTGACAGTGATTTCTTTTTCGGAAAGTCCACATACGTCGATAATGGCTTTCATTCCGATACTCGGATTACTGTTCAACTGCTTCAGCCCATGAAAAGCCAGAATACGGTTTTCACCCATAATCGGAACGATGTCCGACGCGATACTTACCGCTACGATGTCGAGCAACGGAATCAGGTGATGAAACTCGATACCGTTGCTGATAGCGAACGCCTGCATGAATTTGAAACCTACGCCACAGCCCGAAAGATGCGTGTACGGATACGTATTATCCAGACGCTTGGCATTCAGGATAGCTACGGCAGGCGGCAGGATGTCATCCGGCACATGATGGTCACAGATGATAAAATCAATGCCTTTCTCTTTGGCATACGTGATTTCTTCTACTGCCTTTATTCCGCAGTCGAGTACGATAATCAGTCCTACACCGGTTTCGGCAGCATAGTCCACTCCTTTTTTCGAAATGCCATACCCTTCGTTGTAGCGGTCGGGTATGTAATAATCAAGGTTCGAATAGAACTGTTGAATAAACTTGTAGACCAGTGCTACGGCAGTAGTACCGTCTACGTCATAATCTCCATAAATTAGAATACGTTCTTTCTTTCCCATCGCCTTGTTCAGACGTTCTACTGCAATATCCATATCCTTCATCAGGAACGGGTCGTGCAGGTCGGGCAATTGCGGGCGGAAAAACTTCTTGGCATCCGTTGCCTTCGTTATTCCCCGCTGTACCAAAAGTTGTCCAAGTATAGGGCTAATCCCTAATTCCTGGGCCAATGTCTGGCTTGTCTCTGCCTGTTCGGGTGTAATGGGTCGATAATTCCATTTGTGATTCATTTTATATATTGTTTTTTCTTTTTCTGTTCTCAAGGGTTGCGAAAGGCACTTCTTTCCAACGAGGGGTAAAAGTACGAAAAAAACCGGAAGTGGGAGTAGATATGACGAAAATATTTCATGGGCAGTGGAAAACCGGAAGTTTGATATGGGGTGTCTTTTAGTTTTTATAGCTGATTTTTGGAAGATAACTTTTTTGGTTTATCTTTGCTCCACCAATAAGAATCTGATAAATGAGAAAGCCGCGCAACGTCACAGACTCCAATATGACATTTGATAATATCTATTCAGAGTATTATCAACGTTGCTTCCTATTCGCCAAATCCTACCTCCATGATGAAATGCTGTCGAAAGATATAGCTTCCGAGGCGATGATTACTTTATGGACTACGATGAAGACGGAAGAAGTGGATAATGTCCGTGCTTTCTTGATGACCGTAGTAAAGAACCAGTCGTTGAATCATCTGCGGAATGAGCACTTGCGGATGGAAGCTCGTGAGAATATCCTGAATGACGAACTCTATGAGCTTGACTTCCGCATCTCTTCTTTGGACGCCTGCAATCCGACGGATATTTTCTCGGAAGAGATAAACCGGATTGTCAACCAAACCCTGAACGAATTGCCGGAAAAGACTAGAAAGGCATTTGTGATGAGCCGGTACGAAAATAAATCGGTAAAGGAGATTGCCGACTCACTTGACATCACCGTTAAGGGAGCAGACTACCATATAGGCAAAGCGTTGAAAGCCCTGCGGGTGAATTTGAAGGACTATTTGTATATCCTGTTTTTCATCTGATTTCCTTCAAAAAGTCCGGCACCGGGGAAGACACCCTTCGGCACCGGGGAAGACCCCTCGCGGCACCGGGGAGCGATGCTTTCGGCACCGGGGAACGGATTCCCGAAAAAAAGTGTGCTATTTTTCATATTTCCACTAGTGAACTTCGCAAGTGATGTGTCCTATATATGTAAGCCCATGAAGGGATTGCTTTTTAATCAGAGAAAGTATGGACGTAAGACTACTTAATAAATATATTGCCGGTGACGTACTTCCCGAAGAAAAGAAGGAAGTGATACGCTGGATGAAGGAGAGCGAAGAACATCGTGAACAACTGATGCAGTTGCATCGCATTTATAACGCAACTCTTTGGAACGGAAATGTTGACGGACAGAATACGAAGAATACGGAAAGGAAGAAACCTGTAATGCGGTATCTCTGGACGTCGATGAAGATAGCCGCGGTAGTTGCCATGCTTGCTTTTATCATCCATAAGGAATATCAGGACTACCGGTTGGAACATTCTACCGATGTGCAGACAGTGACCGTTCCGGCAGGACAGCGTGCCAATCTGTTATTGGCTGACGGGACAACAGTTTGGTTGAACTCCAACTCCACATTGAAATATCCCGCCAACGGCTTCCACTCTACAAACAGAAAGGTGATTTTGGAAGGAGAAGGATACTTTGAAGTGGCGCACGACGAGAAACACCCTTTCATTGTTGAAACGCAGAAATATGATATCCGGGTATTGGGAACCACCTTCAACGTATCCGCCTATCCGAATTCCGATATGTTCGAAACGTCTCTGATAGAAGGAAAAGTAACCGTCTACCAGCCGGATACGCAAAACGAAATAGTGCTGAAACCGCATGAGAAAGTAGAAGCGAGAGACGGTAAACTTTATAAAGAGACATTCACTTCGGACAACGACTTCCTCTGGCGGATGGGAATCTATTCCTTCAAGAACGAACCTTTGGCAACGGTATTCAAGAAATTGGAGCAATATTATGAAGTGCAGATTATCAACAATAATAAAGAGATAGCTTCCCGTCCGTGTACAGGTAAGTTCCGGCAGAAAGAAGGTATCGAACACGTGATGAAGGTATTGCAGAAGTACGTTAAATTTAACTATATGCAGGATGATGAGAAGAATCAGATTATCATCTATTGATTAAGAAGTATGAACCCTAAAATGAAAAACATGAGAACAAGAGCACCTGTCTGTTTAGAACGAAAATATCGGTAAATGCTGCAACATTTACCGATATGTGAGAAGTCAATAAAAAAGACTCGACTTTCATTCCAAATCTTTATGTATTAACTTAATAACTCTAGGCAAAGATATGAAAAATAATCTTTGGTATGGGCGTATTGTCCATAGAAAAACACACTGTACTCAAATTTTAAGAATTATGAGGTTAACTGTCTTTTTCCTGTTATTCATCATTTTTGAGACGTATGCCCTAAACGGCTATTCTCAGAATCAAAAAGTTACGATGAATAAAGGAACCGCAACATTCGCCGAAATCATCAGGCAGATTGAAAAACAAACAGACTATTTGTTTATCTATAATGAACACGAGGTTAGTCTGAAACGGAAAGTGTCTATTTCCACTCAGAATGGGACAGTGGCAAGTCTGCTGGTGGATGCGCTGAAGGGTACGGAGTTCTCCTATACAATGGAAGGAAAACACATCATCCTTACGAAAAAACAAGTTGAAGCACTAAGTCCTGTGCAACACAAGAAAAGAATAACCGGTCTGGTGAAGGAATATTCGGGCGAAGCCATCGTAGGATGCAATGTGTCGGTTAAGGGTACTACCATCGGCACAATCACCGATATAAATGGCAAGTATAGCCTTGAAGTTCCCGATAATGCTACCTTGGTCTTTTCATTCCTCGGATATAAGAGTATGGAATATCCGGTGAAAGCACAGCAGACTATCAATGTGACCTTGGGCGAAGATTCAAAGGCGCTTAATGAAGTGGTGGTTGTAGGATACGGTACACAACGCAAGGCGTTGGTGACTAATGCAATCAGTTCTTTTAAGCCCAGCGAATCGAATATGCGTCCGGTGTTGACTCCGAGCGAATTACTACAAGGACGAGTGGCGGGTGTTACGGTATCGACCGGCTCCGGCAATTTGGGAAGTTCCGAACGTATGAGTATTCGCGGTGCGGCTTCTTTGAGTGCCAGCAACGAGCCTCTGTACGTGGTGGACGGAATTCCCATCCTTAACAGTAACGCTTCCTTATTCAATATGGGGGAAGATTTGAGTTCGATGGCAGTATTGAATCTGACGGACATCGAATCTATTGAAGTTTTGAAAGATGCCGCTTCGGCAGCTATCTACGGTTCGCGGGCAACGAATGGCGTGGTGGTGATTACAACCAAATCCGGTAAGGAAGGCCGTTCGGATATTCGTTTGAATGTCAGTACGGGAATCTCCAAATTTGCCAATAAAGGACGCATCAAATATGCGGATTCCGACTTGTATGTGGAAACCTACAACGACGGAGTCGAACGTTATAATCGTCAGAATGGCTATACCGTAGGTTCGGCGGGATATGTAGTACCTATCTCCAACCCATTTCAGGGAATGCCCGATACGGATTGGCTGGATTTGATTACTCAAGTGGGGCATTCTTACAATGTAGACCTCTCCTTTTCCGGTGGAAGCAAGAAAACTAAATTCTATGTCGGAGCCAATTACAATTATCAGGAAGGTATTATTAAGACTAATGATATAACCAAAATTAATCTGAAAGCGAAGATTAGCCATGAAATGGCTTCGTGGTTGGAAGTCGGTGCCAATGTTAGCGGTAACTATCTGAAAAATAACCGGGTTCCGGGAGCCAATATCGGTTCTACCATCGTAGCCCGTGCCGTTGAACAGCGTCCTTTCGACCGCCCTTACAAGCCGAACGGAGACTATTATTTAGGTGGAACTGATGAACTGGCACGTCATAACCCGCTTCAGATTCTGAATGAAGAAGTATCCTATATTGATACCTACCGTTATTTAGGAACGTTCAATGCCGACTTAAAATATAAGAAGTTCAGTCTGAAGAACTCTGTCAGCACCGACATCGGATATACGTATGACTATGTGTACTACAATGAGAATCATCCTTATGGAGCAGGCGGCGGACGTATTGTGGAGTACAACCGCCTGGTGAAGAACTTATTGATAGAGAATGTATTCAACTATAATGATAAGTTCGGTGATTTTGAAGCGGGTTTGATGCTAGGACATTCTTTTCAGAAGATGTCCACCCGTACATCTTCCATCGACGGACGCGGTTTTCCGTCTCCGGTATTCGATACGGTCGGCACGGCTTCCGAAATTTATAATGCTTCGGGCGGCATCTCCGAGTTTGCCATGGAGTCCTACTTCGGACGTATCAACCTGTCTTATTTAGACCGTTACATTCT
The DNA here is from genome assembly GCF_012113595.1 of Bacteroides faecium. Lineage (NCBI taxonomy): Bacteria > Pseudomonadati > Bacteroidota > Bacteroidia > Bacteroidales > Bacteroidaceae > Bacteroides > Bacteroides faecium. The sequence goes on from NZ_CP050831.1 coordinate 2,640,615, forward strand.
GAATGTGACTATGCGTTCGGACGGTTCATCCCGTTTTGCCCCTTCCGACCGTTACGGATATTTCCCCTCTGTCTCTTTAGGTTGGAATGTTTCGAAAGAATCTTTCTGGAAATTCCCTCAGACAGACTTGAAGTTCCGCCTGAGTTATGGTAAGACCGGAAATCAGGATGGAATCGGCAATTATGCCTGGCAACCGTTAATGTCCGGTGGCATCAATTACGGCAATAATAGCGGTATGGCAGTCACCAGCATGGGAAATAACAAACTGACGTGGGAAACTGCCGACCAGTATGACTTCGGCTTCGACCTGGGTTTCTGGAACGGGAAGCTGAATATGATAGCCGATATTTATCTGAAGAATACGAACAACCTGCTTTATTCAATGCCCTTGCACGGGACAAGCGGTTTCACCAGTATCATCAGCAACATCGGCTCGATGCGGAATTATGGTGTCGAGTTCTCAATAAACGGGCACATGAATATCGGAAAGGTGAATTGGACTTCTTCTTTCAATATATCCCATAATAAAAATAAACTCACCAAACTGCTGGGAGACGACTTACTTCCGATAGGTGCTAACCGTGCCCTGAAAGTGGGTGAGGAACTGGGAGCTTTCTACCTGTTCCAAATGGACGGGCTCTACCAATATGACGGTGAAGTGCCGCAACCATTGTACGACCTGGGTGTACGTGCCGGTGACGTGAAATATCATGACGCGGATAATAATGGCATTATCAATGATAACGACCGTGTGTTGACCGGTTCTTCCAATCCCGATTTCTTCGGCGGATGGAACAATACTTTCAAATACAAAGGTTTCCAGTTGGATGTGTTCTTTACGTATATGTACGGAAATGATGTGTATGCCGAATGGGCGGTGACCGCTACCCGTCCCGGATACCGCATGGCCATTACGGAAGATGTCGCCAAGAATCGTTGGACAGCTCCGGGAAGTTCTGATAAATATCCGCGTGCGGTCAATACGCTGTGTGGGCATAACAGCAAGAACTCCACCCGTTTCCTTGAAGACGGCTCTTTCATCCGCTTGCGTTCTCTTACATTCAGTTATACATTCCCGCAGGTAATGTTACAAAAGATTCGATTGAAAGGTCTGCGTCTCTATGTGCAAGGGGACAACCTGTTACTGTTCTCCAAATACTCCGGTTGGGACCCTGAAGTGAGTAAGAACATGGATCCGCAGTACTTTGGCGTCGATTTGTATGGAGTGCCGCCTTCCCGTTCGGTTAATTTCGGAATAAACCTTAGTTTCTAATCATAAACGCTCACAATGATGAAAAAGATTATTACTATATTTCTGGGATGCCTGTTGCTGGCTTCATGCAGTGGCATGCTTGATATCGAATCCCACTCCGCCGTATCGCCGGGAAGTGTGACGCCCAAAGACTTATCGGCTTTACGCATGGGAATGTACAATAAGGTACAGAACTCTCCGGCGCGTGAGTCATATATTACATTCGATATATTGGGCGGAGACTTGACTCAAAGTACAGGGAATGCAAGGGACTTGATAAACTCTGTACTTTCCTCACTGAATTCGATCGTAGCCAACAGTTGGAACGGCTATTACAATGCTTTATATCAAGTAAATAATGTTATCTCCATCGTAGAAGACCTTCCCGAATCCGACCTGCGCAATCTGATTATCGGAGAAGCGCATTATTTCAGGGCATATATCTATCATTCACTGGTGACACGCTGGGGTGGTGTGCCTGTCCAAAGAGTGAACACGATGGACAAGCCTTTCCGTGATTCGGAAGAAGCAGTGTGGGCATTTATTGAGGAAGAACTCGAAACAGCCCTTGCTTTCTTGGGGACTTCTTCCAGTTGTTACTATGTATCCCGCGATGCCGCCCTTGCACTGAAAGCCCGTGTGATGCTCGAACGTGGCAAAAAGACGGAAGCGGCTGCACTGGCGGAAGGTCTGATAAAGGATGGAAAATACAAACTGGATAGCTTCGACAAGATATTCCGTGGAAAGACCAACACGGAAGTTATCTTTTCCTTCCAATGTCTGGCGGAAGAATCGAATATCACCATTTCCACCTTATTCTATACATATGCTCATCCCAATCACGGCAGCTATGTGTATCGTCCCACGAACGACGTGATGAATATGTATGACGACAAGGATAAACGGAAAGAAGTTTCCATTATCAATGTAGGTGCCGAACCTTGTATCAATAAATATCCGAGCGGACAAACCGGTACCGACCCGGTGGTGATGAGTCGTCTGGCCGAAATGTACCTGATAAGTGCGGAAGCGCAAGGACTCTCCAAAGGTCTGGGACGGCTGAACGACTTGCGGAAAGAACGCGGGCTGGATGCCGTAAATCCGAAGGATGAAGACGAATTTATAGAATATATCCTGGACGAACGCCGGAAGGAACTGCTTGCTGAAGGTTTCAGATATTATGACCTCATACGTACGAATAAGGCAAAGACAATGCTCGGACTGAAAGATTACCAGTTGGTATTGCCTATACCAGGCAAGGAAATGATTTCGAATCCGAACCTGGAGCCGAATCCCGGATATTGATAATGATTGTATTTATACTTATTAAAGAGACAAAATGATGAAAAAACTGATATATGATTCCGCTCTTCTTCTTTTGGGGTGTCTGCTATGGACGGGATGCAATAATGATGAAGACCTGACCGTCTATTCCACCGAGGGCGCGAAAACGGAGTTGGGACAGAAGATAATTGCCGGAAGTGACGGATACGTCGGACAATATTTCTCGGACACTACTTATACGTTGACTCCGGGCGTAAAGGCTTTGGAGATGGAAATCCTTTCTGCCACAGGTATGGCAGTAAAGATGTTTGTCCTGGAAGTCGATTTGAAAGACACGCACCTGACGATGAAAGCTTCGTCTCCCAAAGACGAAGGCAAGCTCAAAACCAAACAACAAATGACGTTGCAGGCATTGGCGCACGACAAACAGGGAAGCCGTGTACTGGCTGCCGTGAATGGTGATTTCTTTGCTACGGACGGAACACCGCAAGGCATTTACTACCGGAACGGGGTATGCTTGAAGAATACGATGACCGATAATGTATGTACTTTCTTTGCCGTCACGAAGGGTAAGAAGGCGGTGATTGGCTCGTATGACGAATATGATACTTATAAGGATGAGATTCAGGAAGCGGTGGGCGGTCGCGTGCGTTTGATGACGAACGGGAATGTGCTTCCTCAGACATCGACAGCACTGGAACCCCGGACGGCTATCGGCGTGACGGACAATAATGTCGTTTATATTTTGGTTGCCGACGGACGTAACTTTTGGTACTCCAACGGCATGAGGTATGCTGAAATGGGAGCTGTCATGAAAGCGTTGGGAGCGAAGGATGCTATCAATCTGGATGGCGGTGGTTCGTCTACTTTCATTATCCGCTCGAAGGCGGGATTTGAAGAGGGCCGTTTTGCTATCCGCAATTGGCCTTATGATAATGGCGGTGTCGAAAGAGCGGTTGCCAACGGACTGTTGGTGGTGACCGATAATTAATAGTTTGAATCTTAATAGTTGAATCATTATGATACGAAATAATAGAATGTATAGTTGCCGGCAAGGTCTATGGGGAATCATCTGTTGCCTGTCCTTGCTGATGGGTATGGCAAGCTGTCAGGACTTTACGGATGATACGGGACGCACAATGCCCGAACCGGATTTGAAGTTTGCGGACGGAACGCTGAATCTTCCGTTGGAAGAAAAGGAATATACGGTGGATATCGAGTCCAATCTGCCTTGGCGTGTGAAGACTTCCGCCACTTGGATTGACTTGCTTTCATCGAACGGGATGGGTACGGGAAGTTTCAGAATATCGGTATCCAAAAATGCGAATGTAGCTCCCCGCGAAGCGGAAATTGCAGGCTGGATTATCGAGGGTGCCGAAACAAAGCTGAGAGTGGTACAGGAAGGAGTGGGTATCGCTTTAAAGAAACGTGCGGTGAAAGTAGGAGCGGAAGGTAGTGCGGAAGAGGTGATACCTTTTTCGACAATGGTTACTTACACATACGAACTGTCCGAAGGATGCGACTGGATACACGTTACCGACGGGGCGGCAATTACTCCGGGCGTCATCAATGAATCGGAACTGAAATTGGCGATTGACCCTTATACGGATATAGACGAGGGACGTACCGCCTCATTGTACCTGAAAGGTTCGAATGGGATTACCGACGTACTGACAATAACGCAGGATAAGAAACCTTTGGGAGACATCGATTACCTGAGAATGTTCTACGAAAGTGCGAACGGAGATAACTGGACGAAGAAATGGAACTTTGACGCTCCACTGGAAACTAACCCGACAAACTGGTTCGGATTGAAGTTTGAGAATAAGAGGGTGGTTGAGATTGATATTCAGTCCCCGAATAATATCGAAGGAGATATTATCCCCTTATGCAACTTGTCGGAACTGAGAAGCATAAAGTTCAAACATCAGAAGTTAGCAGGTATTCCCGAGGAAATAGGACAACTGTCCCAATTGACCACTTTATGGATAATAGAATCTGCTGCAAGCGGAAACTTGCCGGAATCTTTGGGAGAATGTGAATTATTGACTAGCTTTAACATCTCAAATCATCCAACTTCCACTCCGGCCGGATTTAACAATACGTTTACCGGCAATCTGGATATGTTGATAAATATTCCCGGTATGGTGACAATAAAGGCATATTGTAATAATTTGAGCGGGCCGCTTCCGGTTATTCCGTTAGACGGAAACAATAAACCGACCACTTGGAAGAGCCTGAAAGAGTTTATGATTTATACCAACGGATTCAGTGGTAGTATCCCTTACGGATATGGAACGGTAATCGAGAAGAGTGGTTCGAGTGGTATATTCAGAGTGAATGATAATCAGTTGAGTGGACAGATACCTGCGGATATCAAGGCATGGTCGCAATATGCAACCCGGAAAGCTGCGTGGATATTGCAAGGGAATAGTCTTACTGAATAAGATAACTTAATTAATTTATTAACTTAACACATTTATCTGTCTGTTTACAATGAGAAAATACTTCGTTACCCTTGTCTTAGCTCTCTGTTCCGTCGGAACATTGAAAGGGCAGACCGCATCAGATTCTTTGGCAATCGTTTCCGCACAATGGGAGATAGTACATGCTCAAAAGGGGCTTATCCACAAGAGTGCGTCTATACCTCAGCTTTATCAGTGTCCCCAAGTTATCAACCTGATAGAGATTGACCCCGGCAAAGGGATGAAAGCGGGTATTGCCCTATCGGACGGTATGAAAAAGACAAGCCGGATAGCTTCCGAACATCATGCGCTTGCGGCAATCAATGGTTCTTATTTTGATATGAAGCATGGGAATTCTGTCTGTTTCCTGAAAACAGACAGGCAAGTGATTGATACGACAACGATAAACGAGTTTAAACTACGTGTCACGGGAGCCGTTTACGAACGGAAAGGAAAGATGAAGCTGATTCCCTGGAACAGACAGATTGAGAAAAAATATAAGCGAAAGGTGGGTACAATATTGGCATCCGGTCCGTTATTATTAAAAGACGGTCGGGTATGCGACTGGAGCTTGTGTGGAAGGGACTTTGTCCGGACCAAGCATCCCCGTAGTGCTGTTTGTATGACGAAGGACGGAAAAATACTGCTTGTCACGGTGAACGGACGTTTCCCGGGGCGTGCCGAAGGGGTGAATATCCCCGAACTGGCACACTTGCTTCGGATATTAGGCGGTAAGGATGCGTTGAATCTGGACGGTGGCGGTTCCACAACATTATGGCTGTCGGGAGCACCGGATAATGGTGTCGTCAATTATCCTTGTGATAATAAACGTTTCGACCATGCCGGAGAACGCGGAGTGCCCAACATCATTTATATTTATGAATAACCTTATTGTTTATCAGCTATCGCACGGCTTGAAGCTGCGAATAAAATGGAAAATGAAATGAAGAAACTTTTAAGATTGTCCCTGTTGGGGCTATTATTATTGTGCAGTGTCGTTGTAAACGGAGCACAAGTCCCCAAATATATCTTTTTGTTTATCGGTGACGGTATGGGATTCAACCATGTGGAAGCAACCCAGATTTATGCGGAGAAAGTAGGAACAGATACGGGCGAACGTTCGCTGCTATTTCCCACTTTTCCTGTGATGACTCAGGTATGCACGCGCTCGGCTTCTCACCTGATAACTTGTTCATCCGCCGCGGCTACCGCTTTGGCTACCGGAGAAAAAACAACGAACTATGTAATCGGAATGGATGCGGAAAAGAATCACGGGTTAAAATCCCTGGCACGCCAACTGAAAGATAAAGGTTATAAAATAGGAATAATCACCTCTGCCTCTATCGACCACGCTACTCCCGGTGGATTCTATGCTTCACAGCCCGACCGCTCTATGTATTACGAAATAGGAGTGGATGCCGCCAATTCCGGTTTCGATTTCTTCGGCGGGGCGGGATTGCTCGAACCTCGCAGCAAGCGTAACCCTTCGGCACCTTGCCTTTACGACTTGTTCAATCAGAAAGGCTATACGATGTTTCGTGGAATGGACGCTTATAACCGTGCTACTGCAAAGGATAAAATTCTCCTTTTCCCAACCGACACAGTGAGCAAAAGCCTGAAATATGCGATGGACCGTTCCGCCAAAGACTTGAGTTTGCCTGACTTGACAAAAGCCTGCCTTGCTAATTTTCAGGAAACTGAGAAGAAGGGTTTCTTTATGATGGTAGAAGGCGGAAAAATAGATTGGGCGGCCCATGCCCACGACGGTGGCGCTGTTGTGAAGGAAACCATTGACTTCGACCAATGTATCCGCTTGGCTTATGATTTCTACAAAAATCATCCGAACGAGACATTGATATTAGTAACTGCCGACCACGAAACGGGCGGTCTTGGACTGGGCAACTCCGATATGAACTTGAATATTGACTTGCTCCAATATCAGAAGTGTTCACAAGAAGCCTTGACTGCTGCTATGCGTGAAATGAAAAGCGGAAAGATGATTCCTTCGTGGGAAGACATGAAAGCGTTTCTGAAAAAGAACCTGGGCTTTTGGGAGCAAATTAAGATTACCCCGCGTGAAGAACTTGAATTATTGGTTTGCTACGAAGAGTCTTTCTTGAAGAAGAAGTCGAAAGATGTGGTCAGCCTTTACGCGAAAGACGAACCTTTAGCGGTGGCTGCTATTGCCTTGTTGGATAAGAAGGCGTCATTGGGATGGACAACTAAAACTCATACGGGAGCGCCTGTGCCATTGTATGCGATAGGCAAGCAGGCTGTTCTTTATTCGGGCAGGAGAGACAATACGGATATGGCTAATGTGCTGCGGAAGTTGTTCCTAATCAAATAGGGAGAGGCTTATCAATCAAGAAGGTGAGGCAGTATTTGAATTAGAGAAAAACGATGCAGAAAGGAATATTTTTTAGGCACGGATTACACGGATTTCACGGTTTTAGTGTAATGTTTACGCAAAGAAACCGTGTTAATCCGTGTAATCCGTGCCTAATCCTTTATTTATAATTTAGTTCATTTCACGTGCGGTTTTGAATGAAACCGCAAGAAAAGAAACAGACTTTTGGTGCAATTACCCTAATTGATTGCTAATGTATTGAGAAATAAAAAAAGCGAGGCTTCCAGAGAAACTTCGCTTTTTCGTTATTGGAATATCCAAAAGCAATGTATGGCTTTAGTCTTTTATTTTACGCAACTTTGCTTTCTTGATGAAGAATTTGGCAAGTTCTCTTCCTGCTTTGGCATACGTTTCCTGAACGCGATATCCGGAAGTGAAATCAGTACCCCAAAAGTTATTGGCTGAGGCATTGCGTATTCGGATAGAGGCTACTTGCTCGCCTGTTTCAATATTCTTCACTTTGCAACTCAAGTCGACCGAGGCATTTTGTCGCATGACACCTACATTCCAGCCGGGTTCTGTGAAGTCCGTATTGATTTCAATTCGATATTGTGCTCCTTCTGTACCTGCTGTGATACCTACCTCACTCATATATTTGTCGAAAAGCTCTAAGAACTTTGGTTCAAACCGCTCTTTGCGGTCACCATACCAGGCTTCTTTCCATTGGTCGCCTTTGCCCTCTTCTTTCTTGTTATACTCGGACACTTTCTTATCTACATATTCTTTTTCGGTTAGCTTGCCTACCAACATCTCTTCATAAGAGAAAGAAAAGTCAATGGTTTTCTGGTCTTTAATGAAATCAATAGAACCGGAAGTCATAACAATGCTTTGTGCGTATGAAAGGATAGTAAAGCAACTTAATAATACAACTGTTGTTATTCTCTTTTTCATGCTTTTGTTTGGCTTGTTATTATGGATATTAGTTACTTAAATCTACTAGAATTCAAATCCTACTTTAAATCCAAGACCTTCCAAATCATAGTCATAATCATAAGAATAGTAATTATTATTGTATGAATAATCACCATGGTCATTATGCTGCTGATAATTATATTCCAATTTGAGATTGATAGCTTTTTTACCTTTCAAAGAAAAACGTACTCCGATACCGGTAGAAACATATGCCCCTTCAACATCTCCAACTGAATATCCTGTTTTGATATCAGCAAACGGAGTTACTTTCTTGTTGATAAAGTTGGCTCTGAAATCAACAAAGATAGGTACGGCTATCAGGTCTGCATCGGTATAGAAATCTGCTGCAACACCACCACCCAAGTAGAAATAGTTATTGAACTGGTATCCGTGGGAAGTTGAAATTTCTACTTTGTTCGCATCATAATCACTAAGGTCAACTATGTAGCCGAAGTCAACGAAACCTTTATAGCCTTTCAGTGTATTTCTCGCTGCTTTGCGATTGTCGATATCGGTGCGATAATCTCTTGTGTATCTTTCCTCTTTAATGATTTTCTCCACATCATTCATCTGGCAGATGATGAGACTACCGTCGCCGGTCTTAATCTTTAAAGAAACATTGGGCACTTGCTCAATGATAACTCCTTTGATAACGCTTCCGTTTTTCAGATATACAACTTCTGTGTAGTTTTGAGCTGCAACGTAAGTACTGATACTCAGTAATAAAGTCAGTAATAATAGTAGTTTTCTCATAATTCTATTTCTAATTGTTTATAATTTCTTGAGTGCGCTATGAATGGAACCGGCCCAGTAGTTACGTAATCCGAATCCACCTGCTTTTCCTTCTGTAATCCATTCCTCGATGATTTCTTTAGTTTCGGTATTGAAAAATACGACTTCATATGTACCTCTGTTTTTGGACTTGTCCAGGAATTGTGCGACAAATACCATGCCTACGCCGGGCGTTTTCTGAATAGGCAGTGCTTCGATGGCTGTCTTGATTTGTTCTTTGTCGAGACTATACTCTGTTTTAGTAGTCATCAGTTCGGACTCGTTAATATTGCGATTTACCTGATTAACGGCGTCCAGTGAAATTTCCGTCACCTCTTTTCTCAACTGTTTGCCTACATTATACTTCTTGGCTTCCGTGATAAACAATTCATTGATACGTCTGAAAGCATCTTTGAATTGTAGCGGTGATTCATCCGCACCGAAAACTTTGACCTGAGAATAGTCTACACCATAGAATTTGATAGACTGAACATCTTTCAATGCACTTTTGCCTTGTCCGAAACAGAACAGGCTTGTGCTTAAGAATAAGAATAGGATAAGTTTTTTCATATACGTTAATGTTAAAGTGAATTATGTATATTGTTATCGATTCCCAAAAGTAGAAAAAAGTTATCGTAAATCAATGAATTTAATCGCTTTTCGACTCATGGGTGGCATTTGTATCTTGGCGATATACTCCGCCGACTCGAAATTGATGCTTGGCGCCACTCTGACTTTCGAGCGGAACAAGTCCTTTATATCCTTGGCAAAACTCTCGCTGCGGTTCTCGCTTCCGATGCGAATCAGAATCTCATCCGTACCCAGTTCGTTGGTGTAGACCTCTATAATGTAGTTCTTTACCAAAGGAATATTATCCAGAATATCGAATAATGCGGGTGGATATAATGTCGTGCCTTTGTACTTTATCATTTGCCCTTTCCGACCGAGGATGGAACTCAGGCGAATCGTGTTTCTTCCGCAGGCACAAGGTGAGGTGTGATGGTAACAGATATCACCCGTTTTGAAGCGGAGCAGCGGCATCCCTTTGACACCCAATGTCGTAATGGTCACTTCGCCTGCTTCTCCCTCGGCAACAGGCTGGTTATTATCATCCAGAAACTCGACGATGATAAGTTCCGGTTGCAGATGTCCGCCGTGGAATTCGCTGCATTCGGTGAAGGATGACTGCATTTCGGTGGAAGCATACGTGGAATACAGTTGCAAGGCAGGCCATTTATCATGTATTTTCTGTCCGAGCGTATTTAACTGGAACTCCTGGTTGCGCAATGCTTCACCGATACAGATACATTTCTGCATGGAACAGGCATTATAGTCGATATGGTTTTTCTCGGCGAACTCTATCAGTTTGATAAGGAAAGAAGGAACCACCATTCCGCAAGTGGGTTGTATCCGCCGAATCGTATCCCATTGCAGCTCAGGGATGCCGTTGCCTACACGGATAACTCCCATGCCGAGTTCGCGCGCGCCCATATAATATGCCAGTCCTGCCATGAAGCGGCGGTCGATGGTAGTCATCAGTTGCAGGATATCCTGCCTGGTGCATCCGGTGGTGGTGAAAGATAGAAACTCGTTGTAGGATAAGCGGTCGAGGTCTTCGGAAGTGAGGACGAAAGTCACCGGGTCGCCTAATGTGCCGGAAGTCGTCACGTAGTCGATGATTTCTTCTTTGCCTACGCAGATGAAATCTTCATTATGAAGTTGCAAATCCGTCTTTGTGGTGACGGGGATTTGTTGCAGGTCTTCTATCTTCCGAATCCGGTTGATATCAATATGATGTTCCTCGAACATCTGTTGGTAGAACTTGGAATGTGCTTGCAGATAGGCTAACGCTTCAGCTAGCTGTTCTTCTTGATAGCATTTTATTTCTTCCGGTGAGCGGAACTGAATGTCGGGGTTCTTTTCCATCTTAAGAGTGTTTTTGTATTTTCTGTTGGATACGTTCTTTTTCTTGTAGTTTGGGAATCGGTCTGGTCAGTGCCTTTTTCCAATAGCCGACGGCTTGTTGAGGCTGGCGGATAGCTTCGTAGTAATTGCCCAGTACTTCATACACATAATAGAAAGAAGGGTTGGACGCTTCGTATTCCTTGAGCAGACTGTCTTCCACTTTCTCCTTTGCTTTTATCTTTTTCAGTAGCAACGGAGTAAGCCTTTTGTAAGTAAGGAGTTGTTCGAACTCCGGTTCCTGCATGAATTCATCTGCGGGAATGGTCAGTTCCGGAATGTATATCTCAGCCCGGAGAGCGATGGCTTTTTTGAATATCAGGTTCAAGTCGTAAGCTACGTATTTGCCGCATTGCCACGGAGAGGTGGATACCCACATCAACTGCTTCTCAGGTTGGAAGATGACGGAGTGGTGGGCGATAAACTGGTTGATAGCCATTTCGTTTGCCAGTCCCAGGTCGGCGTTTTGCCGCCCTTTACGGTTGCGCAGGATAGAAGCGGCTTTCACCGGATTCATCGGTTGGTTCTCGCTAATCAGTTCTTCCAGACGTGCATAACGGTAAGGACTGTCGGAAGTCCGTATGTTTTCCATATTCCGTTCGTCCTTGGCAAATGCATCCGATTGGTAATGATTAGTGCAGATAATCCTGTCTTTTTCCTTTCCGTTGAAAAGGACGGTCTTCTCCGGAGATTTCTCGATAATAGCTGCCTTGCCGTCTTTGGCAGAGCCTATCAAGATAGATTCGGAGACAAAAGTTTTCCGCTTTTGGGCGATGGCGAGGGCTTCGTCGATAGTTGACGCATATTGCAGGATTTCCCGGGTAAGGATGGAGATAGGCGTGGCGGAACTTGTCGGCATGGCGGATTTTGCCGCGTTGATGGTTACGGTGAGCCCGGTTTCGTTCATGCCGGACAATACGCCTATCATGCCCGGCCATCCGATGGAAGCGAATTTATACCCTTTGGACGGTGCGCAGAAGGTGACCTGCTTGTTTTCTGCAAAGGCATCCCCGACATAGAAATCGAAGTTGCGCCCTATAAGCAGCGACGAGTCCGCACTTTGAGTTCCCCAGGTGGCGAACGAACTGCATCCCACTAACATATAGTCCTGCATGGCATGTCCCAAGTCATGTGCCGCATGGTAATTCAACTGGCGTTCGTAAGGAGTGCCGATAAAGTCGTAGTCGTGGGTGCACGATAATGAGATTCCATAAATCTCTTCCCGATATTCTTCAGGGACATTCTCACCTAAATTACGGTTGAACAGTACAATGAAGAACCGTAGAAATTTCAGATAACTGTCTGAAGGTATAATCTCACGAATCTGGTCAACGAATACTTTCTCCTGATGATGAAGCAAATCGGCAGACAGTTTGCCGATGGCGTCCCCTCTTTCAAGGGCATCGCCTCTCACAAACAATTCCCACAATCCGCTTTCGCTGTGTCGCATGAAGTTATCGGCATAATATCGAAGGTCGAGAGTATCGTTGTGAGTCACTCCTGCCGGAACCAGGGCGGTAGTATCTGCATAAGGCACTTTTACCATGATTATGTCGGGCTCTTTTGGCGGTGTCATCATATCCGCTGAAAAGTAGAGATAACTGATTCCGCCTATTAATACGATGACGAGCAACAAGAGAATGAGGCCCGTATATTTGATGGTCCGTTTGATTACTTTATGCATTTCCTACCTTTTTAGCTAAATATTCCTGTCCCACAAATTCGGTGCATGTAAGCATAGCTGTCAGTGTTACGCCCAGTGCGCCATGTACATTCAGGTTTTGACCTGTAAAAAATAGATTTTCCAACCGGCTTCGTGTAGATACAAAACCGATTTGCGGACATTTATAGTCTTTGATGATTCCGTATGCGGAACCGTCTACCGTACCTGTGTAGTCACGATAACTCAACGGAGTAGTGGTGAATAGTTCCTCTATGTTTTCAGAGAAATCGAAGCCATGTCTTCGCAGGAAACGGAGTATTTGTTCCGCTTTCTCTTTCTTGAAGGATTGGTAACTTTCGCCGCGGTGTTCGGGAGAGGAGTCCTTCCATGTAGACAATTCATCCATATACATCGGTGTCAGGATAGAGACGACACTGGCATATTGGCTGTCTTCGGAAGAGGCTTGCATCGAAATCATGCAGTTAGTAGTTCGTCCCGGATAGAGCAACTTGTCATACCACACTTTATTGTTTCCATGCAGATAGATGTTGCGGTTCTGGTACGGAGTACTTTTCTTTTTCATTACCAGATAAAGCGTGAAGATACCATACGTGTTGTCGAGCGAACGGATTCGGGAGATAAAGGCATTCTTGATGCTGCGGTTCTTGTCCAGTATTTCCAATGTCCGTTTGGGGTGTATGTTCGATATGACATAATCGCTTTCCAGCCGTTCTTCACCATTGACCATGACTCCCTGCACTTTCTCGTCTTCGACGATGATGCGGGTTGCTTCGCTGTTGTTGAGAACTGTACCGCCATTGGCCCGGATTACATTAATCAGTTCCAGACTGACCTGCATGCTTCCGTCTACGAAACGGTAAGCGCTTTCAATATAGGAATGGTTAATCATGGCATGCTGATAGAAGGTGGAAATATCTTTCAGACCACCGTAGAGCAGAGCGGAGCCTGCCAGCACATTTTGCAGTGTATGGTCGTGAGTGATGTCGGCAATCAGTCCGGCAGCGGAAGTGCAGAAATACTTCATGCCTTCCAGCGCAATGACGCCTTGTTTCAGATGGTCTACGCTAATCAGGTTCCCTACCGCTTGAAGCTGCTCGGTATAGCATTTCAGGTTCTCTTTCTCGTGAGGGAAAGACCGGTGGAGCGTCTCGATAAATTGCGGGTATCCCATTGCGTAATCATACGCTTGCCCTCTGTAGTGAATCGTATCGAAAGCTTCGGCGTCCAACCGCTTAACTTTTAATTTGTCCATGATGCCGAAATAGCGGAAATACTGGTTCATCACCTGTCCCTCATCCAGACTTCCTACGTAATGAATGCCTGTATCAAGCAAACGTCCTTTTCGCTGATACGTCTGGAAACATCCCCCGAACTGCGCATTTTTCTCTATTACGCATACGTTGAATCCCTCTTTGCTGAGAATCGCTCCACATTCCAGTCCGCCCAGTCCGCTTCCGATGATGATAATGTCATATTTACTCATGCCAGTCCGGTTTTCTGAATATATAAATGGTGTTTGATGTATATTTGTCGTTGGGTATGGTTTCGACGTTCATGCCGCAGGTTGCCGCTATCTCCCGCAGTTGGGCTTCCGTGGTGAAGGACAGTTCTTCGATTGTCCGGTTGAATTTGAAGATGCGCGTGGACAGTAGCTCTGTGAAACGGGTCAGGCGGTGCTTGGAAGTGTTGGCGGAGTTTCCGTCACGTATAATCATCATTCCTTGCGGGCGCAGCCGGCCGGCACATTTCAACAGCAATGACCGTTGATGTTCATAACTCATATAGTGCAGCATATCATTCAGGATAAACACGTCGCTTTCCGGCAACGGATATTCAAGTGCGTTGCCGTGCCTGAACTGAAGACGGTCGCCGCGCAACCATCCGTGTTGTGCTACGGCTATCTTGTCCTCGTCATAGTCGATGCCCAGAATATCCCGGTCTTCGGACAGCAGGGACAGCATATAGCATAACGGACCGAATCCGCAGCCTATGTCCGTGATTTGTCCCTGAGTGGGAATCAGCCGGTTGAACAACCGGTAATTTCCTTCCATCTTCACCTTGATGCGTATATACCATTCCACGATAGGGCCTTTGTAGATATAGTTCTGGATAAGCGCTTCATAAAAAGCGGGGTTGTCTGTCGTATTCTTTTCCCGGCAGATACGCGCATACTCCTGTTTCATATAGGTGGATATGCGTTTGGTACGTTCCTGATAGGTAGCTCCGAAAGACGGGTCACCTGCGGGTATGCGCGGAAGTATCTCTGTGTAGATGATTCCTTTGCGGACATTGAAAGGCTGCGCTTTGGCAATAATCTTGTCGTTGCCGTATAGCAGAATCGGGAGAATATCCAGTTGCAGCGTTTCCGCCAGATAAAACGCTCCTTTGTGGAAACGCTTCATCTTTCCGTTATAGGTACGTGTGCCTTCGGGGAAGACCGCAATGGAATAGCCCTCTTCCACCTTTTTCTTCATCCGTTCTATATATTGTTCGTATCCTTCACCTATATAATAGAAATCGGCATAGCGGATGATGGCTCCGAAGAAAGGGGAGTGCCATACCCAGTGATTGGTCATCATCAGGACTTTGGACGAAAGAGACAACAACACGAGAATATCAATAAACGACTGGTGGTTGGCTATGATAATGGCCGGACGGTCAAACCGTTCGTTGGATTTGTTGATATGTTCCTTTTTGACGGCGGTAGCCAATAATAGAATCCCTTTGCAGGTAATCTGTATCAGGCGGCAGACGAAATGCTGCTTGCTGCTCTTGCGTACGGGAACCAGATAGAGCAAGGCTATCAATATCCGGAGAAGGATACATCCGATAAAGAAGAGCAGAAAGAGCGCGACAGTCCGTAGCAGTCCGATAAGCGTATAAGGCGGTAACCCTTTGGATGCCGGGGCTGCAATGAAGAACCGGAAGATAAGCGGCTGGATGGTATAGGCTACCAACACCACTGCTATCATTCCAAGTATGGAAATCAGTGAAATAGATTGCAAGGCCGGATGCTTGGCGAAAACGAGCGCCCCCATTCCGACCACCGTAGTGAAGGCAGAGAAGAAGATAGCTGTTTTGTGCGAGTTCAGCACTTTCTGGCCTGTGCGGTACTTGTTTTGCAATCCGTCCATGATGAAAATGCTGAAATCATCACCGATACCGAATATAAAGGTTGACAGGATGATATTGATGATATTGAACTCAATCCCCAGGATTCCCATCAGCCCGAGGATAATCACCCAACTGACCAGCATCGGGAGAAAACTCATCAACGTAAGTTCGATACGCCCGTAAGAGAACCACAAGGCAAAGAATATCAGGAAAGAAGAAAGATACAGAATCAGGTAGAAGTCATCATTGATGGCGGACACCCATTTGTTGGCAAAGTAGGAACGGTCGAAGATGACGACATCCCGGTCTTTGTTGAAATGCGCATATACCGCTTCTTTATTTGTCTCGCTGATTCGTATCTGACTGATAAGCATCGTTATGGAATCAGCCGATGTCTGCCATTCATTCAATAGCTTGCCGGATAAATCGTCCTCTTGGGAAGAGTAATGGTATTCGCCGAAAGGCTGGGTAAGCCATTGGCAGAAACCGTCGAAACTTCCGGGACGGAAGCGGTATTCGGCAGCGGATGCTTCCAGATGTTCGCGAACCTGTTCCTTCTTCTCATTCGTCCAGTAATCTTCCCATTTCTTCAGGCGTTTCTGCTGTTCTTGCGGGGAAATAAGGAACTGTGAGGCGGAAGCGTATTCTTTTATCAGCCCTTGTTCTTTCAGGGTGGATAGCTTCCGGTTGGTCGCTGCATAGGTTTCAGTAGCTCCGACCATATCTTTGCCTACACTGACAAAGAGAACTGTCTTTTCATGGCTGTCGAAGAGGTGCAGCAGTTTCTCTTCCGATTGTTTGAGATGTTGAGGCTCGTAGTTGAGACTCATCATATCGTTGTTGAACCCTACTTTCTGTGAGGTAAACAGGCAGATGACGGTGACAAGGGCGATACCTCCGACCAGCCATTTATTCTTGTCGAAAGAATAAGCGTTTATTTTCTCTATAATACGTAATACACGTCCTTGCTTCACATCTGCCTGTCCCTTTAGGAAATGAGGCAGGTAAATCAAGCAGAAAAGAGTAGTGCCTACCAGTGCCAGGGAAGCGAACAGACCGAAGTCGCGTAGCAGGTCGGAACTGGTGAATATCAGTCCCAGAAATGCCCCGATGGTCGTAAAACTGCCTACCGTTAGCGGGTAAGCGATTTCTTTAATCAGTTGTTGCACTGTGGATACATGATTTTGATGCGCCAGCATATGGATGGAATAGCTGAGTGCGATGCCCATCACCGCCGAGCCGGCTCCTACGGCAATAGCCGAGATGCTTCCTTTGATAAAGAAAATCAGGAACAGGGCAAACAGTCCGCCAAACAGTACAGGGGTAATAATCAAAGGTATCGACCTCTTCCGTTTGAAGACGAATGAGATGAATACAATGATGATGAGCAGTGCGATAGTAGAGGTCAGTATAGTGTCCTTTTTTATCTGCCGGGCATTGTAGACTCCTACCGAAGGACCGCCGAAATATTCCGCCCGAATCACAGGAGACTCACTTTGTACGTGCCGGAGTTCTTCTTCCAGTATTCTGACGAGTTCGTCATTCTTACCGGTGCTTCCTGTGCTGAATACCGGAGTGATGAACATCAATAAGGTAGAACCGTCTTTGGAGAAGATATGTTCGTCGTAGATTTCGTAGTTGGCTTCCAACTGGAAATCCTGTAAGTGCTTCAGGGCTTCACTGCCAAGTCCGAGCGGGTCCCTGAGGATATAACTTCTTAATGCAATGCCGGCAGGAGAAAGAAGGTTGGTGTAATTCTTCTGCATGGCGGCGTGTATTCCCTTTTGCGTCAGCAGGGAGTCGAACCGCTGGTAATCCGTGTCTGTCAGGAAGAGTGGGAGATGGTCGTAAACGAAGTCGGTGGCTCCGCTGACGAGATTCTGGTCTACTTGTGCGAAGATACTTTTTATCAGTGTCCCGCCTGCTTTTTCGGTCAGAGCTTGTTGCAGTTGTCCGGCTGCTTCAATCAGGGAATCCGGTTCTACGGCATTACACGTATCCGCAGAGGAGAGCATGACGATGATTTTGTCCTTAATCTTGAGATTATCAAAAACCTTGATGGTATTCTGTGAATCTTTGGTGTCGGGGAAGAACTGTGTGATGTTCTCTTCAAACTTCACTTGCAGGGCAAAGTAGCCCATGAACAGGATACAGCAGATGAGGGACAGGTAGAACAGAATCTTGTGTCTTTCAAAATAATCATATAGTCCGATAAAAAACTGGGTCATATCTTTTTTCTCCTACAAGTCGTGAGCAGGGCGAACGAAATGACTCCCGCTACCAGGCTGCAAACGACTGCAAAGATAATACTTCCTATCAAATATTGCTCTATGACTGATTTTACATTTGCGAAAGAGAGCTCATTTAAGTGCAGGTTGACGGGTTCGCCCAGCACTTTGCATCCGGTTGCGTAACTTCCGTACAGCAAAAACGGAATCATCGGGGGGATACTGATGTTGGCCGCTACAATAGCGATGACTTTGTTCAGCCGGAGCAGATGTGCCAGAAACAGGGTTATCAGCATTTGGTATCCCCATACCGGAACGATGCCCATGAATACTCCGAGTGTGATGGCTGCCGTGATTCGCAGGTTGGATTCCGGCGAATGGGTGACATGTTCGGAGAAAAAACGCTTGCAGTTCTTCCAGGTCAGTTTGCGGAAAAAGTTGCGGGGGATAATCCACAAGAAGGTGATAAATACCAGTACCGTATTCAGGATGCTGATACGGGTGAAATCCCTGAACGGGCGGAAATGCGAAACCCGCTCTTCTTGTGGTGGATAATAGACATGTACCGGTATGTTTTTGACTGCGATGTCTCCCCATGCTGCAAATACGAGGGCTTCCAGTTCAAATTCATACTTGGCGGTATAGTACCATTTGTCGACATTCATCTGTTGCAATGGATACAGGCGGTAACCGGATTGTGTGTCCTGCAGCTTGATTCCTGTTTCGAGGGTGAACCAGAAGTTGGAGAATTTATTGGCAAATGTATTCTTTCCCGGCATATTGTCCGAAGCAAGGTTGCGCGAACCTACCAGCAGGGTATCCGGTTCCTTTTCGATAGCTTCGATGAACGAAGGGATATCCGAAGCGAAGTGCTGCCCGTCCGAATCAATGGTGATGGCATAGCGGAAGCCTTGTGCCTTTGCGTGGCAGAGTCCATGTTTCAAGGCTACCCCTTTTCCCCGGTTGGCGGGGTGGGTGATAACTTGTAGGTTGGCTTTCCGGCTGAGTATCCCGGCTGTTTCGTCCGTCGAACCGTCATTGACGACGAGAATGTCCGGTGCATAGGAGCGTACACTCTCTATGACATCCGCCAATGTCTTGCCGTTGTTGTAACTTGGGATGATAACGATAATCCCCAATTGTTTCAACTTCTCGTGCCAGTAGGCTGTACTTTGCGGCTCCTTCATGCTTTCGTTGAGGTAAGTACGGCTTTCAGCTTGATAAAACATTCGTTTTCTGCGGTTTCTTCTGCTTCTGCGGTTCCTTCCACTTTTACAGTCCCTTCCGCCTGCAACTGAAGTTTGCCTTCTTCCATATCTTTGAGGGTCAGCATTACTGACAGACACGGTGTCTTTACAGGATTGACGACTGACAGGAACTTGCATGAAGACACTTGCGTATATTGCAACTTTTGCCGGTGGATACCTTCAGTACATTCTTTGATAAGTTGCAGCAGACAGACTCCGGGGACTACCGGATGTTCCGGAAAGTGTCCCTGATAAATAGCGTGCTCCGGATTCAGTTTTACCTGGATAGTCCAGGTGATTGAGTCCGGTGATTCGGAAGAGAGAAGCGTATAGAAGTTATCAAGTAGCATATATTAAATTTCTTTAGATAGTTTGTCCAGGCGAATTGTCAATCGTATCCATGGATGCTTTATTTTTATTTGTACCGGGTCGCCCGGAATATCGCCTGTGATGTATAAAACAGATTTCCCGAAGCCTTTCCCACTGGCTCTTTTTTCCGTCGAACCGTCTTTGGACATCTTCGCACGAATACTTTTCTCGCTTAGAAACAGGCGTTTGAAGTCCATCTCCAGAAGTTTCAGTACCTTTTCTTTCTGCATGGGTTCTATGCAACTGTTGACATTGAACTTGCCATCTTGAAGGGAGAAGTCGAAAAGGCTTAGCCCGAAATAGGTGGACGCCACTATCCGGATTTCATTGTCGGGCATACGGCGTACTATCAGCATGCCGCTCATGTGATGTTTCATGAAGTCCAACTGGATATTATACTTTTGCGAGCTTTCTCCTTTTGCCAGTTCGATAGCAGGCGGCACTATGCTGCCTTCCCCGCTTATGCGCGGAGAGCAGGAAACCGATAACTGCATCACTAGGAAAAGCAGAACCGTCCGACTAACGAATCGCAAACTTCGTCTCATTCTTCAGGGAGTTGAATTTTTTGTTATAGAATTCGTATTCGGTATAATTCGTGACTGTTTCGGACAGGCGGAGTTTGTGTACCGACATATCTTTCTTGTCGAGGTAGATTTCTATCCCGGTGATATAGGCTTGTACGGCTTTATTGACCGGTTTTATCTTGACCAGATAGAATTGTGCATCTTCAAAGTATGCCAGTTGGTAGTTGGACGACATTTTGGAGAGGTCGCCTATCATGCAGGCAGTCAGCATATCCTGCATCTGCCCCATCATCTTGTTGGCGCTCAGGTTCATAATGTTTTTCTTACCGTCCGAAACGATTTTGAGCTTACTGCCGTTTATCACGATGAGATAGTCCATCGGGCGGAAATATTCCATGCAGATTTTATTGCTCTTCTGGTAGTAGAACTTCCCTTTGGAAGTAACTTTTTCGTCGAATATGTCGAGGTATTTCACTTGCGTGAAATCACTTTCGATAGATTGTACGGTCTGTGCTTCTTCTGCCAGGCGTTTCTCAAAATCCTGAAGTTGCGTCAACTTCTTCATGCCTTGCGCATGGGCAGAGCTAACGGACAGAAAGATAAGTAATGTATATGTAACTAAAGTTCTCATACGTTTTTATTTTATGCCAATAGTTCGTCCAGCCGGACAACGGTATATCCCTGTTCTTTCAGTAAATCCAGTATCTGCTTCACCAGTTGCCCGCTGTCCGGCATCCGGTCGTGCAACAAGATAATAGAGCCTGGTTTAAGACCTTTCCGGATTCTGTCGAGTACTTTGTCCGGTGCCGGCTGTTGTGTATCCAGTGTACGGATGTTCCATCCTATAGAGGTGTAACCCAATTGCCGGACGGCTTTCGCAATCGTCGGATTGGTGACTCCGAATGGCGGACGAAACAAAGTTACCGGCTGCGAAGTTACTCGTTCTAGTTCAGACTGACAAGTTTGCAGGTCTTTTTTCATCCTGGAGAGTCCGTATAGCGGGAATAAACCGGAATGGGTAAATGAATGATTTCCAATCAGATGTCCTTCCGCTACCATTTGCTGCAATAGTTTTTCATTTCCTTTTACCTTGTGTCCGATACAGAAGAAACAGGCTGTTGCTTGCTGTTCTTTCAGTATTTGCAGTACTTTCGGAGTCTGTATCGGGTCGGGACCGTCGTCAAAAGTCAAGGCTACTACCTTTTCTCCAGTACGCTTTCTGCAAAACGAGCGGAGATAAATCCCCGACCGGATGCTATAAGAAGCATAGACGAGAAAAGACAGTATCAACAATGAACCAAGTACGATACAGGTGATAATCATACGCTTTTCCGGATTAGAATCAAAGAATGATTGATGGAGTGGTGATGATTATAAATCAGTATATTCGTAGGAGTAGTGCAGTTCTCCGATTCTTTCACTACTTTCCATACTGCATACGATGAGGCGGTAGGATACTCGCCACATTCGTCTTTGAAGCTGAGATGCATACTTTCCGGAAAGAGGTTTGTTTCGAGTTTCTCATAAATGGCATTACTTTCAGAGGTGATTGCTTGATTCAATGGCACATCTTTTTCAGATATGATTGTCTGCTTCGAAGAATTATCCTGCCAGGATTGCTGCTTATTCTTTCCGGTCATAAACCACTGAATATCCCGGCTATTTAATCCATTCCGTTGCAGAAAACGCATAATCCGGTTTTGGATTTCTTCTGTCGTTTGCTGCCCGGCGAAAGTTTCTATCCCTTTTATTTCAGCAAGCGGGTGTTCTCCGGCTTCCCGGCTCAACAGGAAAAACTGCGCGCCTTCTCCGGCTTCTATTCCTTTTAGTATCCCCAGTCGCTGTTGGATGGCGTGACTGGTATCCGTCATTTCGTCCATGGCTCCTACCAGTATATGCCCGCTTCCTTCCCAAATCTTCATCATGGCATCCAGCAAAGCACTTTCGAAACTTAGACCACGGTGTACATAAGTCATGTTGTAGGCATGTATCCCACGTATCAGGGCGATTTGCGCACCGATTGTGTTGAATGTCGACTGGATGAAGGGGGTAGGGTTCAGCATCCGTTCTTCATTGTCTATCAGTGTGTTCAGAAACTTTTCTGTATCGACCAGGCAGCCTAGTCCTGTGGCTGTGATAATTCCCTGTATCTCTTCGGGCGGCAGTCCGCCTATACATTCTAATCCACAGGCTACCCCCATTTTTACGATACGGCTCATGCGTCTGCGTAAGGTCGGATTGGTAATGATATTCTTATAATCAGGCTCACAGGCTTGGAGATAAGGACGGCTGTCATCCCGTTTTCCTTGAGGATGAATCGAGGCGATGCGTTGGATATAGACTGGCTGCATAGACATAATAACTTAAAGGTTCGTTCCTTGCGGAATAGTAGTTGCAGAAAAGAGAAGCGATGAATCGTTCCCACCGAAACCGAAAGAGTTGGATAATACATGGCGTACGGGGATTCCTTCCCGGAAAGTCGTTTCCGGTATCAGTCCCGTTTCGGGCATCGCGTCCGTGAAGTTCAGATTCGGGTAAGTCATACCTTTATATAAGGAAAGAACGGAATATACCGCTTCAATCCCTTCGGAAGCTCCTAAAGTATGTCCGATAAAGGCTTTCACCGAACTGAACGGCGGAACGTGCTCTCCGAAGATTCTCCGTAATGCCATTCCTTCCGATGCGTCGTTGCCGGGAGTGCCTGTGCCGTGCACATTGATATAGTCTATTTCTTCGGGAGAAATACCGCTTGAAGCGATTGCTTCGCTCATTGATAGAAAGGCGCCGTCTCCTTCTGGAGAACTTCCCGTCTGGTGGTAGGCTTCGTTTGTATTAGCGTAACCGCTAAGTTCGCAATAAGGAGTTCGCCGGAGTGAGCTTTCCGGTTGAAGCACTAAGTAACCTGCCCCTTCTCCGAGGTTGAGTCCCGTACGCGAACGGTCAAAGGGACGGCAATGTGCCTTATCCAAAATCATAAGAGAGTTGAAACCGTTCAGTGTGAACCGGCAAAGCGCATCCGTCCCCCCGACAACAACGGCATCCAATAACCCGTGTTTAATCATCCTTGCTCCCAGCATGATAGCGTTGGCGGCTGACGAACAGGCGGTACTGATGGTTGTTATGAAATCGTTGATGCCCAAGTAGGAAGCAATCAGTTCCGTACTGGCTCCGCAGTCGTGGGAGATGACTTCACGCAGTCGTCCCCGTTCAGGATTCTCTTTGAATGATTCATAGAAATGCTCGCTTAAATCCATGCCGCCGACGGAAGTTGCAGAAATAAAACCGATACGTAACGGTTGAGAATCCTGCTGTGTCTGTTGAGAGTCCTGCTGTGACGGTTGCTGTATATGTTGTGACGGTTGCTGCGCATACCGTGATGTTCTCTGATTCAGTCCTGCATCTTCCAACGCTTCTTTAGCCGCCACCATTCCCAACAATGCTGTGCGTGAGACAGTCCGTTGCGGAGAGATGCCGAGCAATTGTTTCAGTTCCTCATTGCTATGCTTCACTTCGGATACGGGCACGTCGAGGGCAGTCGGGAAAAGAGTTACTTTTCCGATACCATGTTTCCCTTGTCTCAAAGCCTTTATGTTTTCGGAAACTCCGATGCCGATGCCCGAAACAACTCCCAATCCGGTGACGTAAATCTTCATGCGTCAGGCTTTACGATTGGCTGCAATGTAGTCAGACAATGTGCGCACCGAGTAGAAGATTTGTTTTCCTTCACCCGGATTTTCTATTTTAATGCCATATTCACGTTCCAGAATCAGTATGATTTCGAGGGCGTCGATAGAGTCAAGACCGAGGCCTTCATCCCCGAACAAGGGTGCTTCGTCGTCTATATCTTCTGGAGTGATTTCTTCCAGGTTCAACTCTTCGATGAGTTTACCTTTCACTTCGTCCATCAGTTCTCTTGAGGTTTGATTTGAATTATCCATAAGTTGTCAATATGTTATTAAGTCGTTGATATATTAGTAAGTTGTTTAAATTCTGCCTGATATTGTCCGTCCATCAGTTCGCACCAGCCTGTGATGCATGTGCGCAACTTCCCTTTAGCCATTACGATACGTGCATAATCCTCTAAAGAATCAGGCTCGTAATGCGGACAGACAAAGAACGTGTTTTCTCCCTTTATCTTATGCCGGATGCAGATTTCACCCAGTACCACATTCGGGAGCGTATAGACAAATACGGCGGGACTGGCGGCTTTGTCTCCTTCCTTGCTGATAAGAGTCTGATGTTTGCAGTCCGTATCCAGCGATGAAGAAGCGTTGGCAAGAATAATTCCAATCTCTTCCGGTTGATAATCAGTCCCTTTCAATAAGTAGCCGGCAGCCACGTATCCCAGTTTACACAGGTCATCCATTTTATAGAACTTCATATTGTTTTCTCCCAAGTTTTTGTAGGCTTCCCGGATAAACGGTGCAAAGTCCGTCTCCGAAGAACTGAATATGACTGTTCCGTCATGTTCTACCACTCCCGGTCTGATAGTGATACTGTTCACTGATTCGGTGAGTGCCTTGGAGAAAGGAATCTGTTTCTGATGATGACAGGCAGCAGGGAGAGACAATACGAGTGCGGCATTGCATCCACCGAAACCGGAAGCGGTTTTGACGCAACATTTCATTGGCATCGGTTGATGCGTGCCATAGACGGTGACAGGCATAGGAACACCGAGTGTCTCGTAGCCTAAAGTCCCGTAGAGTATTCCTGTTTTCAATTGCTCTATGCAAAGAACCGTTTCAATAATGCCCGAAGCTCCTAACGTATGTCCGAAATAAGGCTTCAAGCTATTCACCGGAGCTGTTGATAATCCTGCCAGATGGATAGCTTTGGATTCCATTTCATCATTGTAGACCGTAGCTGTTCCGTGCGCATTGATAAAGCTGATGTCTCCGGGAGTTACTCCTGCTTCTTCCATAGCCTGACCGATAGCCATTGCCAGTCCGTCTCCCGTCCGCGATGGACCGGATATATGGTTGGCATCGTTACTGACAGCTCCCCCGGAGAGAATAATATCGTTGTCGCTTCCCTGAGTTTCTAAAAGCACGGCTCCGCAGGCTTCGCCCAGACTCAATCCGTCCCGTCGGATATCGTAAGGTCGGCAGCGTTGTGCGCTGACAGACTTGAAAGACAGAAACCCGCTCGTGATAAAATGAGACAGGATATCTCCGCCGGCAACAATGACCCGTTTGTAACGTCCCGATTCTATCTGCCTTTTAGCTACAACGAGTGCCGAAACTCCTGATATACAGGCATTGGAAATGACATCTACCTGATTGCAGGCTCCGAAGAACTTGCCGATTCGCTCCGCCATTTTCCAGAGAAAAGCAGGACTGTCCGTTGGTAGCTGTATAGAAGAACCATCCGGTTCGCCCGGAGCAACCTGCTTACTTAATAAATCGACATTCCCTTTTGTTGTAGAGAGCAGCAAGGCACAATCCGGTTCACGGAGACTGGCTCCCGACTGGGAAATCACCTCTTGAACAGCCAATATAAATAGTTGTTCCATACGGGTATAATCCGTTATTTGCATCTGCTTCGCCCGTCTTTCCAATTCGGCAGCGTCAATCATGCCTGCCAATAGCGGACTGTCGGATACCCGTCCGGCTTCCTGCATGCGGATGCCGCTCCGGCAGGCACGGATAGCTTCCGTATTTTCCTGTATGCCGAAGCCCAGTGAAGTAATAAGCGTATGAGCTGTAATATATATGTTCAGAGAATGTTCCATTTCTTTTTCCATTCCATATAAAACGGCGGATTAATAAGTTCCAGTTCTTTATTCAGATTCAGGAATACCTGCATCGTGCTTCCGGTCGCTACTATGCTCTGGTCGGTAGCCCGGTAAATGACGTATTCGAACTTTATCTTGGCGGCTTCACAAGCGATATAGCGAGTCTCGACAATTGCCTCTTCACCGAAAGATAACGATTGCTTGAACTGGCAGGTCAAATCAACAATGGGAACCATGTACCCTTCGCGGTAAATACTCATATAATCCAAACCATACTGCTTGCCGAAGGCTTCCCTTCCGTCTTCAAAATAACGCACGTACTCACCGTGCCATACGATTTGCATGGAATCTATTTCGCTGAACCGCACTTTGAATGTAGTCCGGTTGGTCAGAGCGGGCGTATGTTGACTCGTTTTCCGTTTCATCCTTTCTTGATAAATATTTTCATCCGGCATTCGGCTATCAATTCTTCACCGGCTTTTACTTGTGCGGCAACCAGCGTAATATCGAATACTTCCTGCACGACGGTAATCTCGGTAAATAGTGTCATTCCCACTTCCGGTAAATCATAAATCTTGAGTTTATCCACCGAACCGATAAAGCCTAACGGAACTTTTTCACCCTGCCGGGTGTAGATAAACCCGATACGTGCGGCTGCCGATTGGGCGATGTGCTCGATGATTCCCGGTTCTTGCAGTTTTCCTGCTTCGCAAAAGATGTTATCAGACGTGACGGTCAGCCCGGAATATGAACAGTTCTCTTCGATGCCGAAGAAACTATCCACCATGACAATGGGCGACCGTTGCGGAATCAGTCCGAGTATTCCTTCTCCGTGTATGATAGCTTCCCTGTTCATCTTAGTCTGCATTGTTTTCTGTTGTAGCTTTCAGTTTGCACTGTACGATGCTGTGTCCCATTCCCAGGTGGTCGTGCATTTCTTCTATTTCCAGTCCCGCTGCTTCGATGCATCGTTTCATGTCGTCCGAGTGGTACATCTTACTGTTGCCGTTTGCCATTGCTGTGAAGTAGAGGCTGATTTGCGTCAGACAGTAAGCGGCTGTATCAAACTTCTGCCGGTTCCAGAAAGTCTCCATGATATAGAGCCGGCTTTCTTTGTCCATAGAGCGGGCGGCACGTGTCAGTATGCTGGTCACCTCTTCTTCCGAGAAGCAATCGAGGAACTGGCTCATCCAGATGGCGTCGAATCCCGTGGGGAAAGGAACCTGCGGGTCGAGCAGGTTGGCGCCATGCCCGTGGATACGTGTTGCTCCGGGCAGTTCTTGGGTCTGTTGGCGCATCATCTCCAGTTGTTGCGGAAGATCCATGATGGTCACTTCCACTGCGGAGTCATAGCTGACGCATTTCGTTGCCCAACGGCCTGTATTGCCGCCTACGTCCAACAAAGTCTTGGGATGACGGGCGAAAACGATAGCCAGTGCTTCGTCAAACGAGCAATCCGAATAATAGTGGTCGAAACCAAACCAACTCTTTTGTACCTGTGGCGGCAGACTGGACAATCCTTCATAGATTGTACTCCATTCGCCGAATACTTTCAACCCTTCGGGACGTCCGTTGGTCAGGGCTTCCTCAAGATGGAACATACCCAGATAATTGACATCATAGTTGAAGTCCATATTGACGCGCACCATCTTGTCATTGAGCAAGAACCAGCCGGCTTTGGCGAGTGAGTACCGGCCTTCGCGCAGCAACACCGTTCCGATGGTCAACGATGCTTCCAATAATACTTGTGCGGCATAAGAAGAAAGTCCGCAAGCCTTGCTGATTTCTTCCTGCGTCTGTCCGTTCCGGTGGTCCGCAAGCAACTGGAAAATACCGAATTTAAGCATTAGGCGCGATACCTGAAATACGACAGGGCCGAAAGCTATCTCCTGTGCCAGGCGTTGGGCTTCTACCGCTGTCAACGGTTCTTTGTCATATCTGTTCTGTTGCATCTTTTTGTCTTTCTTTTGAATCCGGTGACTGCTTTCCGGCAGGTTCCCAGAAGGGGTAATAATTAAACCATTGTTCCGGATAACGCTTTAGTATCTGTTCCAAAGCAACGGTATATTGTTCGAGCAGAGCTGTCTCCGCTTTTTTATCCTTGTTTCGTACCACCGGCTCCGCCACGATGAAATGAAAACGGTAGGTTCTTCCCGATTCCCTCATGGCGAAATAAAAAACGACAGGTACTTTCATCCGCGAAGCCAACAAGAAAGGTCCGGCAGGGAAAGGAGCTTCCCGTCCCAACAATCTGCCTGTCAGTAGCTTCTCCTTATTCAGATAGCGGTCGCCCTGGAAACAGACATATTCTTTTTTGTTCAACGCTTCAGTGATGCGGAAAACGTGCGTCAGATTGTCTTCATTGACAGGAATAATCTTGTATTCCTTCTCCCGCCCGTTTTTCTCCAACATCTCTTTGATTTTGCGATGCTCGGCATCGTACATCACGATATTGATTTTCTTTCCGTAATCATCAAAGAAAGGAACGCCTATTTCCCAGTTTCCCACATGGGCGCCAATCATAATCACTCCCTGTTCGCTGTCCAATAATCGCAGAAACTCCGGGTACCGTTCAAACTCAAACCGGTATCGGTCTGCTTTCCCATTGCCGATGGCTACCTTGTCAATCAGAATCTGTCCCAGCCGGTAATAGTTGCGCAGCAACATTCCAACAGAACGTATCCGGTTGTATTTCAAGATATGGCGGGCATAAAACCAGGTACTTTTCGTCGCTTTCGGAGCGAACGGTATAAAATAAAGAACTACCAGGCTCAAGAAAATATAAGCGGCGGTGATGCCCAGATACTTAATTAAATAAATAAAGAATAAGTATCCGAACGTTCCACCCCGGGTTTTGCCTTTCCACGTCGACATGCTTATTTAGCTTCCTGCATGCGGGTAATAACAAGATTGTAGAAGTCCTGAAAGGTCTTGATACCTGCAAAATCCTGTCCGGTCACGTTAAACCCGAAATTCTTTTCTACCAGCACCACCATGTCGACCAAGTCCAGGCTGTCCAGTTCGAGAGTCTCCATTAACGGCGCATCCGGCTGGATGATGTCGATGTCTACTTCAAACTCTTCTGCCAGAGTGGTTCTTATTTTCTCGATGATTTCTTCGTTTGTCATATGGTTTCTCTTTTAATCTATTATTTATTGAATTTACGCACTATCAAAGTGGAATTGGTTCCACCGAATCCGAAGGAGTTGGACAGGAATGTGTCGAATTCCAAGTCTACCCGTTGAGCCGGAATGTTCAACTGCGCCGAGGCTTCGTCCGGTTCCTCGAAATTGAGGTTGGGAGCGATGAAATTGTTGTTCATCATCAGGGTGGAGTAGATTACTTCACTGGCACCCGCCATCCACATCTCATGTCCTGTCATGGACTTGGTGGAAGCTACATACGGGCGGTGTCCTTCGAACACTTCCGCGATGGCTTTCGCTTCGTTCAAATCGCCTACCGGAGTTGAAGTGGCGTGTGCATTAATATATTTGATACGCTCGAGCGCGATACCTGCATCCTTGACAGCCATTTGCAAAGAACGTCTGGGACCGTCTACATTCGGCACGGAAATATGGTCGCCATTGGATGAAAAACCGTATCCGACCACTTCAGCCAGAATAGGCGCACCTCTTTTCACTGCCGATTCGTAGCTTTCGAGCACCAGACTGGCAGCTCCACCGCTTGGTATCAGTCCGTCCCGTCGCTTATCGAAAGGTTTCGAAGCCTTTTCCGGTTCTGCTTCCTGGGTGGAGAACGCACTTAACCCGTCAAAACTACCTACGGCATACGGGTTCACTTCTTGCG
This sequence comes from Bacteroides faecium, assembly GCF_012113595.1. Taxonomy (NCBI): domain Bacteria; kingdom Pseudomonadati; phylum Bacteroidota; class Bacteroidia; order Bacteroidales; family Bacteroidaceae; genus Bacteroides; species Bacteroides faecium. The sequence goes on from NZ_CP050831.1 coordinate 2,670,375, forward strand.
CGCCACCGCATAAGATACAGTCCTGCAATCCCGATTTGATAAGCAGATATCCCATGCCGATGGCATGCGAACCGCTGGCACAGGCTCCTGCGATGGTAAAGTTGACGCCCCTTAGCTTGAAAATGACAGACAGGTTCATCGTCACGGTAGAGTTCATCGACTGGAAGATGGAACCGGAACCGACCAGTGCCGTATTCTTCTTTTCACGGATAATGTCCACCGCATTGATAACAGGGGCGGCACTGCTGTCGTTTCCATACAGAATACCGACTTCGTTGTTTTCGAGAAAAGCTTCGTCAATGCCGGCATGGCGGAAAGCTTCTAATGTTGCGAGATAAGCATATTCTCCCTGTTCCGGCAGGCAATGACGTTTGCGCCGGTCCAGTAGCTTCTTCAGGTCGGGACGTTCCAAAATACCTGTCAGTGCCGAAAAATAACCTAGTTCTTTCCGTGCCGGGTCTATGCCGATGCCCGATTTCCCATTGTATAGTGAGTCTTTTACTTCATCCAGATTCTTGCCGATGCAAGAATAAATCCCCATTCCCGTGATAACAACTCTTTTCATTATATTGTCTATTCTATGCTTTTGTTTTTTAAGTATATAGTCCGCCGTTGATGGAAATCACTTCTCCCGTGATGTAGGATGATGCCGGAGATGCCAGGAAACCTACCAGGTCGGCCACTTCTTCCGGAGTTCCGAAACGTCCTGCGGGGATATGCTTTTTCCATTCGTTTTCATCAATACCTTCGGTCATGTCCGTGCGGATAAATCCCGGAGCCACCGCGTTGACCGTCACTTTCTTCTTGGCTACTTCCTGTGCCAGCGCTTTCGTCGCGGCAATCACGCCGCCTTTGGCTGCCGAGTAGTTGACCTGTCCCGGCATTCCCTGGATGCCCGACAGGGATACGATATTCACGATACGCCCGTAGCGTTTCACCAGCATGTTTTTCAGCAAAGGCTGTGTCACATGGAAGAAACCGTTCAGGCTGATGTCGAGCACTTTGCTCCATTCTTCGCCCGTCATCCAGATCATCAGGTTGTCTTTGCGAATACCCGCATTATTGACCAGTACTTCGATATATTCGTCGGGATGCTGTGAAGACCAGTTGCCCAAGGCAACGGCAATCGCTTCGGAATCGGTGACATCGAACTTCATCAATTCACCGTCGCTCCCTTTCTCCCGCACTAATTGCAATGTCTTTTCCGCTTCCGCGTCGTTACTCTGATAATTGATAAGTATAAAGTAGCCCATTTCCGCCAGCCTACAACTGACGGCACGACCGATACCTCGGCTTCCACCGGTTACTAATGCATATTTCATCTTATTTATTTTCTTTTTTGAGATAAGCTATCATAGCTTCTATCTCTTTATATTTAGGTGTGTCATTGGTGAAAACAGGGAAGAAACTACGGATTTCATCGTAAACCTGCCGGCTTTTCGGACTTAGTTTCTCCTGTATCTTCAGATAATCGACAGCCTGTGCCATCCCCATGAACTGAATAGCCATCACCTGGTAGGAATTCTCAATGACGGTTTTTGCTAATAAGGCGGAGTTGGTACCCATGCTGACAATGTCCTGATTGTCATTGTTGTTGGGGATACTGTGGACGTACATCGGGTTCGATAAGGTCTGACACTCGGCGGTGGTGGACGTTGCCGTGAATTGGGATGCCTGCAGGCCGTAATTCAGTCCCAATACTCCCAAGTTGACAAATGGCGGCAGGATGCCGTTGATGCGGTCATGGAACAAATAGTTGATTTGTCTTTCGCAGAGCATGGTCAGCTTGGTCACGGCGATTTTCAGTTTGTCCATTTCGAAGGAGATATAGTCTCCGTGGAAATTGCCGCCATGATAAATATTCTGTGTTTCCGGGTCGACAATCGGATTGTCGCAAGCGGAGTTTATCTCATTGATTAATACTTCTTCCGCATTCTCCAGTTCGTCATAGATGGGACCGAGTATTTGCGGAACACAGCGCAGAGAGTAATAAGGCTGTACTTTATGTTCGAAGATTTTTTCTTTGTGTACTTGGTTATACAGTTCGTTCTCTCTTTGGAGCACGCATTGGCTGCCACTTACCCATTCTCGCATCATTGCGGCAATTTCCCGTTGTCCGCGGTGATGTTTGGCTTCGTTCAGTGCCTGAGCCATGAAGTCATCGTAAGAGGCGGCGATTTCGTTCATCATAACGGAAGCGGCTACCGACCAACGAAGCAGTTTCCGAGCATAAATCAGGTTGACGATGCCGATTCCTGTCATTACGGAAGTTCCGTTGGTCACGGATAATCCTTCGCGGATACGCATGGAGAACGGGCTCAGACCATTTTCCCGGAGTACGGTGGCGGCATCACGCAATTTTCCCTGATAGAAGACTTCTCCTTCGCCTATCAGTGTCAGGGCTATGTGAGCTAGTTGCACGAGGTCGCCGCTGGCGCCAACGCTTCCATGTTCGGGGATAAAGGGAGATATGCCTCGGTTGATAAATTCGCAAAGGAGCGATACCAGTTCCATGTGCACTCCCGATTTACCTTGCAGGAAAGTGTACAGGCGGGCAATCATAGCTGCTTTCACATAAAGTTCGGGGAGCGGTTTTCCGGCGCCGGTAGAGTGGCTTCGGATGATGTTGTATTGAAGTTCAATCAATGACTGGTCTTCTATTCTGTATTGCGCCATCGGACCGAACCCGGTATTGATACCATAAATAATCTTATCGCTGGAGAAAGATTGCAGGAAATTGAAACTTTCCTCTACTTTTCGAACGCATTCTTCGGAGAGTTCCAGCTTCTCGTCTTCAAACAATACTTTATAAAGGGTATCTAAATTTATACTTTTGTCAGCTATCATTTTCTGTACTAGATATTTTATGCCTTGATAATAAGGTGCAAAAATAGGCAATTTCTATTATATAGCGGACATGAATCAAAATAAAACTTTTCCGGAGAAGCCGGTTTTGCTTGTTTGGTACTCCATTTGCCAGGGATTTGCTCCTTGTCAACGGAGTGGTGTCTTATCGGTACAGAGACAGTATCTTCTCTGTGAGAAGAATCCGAACTACGCTTTCAGCAAATCCCGCTCTTCATAATTGCATATCGCCTTTATCCATTCTTCCGTCAGCGGCATGGATTCATGCTTTTCCAGGTCGAAAGTCACCATGATAGACTTGCAGACACATTTAACCTCATTCGTTTCCGTGTCTATCACCCGTTGAATCAGATGAAAACTCTTGGTGCCTATCTTGGAAACAGCTGTCTGCACGGCAATATGGTCTGACGCGAAAATCTGCTTGACGAAATCCGCTTCGATATGAACGACGACAATGCCAATCTTTTCCCAATCCACTCCCGGACATACTGAAGCGAAGTATTCAGTCTTTCCTAAGTCGTAAAAAGAGAAATAAACAGTGTTGTTGACATGACCGAATTTGTCTACGTCATTGAAGCGCAACTGAATAGGCAGCGTGTGGTGAAATACGATTTCTTCCATTGTTTTCACTTAATCTTTTTGAATTCGACGCAAAAGTAGTACTTTTGCGTGTTATTCTCAACAGAAATTAATCAAGAAATGATAGAAGATATTAAAAAAGCCTGTCAGGTGATGAATGAAGGGGGAGTCATCCTTTATCCTACCGATACCGTTTGGGGTATAGGCTGCGACGCGACTAACGAAGAGGCTGTACGCCGGGTATATGAGATTAAGAAACGTGCCGATAGCAAGGCTATGCTGGTGTTGGTAGACACCCCCGTGAAGGTGGATTTTTATGTACAGGATGTCCCCGATGTGGCATGGGATTTGATTGAAGTTGCCGACAAGCCGTTGACGATAATCTATTCCGGAGCACGGAATCTGGCATCGAACCTGTTGGCGGAAGACGGAAGTGTAGGTATCCGTGTCACAAACGAGGAGTTTTCGAGACGCCTTTGTCAGCAGTTCCGCAAGGCGATTGTTTCTACATCGGCCAATGTGAGCGGACAGCCCGGGGCTGCCAATTTCAGCGAAATCAGTGATGAAATCAAATCGGCAGTAGATTATATCGTCGGCTTTCGTCAGGATGATATGAGTCGGCCGAAACCCTCAAGTATTATTAAGTTGGACAAAGGTGGAGTGATTAAGATAATTCGCGAATAAATGAAAGAGGAAAAACAGAGTTTATTACAGCGTTGCATCAAGTGGCGGGAAGCTAATATAAAGGAAAAGCAATTTATCCTGATATTAAGTTTCCTGGTCGGAATCTTCACAGCGTTTGCCGCTTTGATATTGAAGTTCTTTATCCATCAGATACAGAACTTTTTAACCGACAACTTCAATACGACGTCAGCCAATTACCTGTATCTGGTATATCCGGTAGTCGGAATTTTCCTGGCGGGCTGGTTTGTGCGCAATATAGTCAAAGATGACATCAGTCATGGGGTCACCAAAATCTTGTATGCTATTTCCCGCCGGCAAGGTCGTATCAAGCGGCATAACATCTGGTCGTCTACCATCGCCAGTGCGATAACCATCGGATTCGGTGGTTCGGTAGGAGCAGAGGCGCCGATTGTTCTGACGGGTTCGGCTATCGGTTCCAATTTGGGAAGCGTATTCAAGATGGAGCACCGCACGTTGATGTTGCTCGTCGGCTGTGGGGCGGCAGGCGCCATTGCCGGTATCTTTAAGGCACCGATTGCCGGACTGGTCTTTACATTGGAAGTGCTGATGATTGACTTGACCATGTCTTCTCTGCTTCCTTTGCTGATTTCGGCAGTGACGGCGGCTACCGTTTCGTACATAGTCACCGGTACGGAAGCCATGTTCAAGTTCCATCTCGACCAGGCGTTCGAATTGGAGCGTATCCCTTTCGTTATCCTGTTAGGTATCTTCTGCGGACTGATTTCTCTCTATTTCACACGTGCCATGAATTCTGTGGAAGGTGTTTTCGGAAAACTCAAGAACCCCTATAAGAAACTGGCTTTCGGTGGTGTGATGCTGAGCGTATTGATTTTCCTTTTTCCGCCTCTCTACGGTGAAGGATACGATACGATTAATCTTCTGCTGAACGGTACATCCGCCGCGGAGTGGGATACGGTCATGAACAACTCCATGTTCTATGGCTATGGCAACCTGCTGCTGGTATATCTGATGTTGATTATCCTGCTGAAAGTATTTGCGTCCAGCGCAACGAACGGTGGCGGTGGTTGTGGCGGTATCTTTGCTCCTTCACTTTACCTGGGCTGTATTGCCGGATTTGTATTCTCACATTTCAGCAATGATTTTGCGTTCTCTGCTTATCTGCCTGAAAAGAATTTCGCATTGATGGGAATGGCAGGGGTTATGAGCGGAGTCATGCATGCCCCATTGACAGGAGTGTTCCTGATAGCCGAACTGACAGGCGGATATGACCTGTTCCTTCCGTTGATGATTGTCTCTGTAAGTTCGTATCTGACGATTATCGCGTTCGAACCTCATAGTATCTACTCCATGCGTCTGGCAAAGAGGGGGCAACTGCTTACTCATCACAAAGATAAAGCAGTACTGACATTGATGAAAATGGAGAATGTGGTGGAAAAGGACTTTGTTGTCGTACATCCCGAAATGGACTTGGGCGAATTGGTAAAAGCCATCGCTGCTTCCCACCGAAACGTATTCCCTGTAACAGACAAGAAAACGGGTGAACTGTTAGGAATTGTCCTGCTTGACGATATCCGCAACATCATGTTCCGTCAAGAACTTTATCATCGTTTCACTGTTAATAAATTAATGATATCCGCCCCTGCCAAGATATTCAATACAGACGGAATGGAACAGGTGATGCAAACGTTTGACGACACCAAAGCCTGGAATCTTCCCGTAGTTGACGAGGAAGGACGTTACGAAGGCTTTGTCTCTAAATCGAAGATATTTAACTCATACCGGCAAGTACTGGTACATTTCTCGGAAGATTAGCCGGCAAGGTGCCGGAGCCAGGTTTCTATGCAGATAATAAGGTGATTATGAAAAAAGAAGATTTAAGAATAGTATATATGGGTACTCCCGATTTTGCGGTAGAGGCCCTGCGCCAGTTAGTAGAAGGCGGTTATAACGTTGTGGGCGTGATAACAATGCCCGATAAACCTGCCGGACGTGGACATAAAATTCAATATTCTCCCGTTAAACAATATGCACTTGAACAGAATTTGCCACTGCTTCAACCGGAAAAGTTGAAGGATGAGGCTTTCGTGGAAGCATTGCGTGAGTGGAAAGCGGATTTGCAGATTGTGGTTGCCTTCCGTATGTTGCCGGAAGTGGTATGGAATATGCCACGACTGGGTACTTTCAATCTTCATGCGTCTCTGCTTCCCCAATATCGCGGGGCTGCTCCCATCAACTGGGCAGTAATTAACGGCGATACGGAAACAGGCATCACTACTTTCTTCCTGAAACATGAGATAGATACCGGAGAAGTCATCCAACAAGTTCGTGTACCTATCGCGGATACGGATAATGTGGAAGTAGTGCATGATAAACTGATGCTGTTAGGCGGTAAACTGGTTGTTGAAACGGTAGATGCTATCTTGAACGGTGAGGTAAAACCGATTCCTCAGGAAGAAATGGCTGTTGTCGGTGAGCTTCGTCCCGCTCCGAAAATATTCAAGGATACCTGCCGGATTGACTGGAACCAACCAGTGAAGAAAGTCTATGATTTTATCCGCGGGCTATCTCCTTATCCTGCCGCTTGGAGCGAATTAATCACTCCTGAAGGAGAACTTGTAGTAGTGAAAGTCTTTGAAAGTGAAAAGATTTACGAATCCCACCAACTGCCTGTCGGAACAGTTGTGACAGATGGGAAGAAATATATAAAGGTAGCCGTACCGGATGGATTCGTATCCATCCTTTCCTTGCAGTTTCCTGGTAAGAAACGTCTGAAAACGGACGAATTACTTCGTGGGTACCGTCTGTCAGATGGATGTCAGATGAAGTAAGCTGATAAATAGATAACATGAACCGTCTCGATTTCGAGATAAATTGAACCTAAAATAGATGAATTATGAAACCGATTATCGCTCCTTCCATTCTTTCTGCCGATTTCGGATATTTGGCAAAAGATATTGAAATGGTAAACCGCAGTGAAGCGGAGTGGGTACATATTGATATAATGGACGGGGTATTTGTCCCCAACATATCATTTGGCTTTCCGGTATTGAAATACGTGGCAAAGTTAAGCGAGAAACCCTTGGATGTGCATTTGATGATTGTTAGCCCGGAGAAATTTATTCCCGAGGTAAAAGCGTTGGGAGCTCATACAATGAACGTACACTATGAAGCTTGTCCGCACTTGCATCGGGTGATTCAGCAAATCAAGGAAGCAGGAATGCAACCTGCCGTTACAATCAATCCGGCAACTCCGGTTGCTTTGCTTCAGGATATAATCCGGGATGTATATATGGTGCTTATCATGAGCGTGAATCCGGGATTTGGCGGACAGAAATTCATAGAACATTCAGTAGAGAAAGTTCGTGAACTGCACGCTTTGATTGAACGTACAGGCTCGAAAGCTCTGATTGAAGTAGACGGTGGCGTGAATCTGGAGACAGGTGCCCGCCTGGTTGCAGCAGGAGCCGATGCGTTAGTGGCCGGTAATGCTGTTTTTGGAGCTCCGGATCCTGAAGCAATGATTAGCCAGCTACATGGTTTGTGAAGTCGTAGTTTGGTCTAAATAAATGGGAATTTAGGCACGGATTACACGGATTTCACGGTTTTTGGAATTATGATTACATAAACCAACAGCGTAATCCGTGTAATCCGTGCCTGAAAAATATCATATAATTATGACGTTTTACTTTCATAAATATCCATTTATGCGCCTGATTATCCCTTGGATAACAGGCGTTTTTTGTGGCGACCTTTTTTTTGACAGTTCACCGGGACTCTTTTGGGGAGTCCTTGTATTTTTCCTTTTCTTCGGTCTGTCCATGACCTTTTATTTCCTTCAACGTTATTCATTGCGGTGGTGTTTCGGGGTTACAACCTTTGCCCTTTGTTTTACAGGCGGATGGATGGGGATAACTTGGCAACTTCAACAAACAACGAATCATACTTTCCCAAAAGAGGAAGCAGTTTATCGGATTTTAATAACAGACACACCTCAAATAAAGGAACATACTTATCTTTGCCGCGCATTATTGAGGGGACATTGTGACTCTATCGGCACGCATCCGATAGAACAAAAAGTAATTCTTTACCTGCAACAAGATTTAGCCGTTTCCCGGTTAAGAAGCGGGGACGAACTGTTAGTCTCCGCCCGTATTTCTCTACCCGCCAACAATAAGAATTTTGATGAATTTGACTATGCCCGCTATCTGATGCGGAAAGGAATCTCTGGAACGGGCTACGTTGCATCCGGAAAGTGGGCTATTTTATCTTCAGATTTATCTTCGAACTTATCTTCGGGCGGACAAGCCCTGTGCCTATCTTTACAACCGGACAGAACGAGTAAACATAACTTGGGCACGAGTCTTTTCTACCTTAGAAGTATGGCTAACTCTTATCGGGAAAAGATAATTTCTCTCTATCATGAACTCGGATTTAATGGCGATGAACTGGCTGTACTTTCCGCATTGACCATAGGTGACAAAACAGAACTAAGTGAATCTATCCATGAGAGCTATTCAGTGGCAGGCGCAAGTCATATCCTTGCTCTGTCCGGTCTGCATATCGGACTTTTATATGCCTTACTTTTCTTTATTTTACAACCTGTTGCCAAAAGAGGGAATACAGGTAAATGTTTACGTTCCCTTTTTCTCATCATCTTATTATGGGCTTTTGCCTTCTTTACAGGATTCTCGCCATCGGTAGTCCGTTCGGTCACAATGTTTTCTATTCTGGCTCTTGCAGATATGTTTGGCCGTCAGTCTTTTTCTTTGAATACACTGGCAGCTACCGCATGGCTTATGTTGCTTTGTAATCCGGCATGGTTGTTTGATGTGGGCTTCCAACTCTCTTTCGTTGCGGTCACCTCTATTTTACTCATTCAACAACCTATCTACCATTTGTTTACAATAAAAAGCAGAATAGGAAAATACGTTTGGGGATTGATGAGTGTGTCCATTGCCGCACAATTAGGTACTGCTCCACTGGTTATATTTTACTTCTCCCGGTTCTCTACACATTTTCTGTTGACTAATTTGGCCGTTATTCCATTGGTTACCATTATTCTATATATCGCTGTATTCATGCTGTCGCTCACTCCTATTTCGTGGATTCAAACCTATGTAGCAGAAGGAGTTAAAAAACTATTGGAAATCCTGAATCTTTTTGTTCGATGGGTAGAGCAACTCCCTTATTCATCTATAGACGGAATTTGGCTGTACCAGTTGGAAGTTTTCGGCATCTACGTCTCTTTGCTTCTGTTGTTCTATTATTACATGAACCGGCGATATAAAAACCTGATAACTTGTCTTTCTTTTATTCTTCTATTGGCTATTTGTCATGTGACGATGTCGTGGATAGACCGCCCGCAATCTAGTCTGGTCTTTTATAATGTGCGTGGTTGTCCGGCAGTTCATTGTATCGAAAGCGACGGGCATTCCTGGATAAACTATGCCGATACACTTCCGGATAAGCAACTCCTGAAGCGGGTAGTAACCAACTATTGGAACCACCATCATCTTCTACCGCCGAAAGAAATAACTGCCGATTATAAGACTACCGCATTCTCCCGCCAACAACAAATGCTATCCTTCCACGGATGCCGTATCTGCATAGTGACCGATAACCGTTGGCGGAACAAATTGGCAGATTCTGCGTTATATACTATTGATTATCTTTACTTATGCAAAGGTTATGACGGACATCTGGAAGAACTGACCAGGCTCTTTGTTCCCGGCTGTATCCTGTTGGATGCCTCTCTTTCAGAATACCGCAAGAACCGTCTTGAAGACGAATGCAAACAATCCGGTTTGCATTTTATCTCTTTATCCGAAGAAGGTTCTGTTTGCTTTTTGCTCTAAGTACAAAGATTTATCGTACATTTGCACCCTGATAAAGTAAAAGAATATGTTAACGAAAGTAATAGAACAAGCCAAAATAGACCATTTCACCAAATGGTTCGAACGAGCTGACAAAATAGTAATCGTATCTCATGTATCTCCTGACGGCGACGCCATTGGTTCCTCACTGGGATTATATCACTTCCTTGATTCACAGGAAAAAACAGTAAACGTAATCGTGCCTAACGCCTTCCCCGATTTCCTCAGATGGATGCCGGGCAGTAAGGATGTTCTTTTGTACGACCGTTACAAAGAGTTTGCTGACAAGTTGATTGCCGAAGCGGATGTAATCTGTTGTTTGGACTTCAACGCATTGAAACGTATTGACGATATGGCAGATGCCGTAGCAGCTTCTCCTGCCCGTAAGATAATGATTGACCACCATTTGTATCCCGAAGAATTCTGTAAGATAACCATGTCTTATCCCAAGATTTCTTCCACTTCCGAACTGATATTCCGTCTGATTTGCCGGATGGGTTATTTCGGTGATATATCCAAGGAAGGTGCCGAATGCATCTATACAGGTATGATGACAGATACCGGTGGCTTTACCTACAATTCGAACAATCGTGAGATTTATTATATCATAAGTGAACTCCTTTCCAAAGGAATTGATAAAGATGAAATCTACCGCAAAGTGTACAATACCTACTCCGAGAGTCGTTTGCGGTTGATGGGATACGTATTGTCTAACATGACGGTTTACTCGGACTATAACGCCGCGTTGATTACGCTTACAAAAGCCGAGCAAAGCAAATTCAACTACATAAAAGGAGATAGCGAAGGCTTTGTCAACATCCCTCTTACCATCAAAAACGTATGTTTCTCCTGTTTTCTGCGGGAAGATACCGAGAAGCCGATGATTAAGATTTCGTTTCGTTCGGTGGGAACTTTCCCATGCAACCAGTTGGCAGCCGAATTTTTCAACGGCGGCGGACATCTGAACGCATCCGGCGGTGAATTTTTCGGAACAATGGAAGAAGCAAAAGCTGTTTTTGAGAAAGCTTTGGAGAAGTATAAACCACTACTGACAGCCAAAAGCTAAAGATGGAAGGTTAAAAGTGAATACGGAAAGGTTAAAAGATACGAACTTTCAACTCCCCCCTTTCAACTTTTGATGATTTTAAGATACATTTGTGCGGAATATAGCTAAATAACAGATAATGAAGAAACTTGTATTTTTATTTCTCTCCTTGTTAACCGCCGGAAGTCTGTTCCAGGCATGCGACAATTCAAAGACCTATGCAGAAATGCTGGAAGATGAGAAAAATGCTGTAGAGAGGTTCATCAAAGATAGTGCGATTCATGTGATTTCTGAAGAGCAGTTTAAAGCGAACGGCTATAAGACTGACTTAAATAAGAATGAATATGTCTCTTTTTCAGCTAATGGTGTGTATATGCAGATTGTAAATAAAGGAACCTTGGTAGTACAGGACAAACCGGCAGCTATAGATTCGTTTGCCAACAATAATAATATTTGTGTCCGCTATGCAGAGATTAATGTTGATACGCGCGAACTTGCAGCCTTCAATATTCCTATCGAAGAATATATGGATGCCGGACAATTATATGCCTATCCTGCTGTATTCCGTTATGTAGAAACAGAGACTTATTCAGCCGGTACGTTTATTGAAATGGATTATGTATGGGGACAATATTACGCCAGTACCGCTGTACCGCAAGGATGGCTTTTAGCATTGCCTTATTTATATGACAACGCTCATGTACGTCTAATCGTTCCTTCTAAGATGGGACATAACTCCGCACAGCAATACGTAACTCCTTACTTCTATGATATTACAGAGTTCCGTAAAGCACGAAGCTAAGACACTAACATTTAAATAAATCTTTTAGTAAAAAACCTATGACTCTAATCAAATCTATCTCTGGCATCCGCGGAACAATCGGCGGAGGCGCGGGTGAAGGACTGAATCCGCTTGACATTGTTAAATTCACCTCAGCTTATGCTACTTTGATTCGCAAGACTTGCAAAGTGCAGAGCAACAAAATTGTTGTGGGACGTGATGCCCGCATCTCTGGTGAAATGGTAAAAAACGTAGTAGTCGGCACCTTGATGGGAATGGGTTGGGATGTTGTAGACATCGACCTGGCTTCTACCCCGACCACAGAACTGGCTGTAACAATGGAAGGTGCTTGTGGCGGTATCATCCTGACAGCTTCTCACAACCCGAAACAGTGGAATGCACTGAAATTACTGAATGAACATGGCGAATTCCTCAATGCAGCCGAAGGTAACGAAGTACTTCGTATTGCCGAAGCCGAAGAATTCGACTATGCAGATGTAGACCACCTCGGTTCTTATCGCAAAGACCTTACCTACAATCAGAAACATATCGACAGCGTACTGGCTCTTGACCTGGTAGATGTTGAAGCTATCAAAAAAGCAGATTTTCGCGTAGCTATCGACTGTGTAAACTCTGTAGGTGGCATTATTCTTCCTGAACTTTTGGAACGTCTGGGCGTGAAACATGTAGAAAAACTCTACTGCGAACCTACCGGAAACTTCCAACACAACCCGGAACCACTCGAAAAGAATCTCGGTGACATCATGAACTTGATGAAAGGTGGAAAAGCGGATGTAGCATTTGTAGTAGACCCTGACGTTGACCGCTTGGCAATGATTTGCGAAAACGGTGTAATGTATGGTGAGGAATATACACTGGTTACTGTTGCCGACTATGTACTGAAGCATACTCCGGGCAACACGGTATCCAACCTGAGTTCTACCCGTGCCCTGCGTGACGTAACTCGCAAATATGGTATGGAATACAATGCTTCTGCCGTAGGCGAAGTGAACGTAGTAACGAAGATGAAAGCAACCAACGCCGTTATCGGTGGCGAAGGAAACGGTGGAGTAATCTATCCTGCCAGCCACTACGGACGTGATGCTTTGGTAGGTATCGCTTTATTCCTTAGCCACCTGGCTCACGAAGGAAAGAAAGTCAGCGAACTCCGTGCTACTTACCCGCCTTACTTCATTGCAAAGAACCGTGTAGACCTGACTCCGGAAATTGACGTAGACGCTATCCTTGCTAAAGTAAAGGAAATCTATAAAGACGAAGAAATCAACGACATCGACGGTGTGAAGATTGACTTTGCAGATAAATGGGTGCACTTGCGCAAGAGTAATACAGAAGCGATTATCCGTGTATATAGCGAAGCATCTACAATGGAAGCTGCCGAAGAAATCGGGCAGAAGATTATGGATGTGATTAATGAGCTGGCGAAGAAATAACAGTCTTATTTATATTGAAATAAAAGAAAGGAGAGCTTGACAACCAAGCTCTCCTTTCTTTTATTTTTAATTTATTAGACAGAAGAACATGTGTTCCTATACGAGCTTTATTGCTAACCTATTTCTTTTGTTCTTCTGTCTGTAAATAGCTCATATCCGTACGGGTAGGGAACAAAGTTATATGTATATGAATTTGTTCGACCTAGTACTGAAGCAAGCCGAACCATGTACTTGAGTTACTCAAGTCTCTTACATCATTTTATTGAGTGTGGTACTTGTTACGATCAATTCTCCTACTTGTTACAGTTAAATCTCCTACTAACTATTAAAATAGAAAAACTGCCTTCAGCCTTCAGTTCTTCAAAAAAGCCCCTTTTCATCGGTGGTTTTTGCTGAAGGCACTCCTGAAAGCGAAAGTATATAACTCCAGTTCCTTTTGCCATATTTACTTTCAACAAAGGCTCTGTTGTAACAAAACGAAGCCTGCATTTCATTGTAACAGAGCCTCTGTTTTACCCAGATACAGGCTCTGTTTTGTTCAGCCCACGTGTTGGCGTGTTCCAGCCTACGCGCAAGCAGCCATAAGCCCACATTTCACCTTGCTTTTGCCCACGTGGTGAATCTATATATCCAGCATGGTAGACATATAGATTCAGCATGGTGAGTATATATATCCACCACGCTGAATATATAGCTCTATCAGCGAGCCTGAAAAAGCTGAAACCGCTGAAAGCACTCCCCCTTGTCTACAGTACCTTCCTGCAAGGGATGATATTTTCCGGTTTCAGCCGCTATCTCCTTCCAGCAGAGCGTTTGCGGATAAAACTGGAACGGCTGAAAGCGGATTATAGCATGAAAATTCAATAAGAGGCCTTTGGCTGGTTTAGATGCAGATAGTTGGAGATTTTATTCATTTCTGTGCAAGGATGAATTGGCTCAAACTGGTACAAGGGCTTCCAACTTTTTGTTAGAATGAGAGGACGTTGATGTTAGTTACTTTTCTGTTCTATTTGGATATAATTTATATTAATTTCTTATATTTGTCCTCTATTACTTGATAAATGGAGACTAGGTTTCCTCATTTAAAGATGAGACGATAATAAAATTGAACTGTCGTATCGGGTGATTGGAAAAGTATAAAGATGGAATTATTTCTGAAAGAAAAAAATCTGATTCTTGAAAGTTGTGGCATGAAGTACAAACAGCAAACAATATAGGGCGGAATGATGAAACTCTTCACTTCTCTCTTATCCGGATTGCTCCATAAATAAATATAAGATAATTTAGGAAACGCGATGAAAACACGATTAGTCATTTTTATTGTATTAATATATTCATTAGCTGCCACTGCGGCAAATGAGCGGGATACTTATTTCTTTTCGAAGGTAGATTATCAACAAGGATTATCTAACAGTGCAGTGCTTTCTCTTTTTCAGGATAACGAAGGACTGATGTGGTTCGGCACGTATGATGGGGTGAACTGTTGGGATGGAAAAACGATGGAAGTGTTTCGTTCCGACTTTTCGGCAGATAAGACGTTAAGTAATAATGTGATTCATGCTATTTCGCAGGCGGATAGCAGTTGTCTGTGGATTTCTACTCATTTAGGTGTGAATCGCTTTTCGCAAAAGACAAAACAGATTATCGGTAGTTATGATTTGCCGAATGATTATAGCGTACATTCTAACAGCAGTGGAAATACATGGGTACTTGCCAGTAACAGAATTTACTATTATAACACGAATCATCAAAATTTTATTTTGGGACAAACTCCGGCATTGCAGGATGATATGTCACAGCGGGCATTCGTAACAGATGACGGTGCTCTTTGGCTATTTCCTTTTCATACGGGACAAATCCAAAATTACTCGCTGAACACTTTTAGTGCGGATAGTTTATCGGTAAAACTATCTGTTTCCACAACTAATTTTCATTCGAAAGCTATTGAAGATATTTTCTACCAGAATGGTGTTTTTTGCTTTATAGATTGTGACAAAGACTTATATATGTATGACATTTCACGAAAGTCTAAAATATATATTCGTAACCTTTCGTCACTGGTGCAGAAATATGGGGTGATAAAAGGGATTGTTCCTTTTTATGAAGACATCATTATAGCTTTTCGTGCCAATGGATTAATTCGTTTGCGTACGTCGAAAAAGTATGAAGAAGAGATTATCAATCGTAATGTCCGTATTTACGGACTTTACCGGGAACCGCGTCAAGGAATGCTTTGGATTGCATCAGACGGACAGGGAGCTGTGATTTATGCCAAGAAATATTCTATTACCACTAATTTGATGTTGAACCGTATGTCGACTGGGTTGAGTAGGCAGGTGCGTTCAGTGATGACAGATAAATATGGGGGATTATGGTTCGGAACGAAAGGAGACGGATTGCTACATTTGCCCGATTTTCGTAATACTACAGTGGATAAAGTTTCGGAAGCTATGGTTTATTCACCTGAGAAAAAGCAGAAAGTGTCATCCTATATTAAATGGGATCAGGAATTTCATGTATATAAATTGGTTCAGAGCCGCTATATGGACGGCTTTTGGATTGGAACAGGGAATCTGGGATTGTTCTATTATTCGTTTGAAGATGATGCTTTGCGTCAAGTCGAATATTCCTCTGGAGAGCCTGTCATTGAAATACATGGAATTTATGAAGAAAGTGACAGCGTGCTATATGCTGTTACGGCAGGGGTCGGTTTCTATAAGATAATACTTGATAAGAAGCCCGGTTCCATAACTGTCAGGCAACAGAAACGTTACCGCTTCTTTCATGAGCAACAGGAAATTACAACGTTTTATCCCATGTTGGCGGATGGCGATTCTATCTTGTGGTTGGGGAGTAGAGAGAAGGGACTTGTGCGGTTTGACAAACGGACAGAGGAGTATCGCGTTATTTCTCTGAAAGAGATGCTTCATAAATCAGTAGACGATGTGCTGAGTTTATATCGTGCGCATGATGGTAAAATGTATGTGGGGACTACTTCCGGATTGGTATGTCTCACCTTTCATGGAAAGAAAATTGAAGCTACCTATATCGGTCGGGAGCAAGGATTACTCAACGACATGATACATGGAGTGCTGGAAGACGGCAATGGTCTTTTATGGCTGGGTACCAATCGCGGACTTATCAAATACAATCCGAAAAATGGAGCTTCGCACGACTATTATTATACAGCTGGCGTACAAGTAGGAGAATTCAGTGATGACGCTTATTATCAATGTCCCTATACGGGCAGCCTTTTCTTTGGTGGGATTGACGGGCTTCTCTATTTGGATCGTAAAGTGGCGGTTGCTCCGGAGTATTATCCGGACATTCTGCTGCGTCGGTTATGGATAGGACGGCGGGAAGTGAGTCTGGGAGAGTATTATGCCGATAATGGAAAAAGTTTGCAACTGAACGGTACGCCGATTTCATTCTCTCTTTCTTTTGCCGTTCCCGATTACCTGACCGGGGAAGAGGTGGAATATTCTTTTATGTTGGAAGGGTATGACAAGCAATGGACTTCATTCAGCAGTATCAATGAAGCCTCTTATATCGAAGTACCTGCGGGCGATTATGTCTTTAAGGTCCGCTATAAGAAAGACGTATTCGATACGGAATATAAATGTTTCTCTATTCCCGTGCATATTCTCCCACCGTGGTATCAGTCGGTATGGGCTTATATATTCTATATTCTGCAGCTTGCGCTCTTTGTGGGATATCTGCTTCACTTACTGCGCAAGTATATCCTTCACGAGCGGGTATTGAAGAGGCTGCTTGCTGCGGAAAATAACAAGGAAGGGGAAGGGAGTGTTAGTTACAATCGTGATTTGCTCAACAGTTTCACTCTTATTTATCATGCTTGTGACCAGTTGCGTGCCGAAAATACTTCTTATGAACAGCACCGGAAACAGGTGGAACTGATACGTGAAACTGCTATGGCGGCTCTTTTTCGTCCAGAGACGTTACATTCTGAGAAACTTAACCAATTTTATCCTACTACTTTCGTCCTTTCAGCCCGTATGTGCATACAAGAATTGTCAATGGAAGTGCTTCGCACATTGAAGGGACAGGGTGTAGACGTTTCTCTGATACAATCTTCCATCTCGGAAAACTTTACTTTTCCAGTTTATAAGAATGCTGTGCGCTGTATCCTTTATTACTGCTATCAGTCTATTTGCCAGCAAAAACTGTCATCCACCGGAATCACGGTGAATGCGAAGGAAGAAGAAGGTAAAATGTGCATGATGTTGTCTGCAGCTGATGGAGTACTTGAGAAGTTACGTAGTCAACTGATCGGGGACGCCTGTCCTGTGTCTGACAAGAAAGATACTGATCAAGCGTTTGGTATTCAGTTGATGCTTTGTTTCGTTCAGTCTGCATTGGAGCAGCTTCATGTAACGGTTCATTATACGAACTCGGATACCGGTCATTCCTGTTTGGAGCTTGTTTTTGAACCGGTCGAACTGACGGATGAAAAAACGACGGAGAAGAAAACGATCCTGCTTCTGGAAGACCGCGATGAGATGGTCTGGTTGATAACAGGATTGTTGTCGGAAGAGTATTCCATATGTCCGGTGAAAAGTGTGCAGACGGCATTTGATGAAATCCGTCGTTCCATTCCGGCGCTTTTTTTGGTTGATATGAGTATGTACACGGATGCTGAGAGCACCTTCTTAGAGTATGTCGGTAAGAATCGTTCCTTGCTTTCAAAAACCGCCTTTGTCCCGATGCTGACTTGGAAAGCGAGTTCTGCTATCCAACGTGAATTGATTTTGTGGTCGGATTCTTATATTGTACTGCCTTATGATATTCTCTTTTTGAAAGAAGACATCCATAGAGCCATATATGGTAAGCGCGAAGCCAAACAGATTTATCTGGAAGAACTAGGGGAATTGGCACAACAGATAGTTTGTACTACCACAGAGCAGGTCGATTTTATTCGTAAACTCTTGCAAGTGATTGAACAGAATCTTGATCAGGAAGGATTAGGTTCTACGTTCATTGCTGACCGCATGGCAATGAGCCCACGCCAATTTTACCGCAAGTTTAAGGAAATCTCTTCAATGTCTCCCACTGATTTGATAAAGAATTACAGATTGGAGAAGGCAGCCCAACTGTTGAGAGAAGAAGAACTTACCATTCAGGACGTCATTTCTGATGTGGGCATATCAAGTCGGTCTTATTTTTATAAGGAATTTGCCCGCAAGTTCGGAGTGACACCAAAAGATTACCGTGAACAAGGTAAAGATGTATAATTTGTCTTGTGCTTTATCTAGTGTTCTGTTTTGTGCTCTTATTGTACATGTGTCTGTTTATTTAGTTGAAATACAGATATTTATAGAGTGCTCTCATTGACATCTATATACGTTCTCCCGCCTTTTTGATTTTACTTGCATTTTGTCACTTTTGAGGATTGATGATAAAAATAAATGGTCTTAATTTGCCTTCACTAATAGCGAATTAAACATGTTTGATAACCTTATCCACTAATTAAAAAAGCAAGTAATTATGAATTTGTACGTGAAAAAACACTATGTGAGGTCGTTATGGCTGCTACTGGCGTTGATTGTATTCAACACGACAGTTTGGGCTCAAAACACCTCGGTCACAGGGCGTGTCTCCGACGAAAAGGGAGAATTGCTCATTGGAGTAAGCGTTCAGGAAAAAGGGACTGGAAATGGTACGATTACAGATGCCAACGGACAGTACAATCTTAAATTATCTTCTAAAAATCCCGTGTTATTAGTCTCCTATATAGGATATAAACCACAGGAAGTAAAAGTGAACAAACGAGTGCTGGATATCATTCTGGCGGAAGAAGTCTCCGCTTTGGATGAAGTGACGGTAGTCGCCTACGGTAGCCAGCGCAAAGTATCTGTAGTGGGAGCTCAGTCTACTATGGATATGGATGCCATCAAGATGCCTACCGCTAATCTGTCCGCCTCTATCGCCGGACGTTTGCCGGGACTGGTAGCCGTGCAGCGTACGGGAGAGCCGGGGCATGATGATGCCGACATCTGGATTCGTGGTATATCCACGTTTTCAGGGCAAAACTCCAACCCGCTCGTCTTGGTAGATGGGGTGGAACGTGACTTCAACAATATTGATCCCAATGATATTGAATCCTTTACGGTTTTGAAAGACGCTTCCGCAACAGCAGTTTACGGTGTACGAGGTGCGAATGGTGTAATCTTGATAAAGACAAAGCCCGGTAAGGTAGGCAAACCTCAATTTACGGTGGATTATTATGAAAGTTTCGTTACATTGACCCGAAAACCCAAATTGGCAGATGCTTATACATATATGGATGCTGTCAACGAAGCATATATGAACTCGAAAAATCAGTTGCTATATACTCCGCAATATATCGAAGCAACCAAAAAAGCGAATGGCGTACTGCCCAATGACAATCCGCAGATGTACAACCCTTATCTTTATCCGGCAGTAGACTGGATGAGCGAGCTATTTCGTGATTGGGGACACAATCGCCGGGCTAATGTCAGTGTACGTGGCGGTGTGCCGAACGCTTCCTATTATGTGTCTTTGAGTTATTACAATGAAAGTGGTCTGACACGTTCGACGCAGATGGAGAACTATGACGCTGACATTCGTTACAACCGTTATAACTATACAGCGAACCTGAATTTGAAACCGACCGAAACAACCACTATCGATTTAGGTTTCAGCGGTTATCTTTCTTCCGGCAATTATCCGGAGATTTCTACCAATGATTTGTTTTCCGGAGCAATAGCCATCAACCCGGTTCACTACCCGCTGATGATGCCGGATGGAACGGTATCTGGTATTTCCGGCAACGGTTCCCAGCGTAATCCTTATGCGGATCTGGCTCGTCGCGGTTATACTAATGAATCAAATAATCAGTTGAATTCGAACATACGGGTCACTCAAGACTTAGGTTTCTGGAAATGGAGCAAAGGGTTTTGTGTATCTGCCATGGTTGCTTTTGACGTGCGCAATGAACGTTCCCTAAAATATAAGAAGTGGGAAGATACCTATTATTTCAGCGGAAGCAAAGACCCGGTGACCGGGTTGTGGAATGATGACGTGTACAATGCCGACGGCACTTTCAAGACCTATCGCACGCACGAAGGAAACAATGAACTCTCTTTTGATACGGAAGGGACAAACAAACGCAGCACCTATTTTGAAGCGTCTTTGAACTATGACCGTTCTTTCGGCAAGCACCGTTTAGGTGGATTGGTTCTTTATAACCAAAAGGAAGCGCGTTATGTATATGATGATAGCGATGAAAGAGACAAATCTTCCAAAGATAGAATCATCGGTTCCTTACCATACAAGCAGCAAGGCATTGCCATGCGTCTGACGTATTCCTGGAACGACCGTTATTTTCTGGAAGCCAATGCCGGATATAATGGCTCTGAAAACTTCAGTCCTAACAAACGCTTCGGCTTTTTTCCCGCTGTCGGTTTAGGATGGGCGGTATCTAATGAAACATTTTGGGAACCTCTGCAAAAATATATCTCTTTCTTCAAGATTCGCTATACGGACGGACTTGTAGGTACGGATGCCGTTACCAACCGTCGCTTCATGTATATGGAAATGATGGCTTCCAATGACGGTTATCGTTTCGGTACGGACAATGTTTGGGTAGGTGGCTACGGAGTAACCAAATATGGAGTGAACGTTGGATGGTCTACTTCCCACAAGCAGGATTTAGGCTTTGACTTGAAGTTCCTTAATAACAACCTTTCCGTATCGGTAGACCTGTTCAAGGAACATCGTAAAGACATCTTCCTGAAACGTTCTAATCTTCCGGATTATACGGGATTTGTGGAGATGCCTTATGGTAACTTAGGTGTTGTGGACAATAAAGGAGTGGAAGCCATGTTGGAATGGAATCAGCCGATAGGCAAGAATATTAACTTGACAGTACGCGGAAATATCGCTTACAATGAAGATAAGATAGTGGAAGATCATAGTCCGGCTGTGAGATACCCGTGGCTGGAGACTCGCGGAACGAATGTCAATGCCCGTTGGGGATGGATTGCCGAGGGATTGTTTACCAGTGAGGAAGAGATAATGGATCATTCCAAACAATTTGGTGAGTTATATCCAGGACAAGTTTCCCGCGTAGGTGACATCAAATATAAGGATTTGAATGGAGATGGTACAATAGATGATAATGATAGATGCGTGATTGGTCAAGGTGATGTGCCAAAGTTGTATTATGGTTTCGGATTTGACTTGCAGATAAGTAATTTCTCTATCGGGCTTCTTTTTGCCGGGAATGCAAAAGCTGACCGTTGTTTGAGCGGCAGTGGTGTGAATCCGTTCTCCGATTCATCCGGTCTTTCCAACCTCTATTCTAACATCACCGACAGATGGTCTGAAGATGATCCGACCAATGAGAATGTATTTTATCCCCGTCTCTATTACGGATCAAGCGATAATGCACAGAATACGAAGACCAGCACATGGTGGCAGAAAGACGTTAGTTTCCTGCGTTTGAAACAACTGAACATCTCTTATTCCTTGCCGAAGAAACTTTTGAGTGGCACTTTCTTGAATAGTGCCAGTGTTTATCTGATGGGAACGAATCTGTTGACTTTCTCCAAGTTCAAACTTTGGGATCCGGAACTAAATACGAATGACGGTACGCGTTATCCTAATTCCCGCACATTCTCAGTTGGGGTAAACGTAAGTTTTTAATCTAATAATTAGCAATGAGTATGAAAAATATAGTAAAGATAGGAGCATTGGCACTGGCGCTGACATTCGGTTTCAGTTCATGCAACGATTATTTCGATTCGATACCGGGAGAGTGGTATGATATGGATAAAACCTTCAGCAACCGCTCGAAGGCGATAGAATTTCTGAATAATGTATATAGTTATGTGCCGAACGAGAACAATGAACGTTTCATGGTTCCGAACGGAGCTCCCTGGAGTGCAGGTTCGTTGGAAGCCGATTTCTCGTGGAGCTGGCACAACACGAATGAGTGGACAGCAGGAAGGACATACGCTTCTTCCAGTTGGATTAATTACTACTTTATTGAATATTATAAAGGTATTGCCAAAGCTAGCACCTTTATTCAGAATATTGACAAGTGCACTGAGGCTTCCGAAGGCGAACGTACTGTATGGAAAGCGGAAGCGCGCGCCTTGCGGGCTATCTATTACTTCTGGATTTTCCGCTCTTATGGTCCTGCCATTCTTTTGGGCGAAGAACCTTTAGACGTTAACGCTCCATTGGACGACTTGCTGAAAGAACGTAATTCTGTGGACGAATACATCAGCTATATTGCCGATGAGTTGGAAAAGGCAGGTGCTGATTTGCCTGAGAAGTACAATGGCTCTAATCTGGGACATATGGATAGAGGAATCTGCATGGCTATGAGAGCGAATGCACTGTTGTATGCTGCAAGTCCGTTGTTCAATTGTAATCCTGACTATGCGGAGATTAAGAATCATGACGGAAAACAACTTTACCCTCAGGATAAAGAGAACGAACAAAAGAGATGGGATGACGCACGCGAGGCTTATAAGAACTTCTTTACGGACTTTGTGGATAAAGGAATTTATGAGCTTTATACAGTAAAGAATAATGGTAATGTCGATTATTACGAATCTTATCGTCAGGTGACTTCCGGCATGAACTACGGTGATGAAAACAAAGAGCAGATTTTGGTGAAGGTAGAGGATTACGGTACCGACAACTTTGAAATTACTCCTTATCATGCGGGTGAAGCCAGTGATTTGAGAGGCGGACAAGGATTTGCTGCTACACAGGAAATGGTCGATTTGTTCTTTATGAAAGACGGCTATCGTATCGAAGACAACGAAGCGAACTATGAAGAATATACCGGTATTCCTTCTTCCGACTATTACGGCGGGGAAGAATACAAGAACGAAAACTCTAATGTCGTTTGCTTTGAAAAGAATACTAACATGACGTTGAAGCAGTGGGCAAACCGTGACCCTCGTTTCTATGTGTGCATCACATTCAACGGTGCCAGATGGGTACGTCCGAGAAGTGACGGCTCCTGGATAACGACAGAGTGGTACAAAAATGGCAACTCCGGACTGGCGAAAGCTACGTTGGATATTCCTTATACAGGTTATGGTGTTCGTAAGAGAGCTCCTATCAATGGAGTATGGTCAGGCAAGCAAACAGCTATCCTGCTTCGTCTGGCAGACATGTATCTGGGATACGCTGAAACCCTGAGTGCCTGTGGCGAATACGGAAAGGCATTGGAACTGGTGAACAAAGTCCGTGAACGTGTAGGGTTGAAAGGATATGGTAGCAATGCCGGACAAATAGCTTGTCCATTGAATCGCACGGATGTGGATAAACGTATTCGTCGTGAACGTTTGGTAGAGTTGGCATTTGAACGGAAACACTTCTTTGATGTACGTCGGTGGAAAGTAGCGGACATGGGTAATGGTGACGGATGGATTTATCCTTCTTATCACAAAGGTGGTGAAGGCGGTGAAATTCACGGCTTGAATTATACAAAGGACCTTCCTGAATTTTTCGAGAAAGTGGCGACAGAACTGCGGGTATTCGATAAAAAGCATTATCTGTTTCCCATACCAGATAAGGATATGCGCCGTAATCCGAAAATGGTGCAGAATTATGGTTGGTTAGTTGAACAATAAACAAACAAGAAGAGACTATGATGAATAAATTACAATTAGAGTCAGGCATATTGAAGAAAGTGTTTTTAGGATTGGTCGTATCACTTGCCGTTGGATTGGGCAGTTGCTCGGGCGATGATGACGAAACACCGGGTGGGGGAGAGTCTTCCCCCTACTGGACGCTGGGAAACGGCAACGCGAATATGCCTTCGAGCGGCACGATTATTGCCCAGTATTCCGATGCTCCGGCAGGTTCTGATATCGGAAAACTGGTGGATAATGACGTGAATACAAAATATATTACCTATCATGATAAGTTCGATATCAACTGGAATGGAAACAGCAATGTAGTGGTACTTACTTATTCGTTGACTTCCGCTGACAACCAGCCGGAAATGGATCCTAAATCATGGACTTTATACGGTTCGCTCGATAATAAAACGTGGAAGACGATTGATAAACAGACTAACCGGGTCTTTTCTGACAGAAAAGAAACAAAGACCTTTGAGCTTGATAATGCCATTTCTTACCGCTACTATAAGCTTTCCATTACCGAAAACAACGGTGGAAGTGCCACGCAGATAGCCGAATGGGTACTTTCCGCAGCTACCTTCGACGGGAACATAGATGATTTGATGGCTTTCTCAACGGGCAACACCTACTCTCCGGAAACTCCTATGGGAACGATACATTTGGGTGGCTTTACAGCGTCTGCCGCTGATTTGGAGTGGTTGAAAGATCCTGCCAAAGAACCGAATACTTTCGACGGACTTTCCTGGGCTACTTTCCAGGTCGGTTCACTCTATCCTTTCGGCGACCCGCAGCCGGCAGATGTCAACCAACATTCTATCGGTGACTGTTGCGCTTGTGCGGTGATGGCTTCTATCGCTTATCTTTTCCCGAAATACATCAAGAAGATGGTGAAGGAAAACGGGAATAACACATTTACGGTTACTTTGTTTGACCCGAAGGGAAAAGCGGTGGAGATAGGAGTGAGCAACTATTTCGTAAAGGATGATGACGGCAACATTGGTGCGGTTTCCGGAAAGAATAATAAAGTCACTTGGGCTACTGTGGTTGAGAAGGCAGTGATTAAGTGGAAGCAGATCTATGGTGGAACATCGGATATTAATGGAATCGCAAGTGAATATGTTTCTGCCATCCTCACCGGAAGCGGCAATAGCTTCGCTTTCTCTCCCAATAAATTGTCTGTTAACGAACTCAAACGTGCCGCAATGGTATCTTTGCAACAGCGTAAGATTGTGGTTGGCGGATTTACGACGAGTGACCTGCCGATAGGTAACTTCAAGTCGGTGAGTCTTCATGCTTATAGTTTCTATCCTGCGGCGGATGATAATTCATTGTTCATAATGCGTAATCCGTGGGGACTTTTACCATTGGTTGCCGGTGGATACAGCGACGGAAAAGAAGACGGACTGCTGGAAATTAAAAACGATAAGGTGATTCCACCTGTCATCGACCTTCGTATTATAGATGCGGGAGCTGCGGCAGGATATGCGATAAAAGGGAATCTTGAACCCTATACGCCACCTTCTTATGCCCTTTCTCCGATGCGTATCGCCAGCAGTGTGCTGAATGTGGGGAGATGATGACTTTGAATATTATTCTTAATTAAAATATTTCTAATCATGAAAAAACTTACTTATATATTACTGACATTATGCCTGACGCTTTACAGTTGTGGCATGACAGATGTCTGGAAAGAATGGGAGAACGAAGGAAATATGAGCTCTGACAGGCTGAAACCTTCGGAAGTAAAGAAAGCGTTGTGTGCTGCCGAAGGCTGGAAGATAAATTATCAGGGACACATCTGCTATTTCCAGTTTGACGAAAACGGTACCGTGGTGACCAATACGGATAAGAGTATTCTGGAAGATAAGGTGGAGAGTGATTATTATCTGGATTTTGACGGTGAAAAGGTGGTTGTTCTTACGATGAGCGGTGCGTTGAAGTATCTGCCCGGTAATCCGGAAGAGACATTTGAAATAACGCAAACTTCTGGACAGGAGATTGTCATGGCGGAACGTTCCAGTGCCCGGGAAGTGAGCTTTGTCTCGGTCACAACAACGGAGCTGAAAGCAAATGAGAATGATAAAGCGGACGCTCTAATTTTGAAAAAGCAACTTGAAGAACTGTCAAAGAACGGTACCGGAGTGTTTCGTAACGGTGAAGGACGATTTGTTATCCATTATGCGATTTCAAGAAACGAAAATGGTAGTGGAAGTATCCGCTTCAGCCGTTTGAATCAGAGAGTATTGGAGCATCAGGATATAGCATTGAGTTGGAAAATTGATGATGAACTGGTAACCTTTACGTTGGGTGAGTCGGTTGAGATTGATGGAAATTTGTTGCAACATCTATACTATAATTTCACAACTCATGCAATGACGAGTGATTGTACGTTGCCGTTAGACTCCAATAAGGACATTGTAAAATATTACACAGGTTCTTCTTGGAAGAAACATAAGATAACCAATTACTACAGTCATGGTGATGCAAAAGAGGAACTTTGGCAAGAATTGGGATGGAAAGGTGTAGGTGATATCGAACTGGATGATCGTCCCGAAAGATATTTTGTTCTTTGTCCCGGCCCGCAAGAAGAGTTGATATGGTATATTTTATACCCTACAAACTGGACGGTAGGAGATGATGCAGACCGCATTTATTTCAACAGCGGACAACCGACACAGCCGTTTGGAAGCCATGATTCGGAAGATGTAAATAGGGCAAATGCGAATTTGGCTAAGTTCTTTACAGCTTTCTATGATGAGGATGGTTTTTATATGATACAGGATATGGTACAGGGCAAGGTACATGGCGAGGATAGGATGATATCTTATATTTATTTCTTGAGCCCGACAAATGATAATTGGTTTATGGTAGATGATAAACCATAAAGAATAGATTATAAATCAGGGCTTATTAGTCCGGCTTTTGCTTCTTTCTACGATGGGTAGAAGACAAAGTAGTGAAAGCCGGATTATGGTTATCAGCATACTGTCCTTTCATTTTGAAGTAATATTAATCCCTTAACTCGTAAACCATGAACAACATAAAAATACTGTCACTCGGAGCAGCTTTGCTGATAGGAACTTCATTTCTTTTCGCACAGGTACAACCAGCAGATTATGTCAATCCGATTATCGGCACAAATGGTATGGGACATACCTTTCCCGGTGCTTGCACACCTTTCGGGTGGGTACAATTAAGTCCGGACACAGACACAATTCCACATAATATAAATGGCGCCTATCAAAAAAATGCTTATGAGTATTGCGCCGGATACCAATATCGTGACAAGACCATTGTCGGTTTTAGCCACACCCATCTCAGCGGAACAGGACACTCGGACTTGGGCGACATCTTATTGATGCCCGCCGTAGGCGAACTAAAACTGAATCCCGGCAGGGCGGAAAATCCCAATGAAGGATACCGTTCCCGTTTTAGTCACGCTACGGAGAAGGCTACTCCCGGATATTATGAAGTAATGCTGGATGATTACAGGATTAAAGCGCAACTGACCGCTACACAACGGACAGGAATACATAAATATACTTTCCCGAAAGGCGAAAACGGCCATTTGATTCTGGATTTGGCACATGGCATTTACAATTATGACGGTAAGGTGCTTTGGGCAAACCTGCGTGTAGAGAATGACACGTTATTGACCGGTTATCGCATCACGAACGGGTGGGCGAGAACAAACTATACATACTTTGCTATTTCCCTGTCGCAACCTATTAAGGACTATGGCTATAAAGACAAGGAAAAAGTTCTCTACAACGGCTTCTGGCGTCGCTTCAACCTGGAGACGAATTTCCCGGAGATTACCGGACGTAAGATTGTGGCTTACTTCAATTTCGACACGGCTGACGAACCGGAACTGATAGTGAAAGTAGCTCTTTCAGCAGTCAGCACCGAAGGAGCCATCCGTAATCTTTGTGCCGAAGCATCCGGGAAGAGTTTTGAACAACTGGCAGAAGCTGCCCGTACAGACTGGAACAATGAACTTGACCATTTTGAGATAGAAGGGACTGCCGACCAGAAAGCCATGTTCTACACCTCGCTTTATCATACAATGATTAATCCGTCGGTATATATGGACGTAGACGGACAATACCGTGGTTTAGACCATAATATCCATCAAGCAAAGGGATTTACTAATTATACGATATTCTCACTTTGGGATACTTATCGGGCTGAACACCCATTCCTGAACTTGGTGAAACCGGAACGTAATGCGGATATGGTGGAATCAATGATAAAGCATGAACAGCAGAGCGTACACGGAATGTTGCCCGTATGGAGCCTGATGGGAAATGAGAACTGGTGCATGAGCGGCTATCATGCCGTTTCTGTGTTGGCGGACGCGATAACCAAAGGCGTCTTTCCCAATACGCAAGAAGCTTTGGATGCAATGGTCAGTACTTCTACTGTACCTTATTATGAAGGTGTGGCGGATTATATGAAACTGGGCTACATTCCGCTGGACAAGAGCGGAACAGCCGCTTCGTCCACACTGGAGTATGCGTATGATGACTGGACTATCTATCAGATAGCCTTGAAATCCGGTAAGAAGGAGATTGTGGAAACATACCGGAAACGTGCCTTGAATTACCGGAACATCTATGACACAGCAATCGGTTTTGCCCGTCCCCGTTATAGCGACGGTTCGTTCAAGAAAGAGTTTGATGTGTTGGAGACGTATGGTGAAGGTTTTATCGAGGGAAACTCATGGAATTTCTCTTTCCACGTGCCGCACGACGTTTTCGGTATGATGGACTTGATGGGGGGAGAGAAAGCGTTTGTAGACAAACTGGACAAACTGTTTTCCATGCATCTGCCGGAGAAATATTATGAACACAACGAAGATATAACGGAAGAATGTCTGGTAGGCGGATATGTGCATGGCAACGAACCAAGCCATCATATTCCCTATCTTTACGCTTGGACTTCCCAGCCGTGGAAAACCCAATATTGGCTACGCGAAATCCTGAATAAGATGTACCGGAATGACATCAACGGACTGGGCGGAAATGATGACTGCGGACAGATGTCGGCATGGTATCTTTTCTCCGTGATGGGCTTCTATCCGGTTTGTCCGGGGACAGACCAGTATGTGCTCGGAGCGCCGTACCTGCCTTATCTGAAGTTGAAACTTCCCAATGGGAAGACTTTGGAAATCAAAGCGCCGGATGTAAGTGACAAAAAGCGTTATGTGCAGTCGCTGAAACTGAACGGGAAGCTGTATGATAAGATGTATATCACACACGAAGATATACTCAAGGGTGGCGTACTGGAATTTAAGATGGCGGCATCACCGAGCAAACACCGTGGCGTGGCAGCAAAGGACAAACCTTATTCGTTGACAGATGGAATCACTAAATAATCAGAAGAAAAACATGAAAAAGAGACATTTGATTTATGTTGCCTGCCTGTCGGTGGGCATGGGAGCCTGCTCTTCAATCTTGAATAATCAGAATGAAGTTGCAGATGATGCGTGGAATCAGTATAATGTAGGAACCGTCATATTCGAAGATAAAGCGCCCGAAACGAAAGGTTCGGACATCTACCACCGGATTATTCCCGACGCGGAATCCTATATAAAGGAACAGGCTCGTACGGTATTGGCTACACTTTATAAATCACCGGAAGACAGTATCGTCCCGGTTGATAAAATCCACTATACGTTGGAAGATATTGAAGGAATTTCTGCCAAAGGCGGTGGTGATGGCGAAGTTACCATCTTTTACAGTACCCGCCACATTGAGAAATCGTTTGCGGAAAATGATACGGCAAAGCTGTTTTTTGAGACGCGCGGAGTGTTGTTGCATGAATTGACACACGCCTATCAATTGGAACCGCAGGGAGTCGGCTCTTACGGAACCAACCGCGTGTTCTGGGCATTTATCGAAGGTATGGCGGATGCCGTGCGTGTGGCAAACGGTGGTTTTGACGGTCCGAATGCCCGTCCGAAAGGTGGAAACTACATGGACGGGTATCGTACGGCAGGCTATTTCTTTGTCTGGCTGCGTGACAATAAAGATCCGGAATTTCTGCGTAAATTCAACCGGAGTGCCTTGGAAGTGATTCCCTGGTCGTTCGATGGGGCTATAAAACATATCTTGGGAGCGGAATATGGCATTGACGAACTATGGCATGAATACCAGGTTGCCGTGGGAGATATACAAGCATAATAATATGAACAGATATGGCAATGTAATGGGTAAAAGAAGATTGTTTTTGGTTTGGTCGTGTCTGGTAAGCGTGATTTTGCCGGGCATGGCTCAAACCGGACGGCTGATTGACTATGTGAATCCATTTGTAGGGACAGACGGGTATGGCAATGTGTATCCTGGTGCGCAGATTCCTTTCGGGGGAATTCAGATGAGCCCGGACACGGACTGCAAATACTATGATGCCGCTTCGGGCTATAAATACAAGCATCTCACACTGTTGGGATTCAGCCTGACGCATCTAAGCGGCACCGGCATACCGGATTTGGGCGACTTCCTGTTTATTCCGGGAACGGGAGAAATGAAACTCGAACCGGGTACGCATGAAGAACCCGATAAAGGATACCGTTCGCGTTATTCGCATGAAAAGGAGTGGGCTTCTCCCAATTATTACGGAGTAGAACTGGCGGACTATGGAGTGAAAGCCGAAATGACTTCGGGAGTACGTAGTGGCATGTTTCGTTTTACTTATCCTGCGTCAGAGAAAGCATTTATTATGATTGACATGAATCATACTTTGTGGCAATCCTGCGAATGGTCGAATCTGCGTATGGAAAACGATTCTACCATCACCGGATATAAACTGGTGAAAGGTTGGGGACCCGAACGGCACATTTATTTCACGGCTACTTTCTCCCGAAAACTGACAGGATTGCGCTTTATGCAGGACGGGAAACCGGTGATTTACAATACTTCCCGATTTCGTAGCTGCTATGAGGCTTGGGGAAAGAACCTTATGGCTTGTATCTCTTTTGATACTAAGGCAGGAGAGGAAGTGATTGTAAAAACTGCTATCTCGGCAGTCAGTACAAACGGAGCAAAGAATAATATGAGCGAGCTTTCCGAGCTGACTTTTGACGAACTGAAGGCGAAAGGAGAAACTCTTTGGGAAAAGGAACTTGGAAAGTATGCGCTGACTGCCGACCGCAAGGCAAAGGGAACATTCTATACATCGGCTTATCATGCAGCTTTGCACCCGTTCGTCTTTCAGGATGCCGACGGACAGTTCCGTGGATTGGACAAGAATATAGAAAAGGCGGAAGGCTTCACAAATTATACCGTATTCTCTCTTTGGGATACATACCGCGCCTTGCATCCTTGGTTCAATCTCGTTCAGCAGGAAGTAAATGCGAATATTGCGAACTCAATGCTGGCGCATTATGACAAGAGTGTGGAAAGAATGCTTCCTGTCTGGTCGTTTTATGGAAACGAAACTTGGTGTATGATTGGTTACCATGCCGTTTCCGTGTTGGCGGATATGATGGTGAAAGGTGTAAAAGGCTTCGACTACGAGCGTGCGTATGAAGCCATGAAAACAACGGCGATGAACCCGAACTACGACTGCTTGCCGGAATATCGTGCCATGGGGTATGTCCCTTTCGATAAGGAAGCGGAATCGGTGTCGAAAACGTTGGAGTATGCCTACGATGATTATTGCATCGCACAGGCTGCCCGTGTACTGGGAAAAGAAGGCGATTACCATTATTTTCTAAACCGCGCCCTCTCTTATCAGACGTTGATTGACCCGGAAACAAAGTATATGCGTGGCAGGGACAGCAAGGGAAACTGGCGCACGCCGTTCACTCCGGTGGCTTATCAAGGTCCCGGCTCCGTGCATGGATGGGGGGACATAACAGAAGGATTTACCATGCAATATACCTGGACGGTACCGCAAGATGTACAAGGGTATATAAACGAAGCAGGCAAAGACTGGTTCCGTACCCGCTTGGATGAACTGTTTACCGTAGAATTGCCGGATGACATTCCGGGAGCACATGACATACAGGGACGCATTGGAGCCTATTGGCACGGGAATGAGCCTTGCCATCACGTAGCTTACCTGTACAACTACCTCAAGGAGCCGTGGAAATGTCAGAAATGGGTTCGCACTATCGCCAAACGTTTCTATGGTGATACTCCGGACGCACTGAGTGGGAATGATGATTGCGGGCAGATGTCGGCATGGTATATGTTCAACTGCATCGGCTTTTATCCGGTTACTCCGTCAAGCAATATCTATAATATCGGCTCTCCCTGTGTGGAAGCAATCTCCGTTCGGATGAGCAATGGCAAGCTGATTGAAATGACAGCCGATAACTGGTCACCGGAGAATGTCTACGTGAAGGAATTGTACGTCAATGGCAAAAAGTACGGCAAATCCTATCTGAGATACGAAGATGTCCGCGATGGTGTGAAGTTACGCTTTGTGATGAGCAACCGACCGAACTACAAGCGTGGCGTATTGGATGAGGCTGTGCCGCCTTCCCTTTCTCTTCCGGGAAAAACAATGAAATATCAATCTAACCATGTATAACATAAAGTAAAGACAATGAGAAAGTATTTTTTGCTATCAGTGTTCCTGTGTCTGGTATTGTCACTTCATGCCCAGAAGAAGTTGGAACTGGTTTCTCCGAACGGAGAACTAAAAGTGTCGTTCAATCTTTCGGATAAAATCTATTATAGCATAGATTACAATGGAGAAGTATTATTGAAAGACAACTCCCTGCAACTGACTTTGAAGAATCAGGTATTGGGACAGAATCCCAAGTTACGCCGCCAGAAGCGTACCAGTGTAAATGAACGGCTGACTCCTGTTGTGCCGTTGAAGTATGCAGGAATTGATAACAGTTATAATCAGTTGGTACTAACCTTCAAGGATTATTCCGTAGAGTTCCGTGTGTTTAACGATGGAGTTGCCTACCGGTTTGTCACTTCACTGAAAGGTGAAGTCGAAGTAATGGGGGAAGAGTTCGTCATCAATTTCCCGGCGGATTACCAGCTTCATCTGCAACAGCCGGGTGGTTTCAAAACTGCTTATGAAGAATCCTATACGCATGTTCAGAGCAATGTATGGAAGCCGGAAGATAGGATGGCAGTTCTGCCTGCTCTGATTGATACACGGAAAGACTATAAAATTCTAATCAGCGAATCGGACTTGACGGATTATCCGTGTATGTTCCTCAAGGGGACGGGTACGAATGGAATGGTTTCCACCTTCCCTAAAGCTCCGCTTGCTTTTACCGAGAGTGGTGACCGCAGTGTCAAGATTACTCAGGAAGCCGATTATATTGCCAAAACGAGAGGGACAAGGAATTATCCGTGGCGTTACTTCGTGATTACTAAAAACGACCGTCAGTTAATCGAGAATACGATGACTTACAAATTGGCTGAGAAGAACCAACTTCAAAATGTTTCATGGATAAAACCGGGACAAGTGAGTTGGGAATGGTGGAACGATGCTTCCCCTTACGGGCCGGACGTGAATTTCGTTTCCGGATACAATCTGGCGACTTACAAGTATTACATAGACTTTGCTTCCCAATTTGGTATTCCGTATATCATCATGGACGAAGGATGGGCTAAAAGTACCCGCGACCCTTACACGCCCAATCCGGAAGTAAACCTGCACGAGTTAATCCGTTACGGCAAAGAAAAGAATGTAGGAATCGTACTTTGGCTTACATGGCTGACTGTAGAAAACAATTTCGACCTGTTCAAGACTTTCAATGAGTGGGGTGTGAAAGGGCTCAAGATTGATTTTATGGATAGAAGCGACCAGTGGATGGTGAACTATTATGAGCGTGTAGCCCGTGAAGCCGCCAAAAACAAATTGTTCGTCGATTTCCACGGCTCTTTCAAACCGGCGGGACTGGAGTATAAATATCCGAACGTGCTCTCCTATGAAGGGGTACGGGGAATGGAGCAAATGGGTGGTTGCTGTCCCGATAATAGCTTGTACTTACCCTTCATGCGCAATGCAGTCGGGCCGATGGACTATACACCCGGAGCAATGATTAGCATGCAACCCGATGTGTACAGTGCGGAACGTCCCAATGCCGCAAGCATCGGAACCCGGGCTTATCAATTGGCTCTCTTTGTGGTCTTTGAAAGTGGCTTGCAGATGCTGGCGGATAATCCCACCCTTTATTATCGGAATGAAGACTGTACCCGTTTCATAACACAAGTTCCCGTCACATGGGATGAAACAGTGGCATTGGAAGCCAAGGCGGGCGAATATGTAATTGTCGCCAAACGGAAAGGTGACAAATGGTACATAGGGGGGATTACTAACAATGGCGAAACCCAACGTGAGTTTACGGTGAAACTTGACTTCTTGAAAAAGAACCGTTCTTATCAAATGACATCTTTTGAAGATGGAATCAATGCGGGACGGCAGGCTATGGACTACCGTTGCAAGTCATCTCAAGTGAAAGCGGGAGATTCCTTTACCGTAAAAATGGTAAGGAACGGTGGCTTTGCTGCTATCATCGAATAGAACTTTTTGTTTCATGTAGTGAAACAAAGTGTTCCACACCGAGAAACGAAGTGTTTCAAGTAATGAAACGAAGTGTTTCTCGGTGTGAAACTAATAGTTTCAAATGGGGTTGAAACTTTTTGCTCTACACTTCGTGCTTTTTTAGTCCGGGCGTATGTTATTGTTTCTTAGAGAACCACTCTTTGAACTCCGCCACCCGTGCCTTGCTGACCAGAATTTTTTCCTTGATTCCGGAATAGCGCACATTGATGGACAACCGGCTGTTGAACCATAAATCAATATCTTTGATAGCTTCCCGCGACACCAGATATTGGCGGTTGGCGCGGAAGAAAAGGTGGGGATTGAGACAGTCGGTGAGTTCGTCCAGAGTTTGGGTAAAGTTGTATTCTGTGCCGTCGGTTAAGACAGCTTTAACCTGGCAATCTTTGATATAAAATAATAGTATCATATCTACGGAGACAGGCAAGAGCTTGTCTCCTTTCATTGGGATAAGGAAGTGCGTCTTATAGTTCTCCTGCTTTTTGAGCGAATGGAAAAGTTGTAGCAGTTCTTCTTCCTGGTGTGGGTTGTGGCGCGGTTGAGAGTCGGGAGCGGCGGTATGCTGTAAGTTTCCCAGTTTGGCGAGGGCACGTTCGATGTCTTCCTTGCCGATAGGTTTCAGTAAATAGTCGATACTGTTCACTTTGAAAGCCCGCAGAGCATATTCGTCATAGGCAGTGGTGAAGATAATCGGGCAAGTGATACTGACGTGATTGAATATCTCAAAAGCCGATCCGTCCGCCAGATGAATATCCATGAATATCAAATCCGGCATCGGGTGAGAGCCGAACCATTCGATAGTGGAACCGATACTATCTAGTATGGCGGCAATTTCCGCGTCCGGCTTTACTTCGTTGAGTAATGAGGAAAGGTTGCGTACCGCTGCCTTTTCATCTTCTATAATGACAGTCTTCATGGTGTCTTTTTATCTGTAAATCACTGTTTTTATTGTGCTTCGTCAATCAGGGGAATAGAAACGGTAAATTCTTTATCCTCTGTGATTTGTATCTCTTGCTTGAATAAAAGGTGGTATCTCTTGGCAAGATTAACTAGCCCGATACCCGTTCCGGGGGTGGCAGTCCATTTGGGCTGAATGTCATTGCTGACGGATAAGAAGCCATTCCCGTCTGTGGTGATATGGATAGCCAGCGGTTTCCGGTTACTTATTTCATTGTGTTTAACGGCATTCTCAATCAATACTTGCACAGCCATCGGTGGAAGCCGGAAATCTTCGTATGCTTTGGCTATCTGTATGTCGAACTGCAAGTTGTTCTCAAAGCGCATCTTTAGCAGGAAGATATAAGCGGAAGCGAATTCCATTTCTTCGCGAAGGCTGACACTCTGTGACTCGTTGCTTTGCAGGGTATATCTCAGTACCCGGGAAAGTTCCTGGATATAGTCTTGGGCTTTGTCCTGATTCTCACGTACCAATGAACGCAAAGTATTCAACGAATTGAATAGCATATGCGGGTTGAGCTGGTTTTTCAAGACCTCGTATTGGTTGCGGATATTTTCCGCCTGGAGTTGCTCGTTCTCAATGAGCACCTGCTGCTGGCGGTATATCAGATGGATGATATAACAACTGCTGGTGACAAGACACGCCATGATGAAATCCCTCAACGGATGCAGATAATGGTGTACCATCGCGTCGATAGCTGGAATATCGAACGTTTTGTGCAGAAAGACAAAGACTTGTCCCAACAGATTACTCAATATCCACGTCAGGATGAAAGAGAGCAAAATCTTTGTTCCCGTAATCTTGATAGACGACTGGTTGAAATGGAACAGCCGTGTATTGACAGCGAAAAGCAGGAGCAGAGACAGAAAAGTAAAGAGTATCTCATTAGCCACATCCATAAACTTCATTCCGGGAAATAACGAATGGCTCTCGAACCGGTCGAAAAGGGATACAGATTCCGGAAAATGGATTAATACCGCCACAGCCATCGAGATAATGACTGTGGAAAGCACATATTTGTCTTTTTTTATTGCCTTTACTATCATACTGCAAAGATAAGAGAATTTTTTAGTGATTAATCGTTTTTCTGAATATGTGCTGTGACATACATGCCCGGTCGGAATTGTGCGTTTGTCTCTTTGATAGATGAATAAACTTCGAGCGAACGGTTGGTTTCGTCTACTTTTTGTCCGATGGAGACTACTGTTCCGTTGAAAGTCTGCGTTCCCATCCCGTTGACGCGGAACTGCACGGGACTGCCCACTTGTATGTCTGCAAGGTCTTTTTCGTAAGTAGTCAGGCAGAGCATCGGGGAGCTTTTGTCAATAATCTCACAAAGAGCTTCTCCCGGATTGATATATTTGCCTATATTCATTGCCACATTGGCTGCATAGCCGCTGATGGGGGCTTTCACTTCCAGCAATGGCTGGATGCCGTTCTTTAGCAATGTCTCCGGGGCGACACCCAGTAGTGAGAGTTGTGCGGCGGCAGCATCCTGGCGGCTTTTCATGGAGAGATAATCCGCTTTGCTCTGCTGGAACTTCTTTTGCGAAGCCGCCTGTTCGGCGGAAAGTGCCTTTTGACGCTCGTATTCCGCCAGAAGATATTCCGCTTGCGCATGACTGTCAAGATAAGTCTGTTGCAGGGTAATGAATTCCGGATTTTCCAAGGTGGCGATAACTGCGTTCTTAGCTATATGTTGTCCGGGCAACAGAGAAGTGTTCTTGACTACCCCACCCATCGTTAACGCTATGGTCGCCTGTCGTTGGGGTGGAAGGACAATGCGCCCGTTGAATGAAACCTGATTCGGTTTCGAAGTCGCGGAAGTGACGGCATCCACTTCGGGTTGTTTCGCCACGGTGTCTGCCGCAACTTCAGTTGCGGAAACCATACCAGTTTCGTTATCCGTAATTTGTTGGTTGCCCTTACAAGCTGTCAAAGCAAGTAAAAGGACAGAATAAAATATCTTCTTCATCTTCATATACTGTATTTTATAATAAAATGTATTATCAAAACTCTCAACTTTCCACTCTCCACTTATCTAAAGAGTTCATACTCTAATGCGGCAATGTTATATTGGTAGACAGTCTCGATATAGCCGCGGCGAATATCCCGGGCGGTTGTTATGGACTGTATGTATTCCGCTATACCCGTTTCGCTCTGTTGCAACTGGAGATTGGCAGCCTTGGTCAA
The DNA here is from genome assembly GCF_012113595.1 of Bacteroides faecium. Lineage (NCBI taxonomy): Bacteria > Pseudomonadati > Bacteroidota > Bacteroidia > Bacteroidales > Bacteroidaceae > Bacteroides > Bacteroides faecium. The sequence goes on from NZ_CP050831.1 coordinate 2,707,974, forward strand.
TTCGTCCGCTTCTTTCAAGGCGGAAGAAGTGTAGTAGCGTAAGCTCTCGTTGTATCTGCGAAGTGAAGCTTCCAGCTCAAGCACTTTGTTTCTCAATTCGAGAATATTCGCGTCTGCCTGAATTTGTGCTGAGGTAGCGGATAACCGTGCTTGCTTCACCTTGCTCTTTTGGGGCAGGAAGTAGATAGGGAAGGAGATACCCACCATCCATGCATTCAGATTCTTCAACGGAAGAATATCCTGGCGGGTATATCCCACGCTGATTTCCGGAAAGAAATGGCTCCGCTCTACATGAAGCATTGCTTTCGCTTCGTCCGCCTGACTTTGAAAGTAAGCAGTGTGTGCTCCCGACAGTGTCCCGTCTGAAAGGCTGGTATAAAACAGCGATAAGGTAGAATCTGCCGGAACAATCGGCTGGTCTGAATAACAACTCCAACGGAAGCGTGCCAAAGCCATTTTCTCTTCTTCCTGTGCCTGGAACCAACGGTTGTGAAGTTCGGCGGCGACGGTTGTCATCATATTCTTTTCGAGCAGAGTGATTTCCCCCTGTTGATAACGCAGTTCACCGATATGCTGTAACTTTTCCGCCATCTTATCCTGGTCGCGGTACATTGCACAGAGGTTGGCGGCGTATTGGTAGTACGCCCATGCCCGCTTCACTTCTGCCGTGACTTCCTTCTCCACCATCTGACGATAGAATGTGGTTGTTTTCACTTGTCGGTTGACTAATGCATTCTTGTAGAACGGCGTCAGCAGAGAACCCAGGCTTTGCTCGAAAGCCAGTTCCTTGTCTTTCTTGTTCTCTCCGTTGAGTTGCCCCCAGGAATAGCTGAATGAGGTTGGGGATGCTTCTACAATCTCTCCACGGGTAGCCTTGGCTTGTTGGATGGCGTTTGTTGCCATTTTCAGACGGGGGTGATTCTGTTTCGCCATCTCGATAGCCTGTTCCAAAGTGACGGTCGATGCCTGTTGCGCGGAAACGAAAGAAGGAATCAGCAGGAACAGGGGAAGAAGGACGAAGAACGGCAGGTGAAACTTGGCTCCCGGACGTTTCCAGGTTGCCAATGAGTTCACAATTTTGTAGAACACCGGAATGATAAGCAACGTCAACACAGTGGAGATAATCAATCCACCGATAACGACAGTTGCCAGCGGGCGTTGCACCTCGGCACCGGCGGAAGTGGCGATAGCCATCGGGACAAATCCCAATGATGCCACCAAGCCTGTCAGGAATACGGGACGGAGCAGATGCGGAGTTCCCTTGGCGATGATTCGATTTGTAGTCATGGGGTAAGCGTTTTGTTTACGAAGTTCGTTGAAGTGATTCACCATGAGGATACCGTTCAGCACCGCCACACCGAATAATGCGATGAAGCCTACACCCGCCGATATGCTGAACGGAAGCCCGCGCAGCCAAAGGGCGACGATACCGCCGATAAGCGACAACGGAACGGTGGAGAATACCATCAGTGTATAGGTGATATTCTTGAAAGCAAAGAACAGAATCAACAGGATGAGCATCAATGCTACCGGAATGACAATGAGCAGTGTGTGAATAGCGTTCTGCAAGTTCTCGAACTGACCGCCGTATTCGAAGTAATATCCCGGTTTCAGCTTGACGTTCCTGTCCAGTGTCTTTTGTATGTCCGCCACCACTTGCTGTATATCCGCGTCACGCACATTGACACCGATGACGATACGGCGTTTCGTAGCGTCGCGGTTGATTTGGAGAGGTCCGCTGACGAGGTCTATGCTCGCTACTTCTCCGACCGGAATCTGGATTCCTTCGGAAGTGCGCACAAACAATTTGTCGAGATTCAAATCCGCTACTTTCTCCTGGTCGAGACGGACGACGAGGTCGAACCTTCGTTCGTTTTCAAACACTACACCGCTGGATTCTCCGGCATAGGCGGTTCGGATAATCGTGTTGAGTTCTTCTATGTTGATGCCGTAGCGGGCTATCTTGCTGCGGTTGTATTTCACTACGAGCTGGGGCAATCCCATCGTCTGCTCTACGATGACGTCCGACGCTCCCGGCACTTTTTCTACATAGGCGGCGGCTTCTTTTGCTTTTTCGTAGAGTTCGTGGGTGTCTTCTCCGTACAGTTTGACGGCAATGTCCGCTTTGGCTCCTGTCATCAGCTCATTAAAACGGAGCTGTATCGGTTGCGAGAAGTTGAATTCGGCACGCTCGGACAGTGGTTCGAGTGCTTCCTTCATCTTATCCACCATTTCCGCACGGTTTCCTGCGCTGGTCCATTCTTTGAAAGGTTTCATGATAATCATCACGTCAGCGTCTTCTACTGCCATCGGGTCGGTGGGGACTTCCGCCGTTCCGATTTTGGCAACCACGTGCTTGATTTCCGGGAATTTGTCCATCAGCGTCTTTTCTGCCAGACGGGATACTTCGATACTTTCTGACAACGAACTTCCGGCAGGCAATGTCATTTGCATGGCAAAGTCGCCTTCGTCCAGGGTCGGGATAAATTCGGCACCCAGCCGGGTGAAGAGGAAGAGCGAACCGATTAGCGCGGCAAAGGCTACGATGACGGTACGCCACTTGTGATGCAGACAGGAGCGAAGGCAGCGTTGATATACGCTGTTCAGTTTCTCGAAGAAACGGTCGGCAAGTGTCGGTTTCACCACGATGGTATGTTTCAGGAAGAGCGATGCCATCATCGGGACATAGGTGAGTGAAAGAATCAAGGCTCCGATGATGCAGAATACAAGTGTTTTTGCCATCGGGGTGAAGTATTTCCCTTCAATTCCGTTGAGGGTGAGGATGGGGAAGAATACTATCAGGATAATCAATACGGCGAAAGTTGCCGAGCGGACTACGCCGGATGCTCCTTTTTCCACTTCTTTGTCCATCTCTTCACGGGTGAATGTCCGTCCCCGGAACTGCTTGCCGTAGATATGGGCGAGGATGCCTTCCAGTATGACGATAGAGCCGTCCACAACGATACCGAAGTCGATGGCGCCGAGGCTCATCAGGTTGGCGGTGACATTGAAAAGGCGCATCATGATAAAGGCAAAGAGCATCGCCAGCGGAATGACTGACGCGACAATCAGTCCGGCACGTACATTGCCGAGGAAGATGATAAGTACGAGGAATACGATAATTGCACCTTCAATCAGGTTGTTGACAACGGTTGAGATATTTCGGTTCACCAGTTCCGAGCGGTTCAGATAAGGTTCGATGCTGACACCTTCGGGCAGCAGGTGCTGTATCTTCTCTACTCTTTTTTCAAGTTCCTGGGTGACGACGTTGGCGTTGGCTCCTTTCAGCATCATCGCGATTCCGCCTACACACTCGCCTTCGCCGTCCATTGTCATGGCGCCGAAACGTTTGGGAGAGCCGAAACGGACTACGCCTACATCGCTGATATGTACCGGAATCCCGTTCCGGTTGGCTACAACGATGCGCTCGATGTCCTTCGTCCGGGTAATCATACCTTCCGACCGGATATAATAGGCATTCTTCGCTTTTTCTATATAGCTTCCGCCAGTGTTCTGGTTGTTGCTGCTGAGGGCTTCGAATACTTCTCCGATGGTGATGTTCAGTGAGAAGAGCGCGTCCGGGTCGACGGCGACTTCATACTGTTTCAGGTAGCCGCCGAAACTGTTGATTTCTACGATACCCGGTATGCCGGACAACTGGCGTTTCACCATCCAGTCCTGAATGGTGCGGAGTTCCATAGCATCGTATTTCTCTTCGTAGCCGGGGGCTACTTTCAGTATGTACTGGTAGATTTCTCCGAGTCCGGTGGTGATGGGCATCATTTCCGGTGCTCCGAGTTCGGGGGGAATCTCTCCGGTGACGGTTTGTATCTGTTCGTTGATAAGCTGCCGGGCATCGAGGGTAGGGACGCTTTCTTTGAACACAACGGTCACCACCGATAGCCCGAAGCGGCTGACGGAACGGATATCTTCTACATTCATGATGTTGCTCATCGCTAGTTCGATAGGCATGGTGATGAGCTGTTCTACCTCTTGCGGTGCGAGGGTGGGCGACACGGTCACAATCTGTACCTGGTTGTTGGTGATATCGGGCACGGCGTCGATGGGCAATGTCAACATCGCGTAGATACCGCCGATAAGCAGGAAGAGGGTAGTGAGCCCTACAAACATCTTCTTTTTGATTGAAAAACGTACAATGGCTGTAAACATGATTCTCTTTGTGTTATTATTTCATGTTACAAAACTACGGACTATCTGCGTTCGTGATAGCCGGAAACGTTTGAAGCGGAAAGATTGCAGGGCGAAGTGACGAAATGTCGGCTTGAATGTTCTGCGGGGGAACTGCTCTTTTAAAACCTGTATCCGATACTTATAAAGAAGGAATGCATGAAGTTGAACTTGGGCATGGTCAGCTTCTTGCCTTCTACGGTGATGTTTCGTCCGCCACTGTACATGTCGAAATCGGAGAGTGTGTATCCTGCCGAAAGAGTGTACTGCTCGTCCAAGTCGAGGGTGAACATACCTTTTATATGATAGAATACGGTTCGTCCGCCCCGGTTCTTGATACGGTCGAATCTCATTGCTGTCCATGCGCCGGAAGCATTCGGGTAGTAGTCGATGTCGAGGCTTTTGTTGGTGGATAGCGGGATAGTCAGTCCCGGTGACACGATAAAGGAAAGTGCCATGTCTTTGTCTTTTCCCAATATTAGGGCGGGAGTGGCAAACTGCAGGGCGGGTCGGAACGCGAACAGATGGCAAAGCGGGGTGTCGTCACTGGAACTCCATCGCCATTGCTGGTCTTTGGAGATTCCCGAGTAGCTTTCATCTGTTATGATATTGCAGAAGAGTAACCCCACGGTGATGCCTGCGTAGGGAATAGGTTGATAAGTGATGGTCGGTTCTATTTCCCAGGCTGAGTAATTGTTTAGCGCTCCGGTAAGTTCTACTTTCCATACACGGGTTCTTTCTTCTTCCTGGGCTTTGCCTTTAGCGGCTGCGAGTAGCAGACAGATGATTAAGAGGATTTGTCGTTTCATTGTATAAATACTGTTAGTTGTCCATTTGTAGGTAAAGACAGGAAAAAACGGTGACTTCCCTATTGCTGAAAGGTTAATAAATGTTGCTCGGTGGGGAAGGCTACCTTCCTCGGTGCCGGACACCCTCTTCCTCGGTGCCGAAGGCATGCTTCCCCGGTGCCGGACAAAACATCGAAGAATAATGTGATGTGGAGCAAACATTTTTTCAGATCGGTTCGTTTAATATGAAACGAACTAAATACATATTGAGTATGAAATCATTTATTTTAATGGTGGTAGCTATGGTGTGTGCAATATCTTTGGAAGCGCAGAATAAGTCTTTCTACGACTTCACTGTGCAAACGATTGACGGTAAGGAATTTCCTCTTTCGTCTTTGAAAGGGAAAAAAGTGCTGGTGGTGAATGTGGCTTCAAAGTGTGGCTTGACTCCTCAGTATGCCAAGTTGCAGGAATTGTACGAGAAGTATAAGGATAAGAACTTCGTTATTATCGGCTTTCCCGCCAATAACTTTATGGGACAGGAACCGGGGAGCAATGAAGAGATTGCCAAGTTCTGTTCATTGAACTATGATGTCACTTTCCCGATGATGGCTAAGATTTCCGTCAAAGGCAAGGAGATGGCTCCACTTTATCAATGGCTGACGGAGAAGAAACTGAATGGAAAAGAAGATGCACCCGTTCAGTGGAACTTCCAGAAGTTTATGATTGACGAGAACGGAAACTGGATTGGGTTCGTAGCCCCCAAAGAGAGCCCGTTCTCGGAGAAAATCATTACTTGGATAGAGAAGGAATAAGGGATACTTTTTTCAGTTCTCCTTCAAAGTTGGGAGTGAAAATGCCTTTTCCCAGGTTTTCTTCTATTTCTTCGACGGTCCAGAACCGTCCGCCGTCCAGTTCGTCGCTGGGGCGGATTTCACCGTCGTAGACTGTCTTATGAACGAATACAAGTTCCTTCTCGCGGTCGGACTCGAAAACATAATTAGTCAGAAGCTCGGGAGTAAAGTCCGTGATGCCCAGTTCTTCACGGACTTCCCGTTTAAGGGCTATCTCTACGCTTTCGCCTAAATCGATATGTCCGCCTACGGCCGTATCCCATTTCCCGGGTTGGATGTCTTTCCACTCGGGACGTTTTTGCAGATACAAATCCCCTTTCGTGTTGAAGACGTGCAGATGGACGACCGGATGAAGCAATTTGCTGCCGCTGTGGCATTCTCCGCGGGTGGCGGCTCCGGTGATATTTCCCTGTTCATCGACGACGGGGAACATTTCTTGGTTGTTATCGCTTGACATCATTGTTTCTACTGTTTTTATAGGAAGGGTTATCGCAATTTACGATACCCTCATGGTATTTGTAATATCCTTACGGCATTAATAAGGAAGAATCTCCGTAACTCAGGAACCGGAAATCGTGGCTCAGGGCATAATCATAAATCGTGCGCCAGTCTCCTTTTACAAAAGCGGAAACCAAAAGTAATAAGGTGCTTTGCGGCTGATGGAAATTAGTAACCATTGCTTTTACTATTTTATACTGGTAGCCGGGGGCAATAATGATCTGTGTACTGGTATGAAGAGCTTCAAGACCATTTCTGTCAAGATACCCCAATATCTTTTGCAACGCAACTACCGGGGGAATCTGGTCATACTTTTCATAAGGCTGCCATTGTCTGACGTGTAGTTCCTCTTCCGTAGCGTCCGGATTATCAGCCAGTGTGACTCCGATATGATACAGGCTTTCGAGTGTGCGTACCGAAGTAGTCCCTACGGCAACGGCGCAACCGTCATGGTCGATAAGTTTCTTGATAGTGCTCCGGTTGACAGATATATATTCCGTATGCATCTCGTGACCTTCAATCTCTTCACTTTTCACAGGTTTGAAAGTTCCCGCACCTACGTGCAGGGTCAGTTCCTCAAGTTCTATTCCTTTCTCTTGCAGCGCATCCAATACTCGGGGCGTGAAATGCAGTCCGGCGGTAGGTGCGGCTACCGAACCTTTAATCTTTGAATAAACCGTCTGATAAGTTTCTTTATCGCTTTCTTCCGTCTCCCGGTTTAGATAAGGAGGAATAGGAAGCTCCCCGAATACTTCGAGAATATCGGCGAAAGTCACTTCCGGATTATCCCATGAGAAGTCTACCCAATGGCTGGTTCCTCTGCTTTCTCCTCTCGTTGCGGTCAGTGTGATTGGCAATCCTTTTACCGTCATTTCCCGTTTCAAGGTTCCGTCTTTCCATTTCTTCAGGTTGCCAATCATGCAAAGCCATGCGGCATGTTCCGTTTGCTGGAAGTTCAGAACATAATCATTGGGCTGAATCGGTTCGAGGCAGAATACTTCAATCAGTGCCCCCGTTTCCTTACGGAAATGTAGCCTTGCTTGAATAACTTTTGTGTTGTTGAATACCATCAAAGCACCTTTAGGCAGATACTCTGGCAAAGAGGTGAAAGTATCTTCGCTTACTTCACCGCGGCGGTACACCAACAATTTCGACTGGTCGCGGACAGCCAACGGGAATTTGGCAATGCGTTCATCCGGCAATGGATAGTTGTATTCGCTGATATGGATATGTTTCGGGTCTTCTTTCATTGTTGTCAGGTATATTTCTAGGTGAATATGTTCCAAATGTGTTCCACTAAAAAATGAATCAGCCACTTACTAAATTGTAAATGGCTGATTTCCAGTAGTCGGGATGACAAGATTCGAACTTGCGACCACACGCCCCCCAGACGCGTACTCTACCGGGCTGAGCTACATCCCGAATTGCGGATGCAAAAGTACGGATTAATTTTGAAATAGCAAATAATTCCTGTGAATTTTGTAGTATACCTTCTGTTAGTTCTTATAATTCCTTTGATTTTGAGTAGAATGGATTGCGGATATTCTCTGTAGTTTTACTTGAATTAGCATACAATCTGATGTTTTTTCATTTGGAGCCCTAAACCAGAATGGTTGCATAAAAACACTATAATATATCGGGCAGTAGATAATAAAGCTAAACGGGGAATCGCGAAATGAACTATCAATCAGTGAGTTTGTTTATAAATTAATGCAAATAAAGAGTGTGTGACTTCCTTAGTATGATACTATATTTCCATTTAGGGCGCGCAGTATTTCAGGAAGTTATACATTTGTAGTAATAAGACTTAGTTTAGATAGAAAGGTGTTAAATGTTAGACATTAAAAATAGAGAGACATTAGAGATATATGTCTTGGGTGACGATTTTAAATTTTATCAGAATCTGAAATATCTTCCTCTGACTTCCTACCCTTCTAATATTCAGTCAGCTTTGATTGTATATTGTTTGAGTGGAAGAGCGAAACTTACTGTACACGAAGATGTGCACTGGGTGCAACCGGAGGAACTTATTATATTATTACCCGGACAATTTGTCTCATTCAGTGAGCCTAGTGAAGATTTTTCAACCGTTTCGATGGTGATATCATCTTCCTTGTTTAGTGATGCGTTGAGTGGAGTCCCACGATTCTCCCCGCATTTCTTCTTCTATATGCGAACCCATTTTTGGTATCCGCAGACAGAACATGATATTCCCCGTATATACAATTATCTGGGGATGATAAAAGATAAAGTCAAGTCTCAAGACGTATACAGACGGGAACTGATAACCCATTTGCTGAGATATCTGTATCTGGAACTGTTCAATGCTTATCAAAAGGAATCCGCTTTGATGACTGTGCGGAAAGATACACGTAAAGAAGAATTGGCTAATAAATTCTTCGGGCTAATCATGAAGCATTTCAAAGAAAATAAAGATGTAGCTTTTTATGCAGATAAACTGTGTATCACGTCCAAGTACCTGACTATGGTTATCAAGGAGACAAGCGGAAAGTCTGCCAAAGACTGGATTGTAGAATATATCATACTGGAAATTAAAGCCTTGCTGAAGAATACCAGCTTGAATATTCAGGAGATAGCAATTAAGACCAACTTTGCCAATCAGTCCTCTCTCGGACGTTTTTTCAGAAAGCATACCGGAATGTCACTGTCTCAGTACCGGATGAGTAGCTTGGACTAGGACAGCGCACATGTGATATTTGCCAATAAGTATGGGGATTAAATCCCCATACATTCGCGATAGAAGTCCAGCATTTCAAAAATGGTGTCTTTGTCGGCAGTCTGGTTAATGCAAATATCTCCGATGTCTTTCAGTAAAGTGAAATTAATCGTTCCCGAAGTATTTTTTTTATCGTGTGTCATATATGCATAAAGCTGTTCATACTTCTTACAGTCGAATGCGAACACACCGTAATTGTCTTTAATAAACTGGATGGTTTGTCTCATTCTCTCTTTCGGGAAGCCTACTTTAGTATGAGACAGATACAATTCGCATACAATTCCCCAGGCTACTGCATATCCGTGCAAAACCGGACGGTTCTCTGCCAATGCCATGCTTTCAAATGCGTGTCCTACGGTATGTCCCAAGTTTAGCGCTTTACGGATGCCATGTTCAAAGGGGTCTTGCTCCACAATATCTTTTTTTACTTGCACTGACTCGCCAACCAATCGCTTGAGGGCCGCGTAATCAATATCGGATGTGTTGAAACTTAGTAATTCCGCCCAATGCGCAACATTACTTATCAAACCGTGCTTGAGCATCTCCGCATATCCCGAAAAGAAATTGTGTACGTCCAGCGTACGCAGGAATTCTGTTTCAATCAGCACACTGCTTGCCGGAGCGAATGCACCGATTTCATTTTTCAGTCCGTTGAAGTTGATTCCTGTCTTGCCGCCAACAGAAGCGTCCACCATCGCCAGCAAGGTGGTTGGTATATTGATATAGGAGATGCCACGTTTGAATGTAGCTGCGGCAAAACCGCCCAGATCCGTCACCATCCCCCCGCCGAGGTTGATAAGTAAAGAGTGGCGCGTAGCTCCTTGGGTACTCAATGCCATCCATACGGAAGCAAGTGTTTCCACCGTTTTATGTACATCCTCAGCTCCGATACAGATTTCAACGGCGTCTTTCAGTAAGGTGGTTTCCTTTAGGGAAGGCAGGCAGAGATGCCGGGTATGCTCGTCTGTGAGGATGAATAATTTGTCGTGCGGACACTGTTCGATGGCACGACTCAGGCTCGTTTCCAAGCTTTCACAGAGAATGACTTCTTGTTTACTCATGATTCTTTTGCTTTTTTACCCTGCAAATGTATATAAAATATCTTTTTTATACTTACTTTTGTCCCGTTAAAACGTTCAATCATTCAATCATGAAAGCATTATTACCTGTATATTGTCGTCCTTTGGGATATGTAATCCTGTTGCTGGCTCTGTTCATACCTTTTATTCTGGTGATGCGGGGGATGGTGACCGATAGTAATCTGTTATTTTATAAGGAATGTACAAAATTGCTGATGATGGCGGGATGCTTGTTGATAATCTTTGCGTTGAGCAAGGAGGAGAGCCGCGAAACGGAACGAATCCGTAATTCGGCTGTTCGTAATGCCATTGTCCTGACTTTTCTCTTCGTTTTCGGAGGAATGTTGTGGCGCGTCATACAAGGAGATGTGATTAACGTGGATACTTCCTCTTTTCTTACTTTCTTGATATTTAATGTGCTTTGTGTAGAGTTTGGTCTGAAAAAAGCGCTTGTTGATCGGTTCTTTAAAAGATAATTTTCTTTCCAATTAAACCTTTTGCGGTTCTATTTGTCAAAGAGACATTGTTATTGCTACTAATATAATCGTAAATTAGGTAAATGAAAAGATTTTCTGCAGGGTTGGTGTTGATGTTGCTATGCACCTTCTCAATTTTCGCACAGAATAAGGTGATTACCGTTTCGGGACGTGTTGTGGAATCTGACTCAAAGGAACCCGCGGCACAGGCTACTGTCCAATTGTTGTCATTGCCCGATAGTGCTTATGCTGCTGGTATAGCCAGCAGTAATCAAGGTTGGTTTACTCTCCCTAAAGTGAAAGCCGGGAAATATGTGTTGAAGGTTTCCTATATCGGCTTCCGTACTAAACTTGTACCGGTTCAACTGGCTGCCAATGCACCCGACAAAAAGTTGGGAACGATCACGTTGGAACCGGATGCTGTTATGCTGAAAGAAGCGGTGATTACTGCTGAGGCTCCGCAAGTGGTAGTGAAGGAAGATACATTAGAATATAACTCGGCTGCTTATCGCACTCCCGAAGGCGCCATGCTCGAAGAACTAGTAAAGAAACTTCCGGGAGCGGAGATTGACGATGACGGTAATGTCAAAATCAACGGTAAGGAAGTGAAGAAGATTATGGTGGACGGTAAGGAATTCTTTGGCGGTGACGTGAAAACAGGATTGAAGAATCTGCCAGTCAATATGATTGATAAACTGAAAACGTATGATAAGAAATCGGACTTGGCTCGCGTCACCGGAATAGATGATGGGGAAGAGGAAACTGTTCTCGATCTGAAAGTGAAAAAAGGAATGAATCAAGGTTGGTTTGGTAATGCAAGTGTTGCCGGTGGTACGGAAGACCGCTATGGAAGCAACTTGATGCTGAACCGGTTTGTCGATAATAGCCAGTTCTCTTTGATTGGTTCGGCCAATAACGTGAACGACCAGGGATTTTCCGGTGGCGGCGGACCGCGTTTCAGGAATAGCAATGGGCTGACTGCTACCAAGATGATTGGAGCTAACTTTGCCACTCAGACAGAGAAGTTAGAGTTAGGTGGTAGTGCCCGCTATAATTATAGCGACCGCGATGCAATATCTACAAACTATTCGGAACGTTTCTTGACGAATGGAAGTTCTTTCTCTAATTCAAATAATAAAAACCGTAATAAGAATACGAACTTTAATGCCGATTTCCGCCTGGAATGGAAACCGGATACGCTGACTAATATCATTTTCCGACCGAATGTTTCTTATGGAAAGTCTAAAGGGTATTCTATTTCCGAATCGGGGACTTTTGATAGTGATCCGTTCAATCTGGTGTCCAATCCAAATGATTTCTTGAATAAGATTCAGTGGGGAAGTACGGATGATCCATTAAAAGATATTCGTGTCAATGCCAGCAACAGTGAGTCTGCATCTGAAAGTGACAACCTGTCTGCTAATGCTTCTTTACAAGTGAACAGAAGATTGAATAATCAAGGAAGAAATATAACTTTCCGTGGTACGTTTGGTTATGGGGATAATGACAGTGAGTCGTTTAGTGAGTCGTTGACACGTTATTTCGATAAAGCGTCAGAAAAGAAGGATGATGAACGTAAGCAGTATATCACTTCTCCGACCAAGAGCTACGATTATACGGCAGAATTAACTTATAATGAACCGATTGCGAAAGCTACTTTCTTGCAGTTCCGTTATAAATTCCAGTATAAATATAGTGAGAGTGATAAAAGTACATACAGCCTGATTCCTGAAACTGAAAAAGATCAAGATTGGTTCTGGAATTTTGGCGACGAGCTGCCTGAGGGCTACGAAGCTAATAAGGATATGAATTTGAGTAAATATGCTCAGTATAAATATTACAACCATGATATCAATGCAGGGCTTAATATTATCCGCGAGAAGTATAGATTGAACTTTGGAATGTCATTGCAACCACAGAACACCAGGTTGGATTATAAGAAAGCGGAAATAGATACAGTCGTGAAAAGAAATGTGTTTAATTTTGCTCCTAACGTTGATTTCCGTTATCGGTTCTCTAAAGTGAGCCAGTTACGCTTTACGTATCGGGGACGTGCAGGTCAGCCAAGCATGGAAAACCTGTTGGATGTGACCGATGACTCCAATCCGCTGAGAATCACTAAAGGTAATCCGGGATTGAAACCTTCTTTCACTCATTCTATGCGGTTGTTCTATAATACCTACAATGCTGATAAACAGCGAGGAATGATGGCACATGCCAACTTTAATATGACTCAAAATAAAATCACTAATGCTACCAATTATAATCAGACTACCGGTGGAACAATCTCACAGCCGGAGAATATTAATGGTTACTGGACTGCAATGGGTATGTTTGGGTTTAATACAGCTTTGAAAGACAAGCGTTTCACTATCAATTCTTTTTCACGTGCCAACTATACAAATGATGTGTCTTTCCTTTATAACGACGACACCCAAGTGAATGATAAGAATACAAGCACATCACTGACCTTAGCAGAGAATCTGAATGGAACGTTCCGTAATGATTGGTTTGAGTTTTCTGTCAATGGTTCAATCAACTATAACTTTGAACGTAATAAGTTGAACCCGAACACTAATCAGGAACCTTATACTTTCGGGTATGGTGCAAGTACCAATGTCTCTTTGCCCTGGAGCATGACACTGTCTACCAATATAACGAATAATTCACGTCGTGGTTACCGTGATGCCAGTATGAATAGAAACGAACTTATCTGGAATGCCCAAATTGCCCAGAACTTCCTGAAGGGAAATGCTGCGACAATCAGCTTTGAAGTATATGACATCTTGAGACAGCAATCTAATATCAGTCGTTCACTGACTGACGGTATGCGTTCCGTTTCGGAATATAACGGAGTCAACAGCTATTGTATGCTTCGCTTCTCTTACCGTCTGAATGTCTTCGGAAATAAGGAAGCGCGTGGAAATATGCGGCACGGCGGTTTTGATGGTGGTGGTCATCGTGGTCCGCGTGGTGGTGGCCCAACCCGTATGATGCGTTTTTAAGAGTAAGTAAATTATTATAAAATAAGAAGTCCCGGTACAACGACTGATAGTTGTCACCGGGACTTTTTTGTTTATCCGATAATTTACTCTATATTTGTTGTTTAGTATCCATTTAAAAGGAGATTCTCATGATTGATTGGAACTATATACTCAGCCAGATAGCAACGGTGGCTTTTGATATCCTCTATTTCGGAGCCATTATTGGTACGATTGTCATTATCATTCTTGACAACCGGAATCCTGTTAAAACTATGGCATGGATACTGATATTACTCTTTCTTCCTATCGTAGGCCTTGTCTTCTATTTCTTCTTTGGTCGAAGCCAACGTCGCGAACGTATTATCGGTCAGAAGAGCTACGACCGTTTGCTCAAGAAGCCGATGGCGGAATATCTGGCACAGGATTGTTCTGAAGTCCAATATGAATATTCCCGTCTTATCCAACTGTTTCAGCATACCAATCAGGCATTTCCTTTTGAAGGAAATCGGGTAGCTGTCTATACCGAAGGTTATACGAAACTGCAATCATTATTGCGTGAACTCCAGAAAGCGAAACAACATATCCACATGGAATATTATATCTTTGAGGATGATGCTATCGGACGTCTGGTCAGGGATGTATTGATTGAAAAGGCTTCTCAGGGAGTTGAAGTGCGAGTGATTTACGACGATGTAGGATGCTGGCATGTTCCCAATCGTTTTTTTGAAGAAATGCGTAATGCAGGTATTGAGGTGCGCAGCTTCCTGAAGGTGCGCTTTCCTTTATTTACCAGTAGGGTGAATTACCGGAATCATAGAAAGATTGTCGTTATTGACGGGTGTGTAGGCTTTGTGGGTGGAATGAATCTCGCGGAACGTTATATGCGTGGTTTCTCCTGGGGGATTTGGCGTGATACACATATCATGCTGGAAGGCAAAGCTGTGCATGGTTTACAAACAGCCTTCCTGCTCGATTGGTACTTCGTAGACCGTACGCTGATTACAGCTTCCCGTTATTTTCCAAAGATTGACTCTTGTGGTAGCTCGTTGGTGCAGATTGTCACCAGTGAACCTATCGGACCTTGGAAGGAAATAATGCAGGGACTGACCGTAGCGATTACCAATGCAAAGAAATATTTCTATATGCAGACCCCCTATTTCTTGCCGACAGAGCAAATACTGGCTGCTATGCAGACAGCGGCTTTGTCCGGGGTGGATATACGCCTGATGTTGCCGGAACGTGCCGACAACTGGATTACCCATCTTGGCTCACGCTCCTATTTGGCAGATGTGATGCAGGCAGGTGTGAAAGTCTATTTCTATAAGAAAGGTTTTTTGCATTCCAAACTCATGGTTTCGGATGATTTACTCTCTACCGTCGGTTCTACTAATATAGACTTCCGTAGCTTTGAGCATAATTTTGAAGTGAATGCTTTTATGTATGATGTAAACACTGCACTCGAAATGAAAGAAATATTCCTTCAAGACCAACGTGAGAGTACACAGATATTCTTGAAGAACTGGGTAAGACGTTCGTGGAGACAAAAGGCAGCGGAGTCTATTGTACGTTTATTAGCCCCGCTACTTTAATTAATACTTGATAGGTTTAACCGGCTTTACCGGAAAAGGGAGAAGTTTACACTTCCATATATTCTTCTTTCGATGAAGTGCGGATTCTCTTCGAAGTTATTGTCTTTCCCGTGTTCCAGTACAAATAATCCCCCTTCTTTGAGGAGATTGTTCTGGAAAATAAGTTCTGGTATTGTTTCCAACTCTTTTAAAGCGTAAGGCGGGTCGGCAAAGATAAAGTCGAACTGTTCGCGGCTACTCTTGATAAACTTGAATACATCACCCCGTATCGGCAGGCACTTGTCTGTCTGCACCTCTTTCATGATTTTTGCAATGAATGAGTGGTGCGCAGGCTCTTTTTCAATGCTGATAACGCGGTCGCATCCCCGGGAAACGAGTTCGATGCTTATGCTTCCGGTTCCGGCAAATAAGTCAAGTGCAGTTATTCCTTCCTCAAAATCAATGTAGTTATTGAGTACGTTAAACAGATTCTCTTTGGCGAAATCTGTTGTGGGACGTGCTTTAAATGTTCGTGGCACGTCAAATCTTCTTCGTTTGTATATACCGCTGATTACTCGCATGTTAATAAGGCTTGCATGTCAATATTAGTAGCAGGATTCATAATGAATACCTGCAAGATAAACTTTTTCAGTTCGTTCATCAGGATTTCTTTGTCCGGGAGTGTTCCGGTGAGGTGCAGTTCATCCCGTTCCTGATTGAACTCCAGTTGCTTCCAGGCATACAGCAGATAGTAGATACGGTCTTCTGTGTGCGTACATTCAAAGGAGTTGGCAAGAAGGAGATGCCCCCGTTCAAAACAATAGATGTCGATTCCTTCCTGACGTACGGAAGCGTAGATCTTTTTGCTGTTTCCCAATCTGCTTTTGACAGAGAAATAGTCAATGAGCGGGGTGGATTGGGAATAGAAACGTGCTTCGGGATACTGCTCCTTTAGAAACGTGCAGGCACTTTTGTCTATACCAAAGATGACGGCCACATTATTCTTCTGTAGAATATTGAAAGCCACTGTTTCGTTCTCCCGTTTCTGATGATTGTGATAAAATAAAAGCTCCGCCTGCTCCTCTTCAAACAAATCCAATGGGACAATCGTAAAACGTTTGCCCGCCATCATGATATTCACCCGTTTGTAGGGATGGCTTAAGAAGTCCGATTCGTGAAAGACGGTTTTCAAATTGGCTGTGAGGGATAGAGAGGGCTCTATCTCTTTCTCTATGATTGACAGAGAGTCGTCGTGAATCGGGTTATAGATAGAAAAAGAAAATCCATCCGTACTAAGACGGATGGATAAAGTATATTGTTTTGATTTAGTAAAATCAATCATTATTCCCAGTTACCAGCACCATTGTTCGGAGTGTCGATAGAACCTACCATCAAACCGCAGTATCTACCCAGTTTGCTCTGAACATCTTTTAAGTTAATGATTTCCTGTTTGTCAAGTCCGCCCAGATAAGTTTCATATGGAGCTTTTACTTCGAACAAGAATACAGGAGCTCCTGATTTAGCAGTGTCGTTCTTAACATTCATTTCAAACTGTGCACCGCTTCCGTAAGGAATGTATCTCATAGAGTCTGCATTGAATCCTTTCGGGAAAATAGTGTCCATAACGGCTACCCACATGGTGTCGCGTTTGAAGTTTTCAAGTCCCCATTTCTTAACTTCGTCATACTTGCCTGTCTTCTTCGCTTTTTCGATGATAGACATAGCTTTCTTTTCTGTCAAACCGTCTTCCAGTTGCTTGTCTGTCAACTGTCCCATTTTCATAACGAACGGCAACTTCTGATTCTTAACGAAATCAATCAGTGTGTCGAATTTGTCTGTGTACATTCCGTGGTGAAGCGTGCGGTATTCCTGCTGTGCTTTACGGATGTCAATCAAACGGGCAATGACTGCTTTTTCTCTGTCTTTTTTTGCGTTTTCAAAATTGATAGGACCCATAATGCTGTTGTAGCAGATGTAAATCAGTGCAGCAGCACAGAGCACCAATACAATATTAAATACTGTTTTCATGATAAATTATGTTTTTAGTTGTTATATTCGCATCGCAAAAATAGAATAAATAAATTTAAATACGATAGTTCAAGGAACTTTTTTCTCGTACAAAAATGATAAATAACTATTTAGAAAGGCAAATTAAGGAAAATTTTCCTTACCAACCAACTTTAGAGCAGGAAATTGCTGTAAAATCTCTTTCAGAGTTTCTTCTGTCTACTTCGGCGGACGAAGTTTTTGTCCTCAGAGGTTACGCCGGTACAGGTAAAACATCTCTTGTAGGAGCATTGGTGAAAACGATGGACCAGTTGCAACAAAAATCTGTTTTGTTGGCTCCGACAGGTCGTGCGGCGAAAGTCTTTTCGGCGTATGCGGGACATTCGGCTTTTACTATCCATAAGAAAATATACAGACAACAGGCCTTCTCCAACGAACTGAATAACTTTTCAATCAATGACAATTTGTCTACAAATACATTGTTTATTGTCGATGAAGCTTCTATGATTTCAAATGAGGGGCTGTCCGGTAGTGTATTCGGTACAGGACGTTTGTTGGATGACTTGGTACAGTTCGTATATTCGGGGCAGGGATGCCGTCTTTTGTTGATGGGAGATACGGCACAGCTTCCTCCGGTAGGAGAGGAGTTGAGTCCGGCACTTTTTACCGATGCATTGAGAGGCTATGGTCTTGAAGTACGTGAGGTCGATTTAACTCAGGTAGTCCGCCAAGTACAAGAGTCCGGTATTTTATGGAATGCTACACAGTTGCGACAATTGATTGCGGAAGATGAATGTTACTCTTTACCTAAGATAAAGGTAACTGGTTTTCCCGACATAAAAGTAGTGCCGGGTACGGAATTGATTGAAGAACTAAACAATTGTTATGACCATGATGGAATGGACGAAACGATTGTAATTTGCCGTTCTAATAAACGTGCGAACCTATATAATAACGGAATACGTGCGCAGATTCTTTGGCGTGAAGATGAATTGAATACAGGGGATATGTTGATGGTTGCCAAGAACAACTATTACTGGACGGAAAAGTATAAGGAAATGGATTTCATTGCCAATGGTGAAATTGCTATTGTCCGTCGTGTCCGC
Source organism: Bacteroides faecium (assembly GCF_012113595.1). NCBI lineage: Bacteria > Pseudomonadati > Bacteroidota > Bacteroidia > Bacteroidales > Bacteroidaceae > Bacteroides > Bacteroides faecium. The sequence goes on from NZ_CP050831.1 coordinate 2,726,259, forward strand.
CGTACCCGTGAAATGTACGGCTTCCGTTTTGCAGAAGTTACCCTTCGGTTTCCTGACCAGAATGATTTTGAACTGGATGCTAATTTGTTATTGGATACTTTGCATTCAGATTCGCCTGCATTACCGAAAGCGGATAATGACCGATTGTTTTATACGGTACTGGAAGACTATATAGATATTCCCAATAAGCGTGACCGGATGAAGAAGATGAAAGCTGACCCACATTATAATGCATTGCAAGTGAAGTATGCGTATGCGGTGACTTGCCATAAAGCACAGGGCGGACAGTGGCAGAATGTGTTCTTGGATCAGGGATATATGACGGACGAGTATTTGACTCCTGATTATTTCCGTTGGTTGTATACGGCGTTCACACGTGCGACGAAGACTTTGTATTTGGTGAATTATCCGAAGGAGCAGGTGGAATAGATGGTTGGAATATAAAGTATGAAATCAGTTGGTTTGAAATCAATTGGTTTCATTCTGATATTTTTTATATCAAAAGGTTCTTGTAAATGAAGTACACCCTAAAAGTTTTAATTAAAACTCTTAGGGTGCTTTATTTATGAAAATACTATAAAATAAAATCTTATAATTCTATTACTTCTTTTTTAGCGTAAAATTATTCTTAGGATGCTGGTCACCAAAATTGGTATGAATATACAGCCAAGTAGTTCCATTATCATTTGAACAAAATGGAATCATGGTAGATTGAGAATTAGTAGCAGGGCGGTGATCTAGGTATAACCTTTCGCCATTTCCGAATGAACTCACAATAGTTCCTTCTTTATCTTCCCTTTTCCATGAATTAATTTGTTTAGAGTCTCCAAGTGTGCCAAGACATAACTGCCATAAAAGCGGGTCTGTTGCATCTGGTTTATGGATCGTTTGAGGAATTGGGATACTTAAGCTAGCTGTTTCCGCAATATAATTCATTAATAACGGATATTTATCAGTGATTTGATTATAAGGAGGAGCCCAACCATATACATAATAAGATTCATCTTTAACATTTTCTTCAATTCTTATGGTGTATTTCATAGTACCACCCCATGAGCTCCAAGATGTATTGTTCCATTTGAAAGAAGTCCCAGAAGTAACCTCCCATTCGCCGAGGTAATATTTATAGTCAATGCGGGCGGTAGTTTCTGAGGATGTAAAGTCAGTTCTTCCATAAACCTGACCACTCCAAACTACTTCGTCGTTATAGAGAATCTTACCAATTTCACTGATTTTGGTATCATAAATCTTAGAAGCTTGTAAATCATAAAATGCAAAGTATCCCCAATCTGCTTTGATGTTGTTTAAATAGCTAGTGTTGTAAGAAATCCCATTAGATAGTCTTATGGCATATGGACATTGTTTCTTTTTCTCTAAAAGATCTGTAGAAAGAGGATTCCATCCACCATACATACCATAGACTGCATAATCTACTATTTCGTTGACGGTTTTTCCCTCAATATCTCCTCTAGGATAGTCATCACTTTGATACCAATATATTCCTAAGGATGTATTTGGCATTATTTTCCGACATTCATATACTAAACGGCTATATTGTTCTTGTGAAGCTGGAACTAGTCCGGGATGTCCCGGAACTTTGTCATATTCAGAGTATTCGTCATCGAAGTCAATCCCGTCGAATCCATAGATGTCAACATAAGCTTTTAATTCTTTAGCAAAGTCTTTTGCTGCCTCATCTCCTAAACTTCTCATGCCTGCAGGAGTGTGATCTCCTAAAATAGATAGATTGACTTTAATTCCTTTTTCTTGTAATGGACGAATTAATTTATCAGCATTCTCTAATACAAAAGTAACTTGTGGATTACAATGAATATATGGTTTTCCTTCTGCATTTAAGCGGATATTTGCAGCAAAAACACTGACTACATCAAAAAAAGGTTTACCACTTTCTTTCATTGTATATTCCCCAACATTCAGGATGTTTTCATTATTTACTTCGATATAACAAAGCGTTTTGACTTCTCCTTTTTGAGTATCGGGAATAGCGGCTAATGGTTTCACTAAATAAATATATGACTGATTGTTAGAAGCCATATTTATTCCATCAGAGGCTGTCGCAGATACGGCTACGGCATATGTTGATCCAACTGTACCTCCTGATAAAATATTTAATTCAACTGAAGCAGATTTTCTTTTTCCAGCGGGAATTGTTACAATACCATCATTTTCTAAAGTTAATTTGTTGGTTGGGTACATTACATAAGAGGTACCGTTGGCTTCATTGTAAGCAGTAAGTGCAGCTTCGTCTACTTTAAAAGTGACAGTTATATCTTTGTCTGCTGCTTTACTTAATTCGAAATAAAGATGCCCTGCTCCTGCTTTATCACCATTAATGTTGATAGTGGTGAGAGCCTTGGCTCCAGCAGCTGATTTGACACTTCCAAATGTTCCTTCTACATTATCAAAGGTATTTTGATTTCCGGACGGTATAATAATGTCGTCTTGGCAAGCTGTAAACATTGCACTTAAACATGCGAATGTTACGTAGAGTATGGATGATTTTAAGATATCAATATGTTTCATAGCTTGTATTCTATTAAATCTATGTTTATTTATTACTCTTTGGCTGGAAGGGCTACATCTATCCATGTCAAAGGATTGGAAGCAGTAGCATCATTGCCATTCATTGTATAATCTTTGATAGTATTTGCACCGTCATTGAACTTCCAATAGACGGCCAATCCATTTGACGCAGGATCTACTTCATAAGCATGGTTAGGAGCACTAATTTCTTCTGCGCTTAATACTCGATTCCAGATGCGTACTTCTGATATGTCTGCATCCAGCCAGCGTTCATTGTTGTATGAATAACCAATCCAGAAGCAACGTGGTTTTCCATTTGATTCGTCCGAATGTTCTACTCCCCAATCAACAGGACCAAATGCTACATTATTATCTTCTGCAACTAATTCTCCGTTATAATATGCTTTAATAGTTTTGGCATTAGCATCATAAGTGATAGCAATATGAATCCACTCTTCCAATTGTACATCACGAGCAATCATTGTTTTATGTTCGCTAGCACCTTCTCCTGTTACAATCTGCAATTGATTTTTAGGAGAATTATCACCGAACCGGAATAAGAACTTTCCCTCAATACCCATTAATGTACTAATTGAGTTATCAAAGCTATGTGGACGAATTAAAGCTTCGGCTGTCAGCTGTGCCATCCCTTGTACAACATCAGGGTTTGTCCATTTCACATAAACATTGTTATTGTTAATGTTGGCAACTTTATTGATAAGTGATGCACCCTTGAAAACATAATAGAATGTGCGAGCGGAATTTAGAATGCTAATATTGGCATTTGTAATTGTAACAGGGAGTACATAAACTTTATCAATATCCAATTGGTTGATGTCTGTGAACTTTACTGTTATTGGAGTGGAGATAATACTTTCAGCAGGAATTCTTCCCTCAGTTGCAGAAAAAGAGTAAAAGTTTTCCGGTAAGGATTCTACTCCACTTGTGTAATAAATATCTTCATATTGGGAGATTAGACTAGGATCGGCCTTGATTGTAAAACTAACATCTTGTGATTCCGGTCTTGCCATGGCAATTTGGAATGAACGCTCTTCCGATTCTATATTAGCTTTAACCAATATATTTTCAGGAACAATAGAATTCATATAGATGTTATTGGAGAAATTTTCCATATCCTCATTACATCCGGTAAGCAATCCGGTCAGTAATCCTAATGAGATGAAATATAATTGTTGTAGTTTCATAATAGTAAATTATTTAACTGGAGCTGGGTTCATAATGTTAATAGTTTCTCTTACAGTATGGTATGTGCCATTTGTGCGATAATAGTCATATTGAACATTATTAATAGCAATACCAGCTTTGGTATATATATTAGACTCGGCTGTTGTCCAATATGCACTTTCGATAATAGCTTCTGTTGTTCCCCAAAAACCTTCCGTGCCATCTGATGAAGGACTTGAAACTGCTATAATAAAGCGGTCGGTAGGGACATCTGCTTCTAAACATTCTAAGATGGAAAGATTGAGTTCTGTTTCATTTGATACTTGAAATGCATCAATGATAATATGAAGAAAATTATTCAGTATATTTTTATCAACTAGATTTTGAGGCTTTCCTTCAAATGACAGAATTTTATTGCTGTTTTGGCTTTTCCATGTAAATATAGCATTCAAGAAGATATTTTGCGTTTCAGTGTAGATAGCTTTATCTTCTTCATTCATATACTTAGGATTTTGGCCAATGTATTTAATTATAATTCCATCAAAGGGTTCAGAATATGTCAGTTGCTTTTCTATTTCTTTTTTTAGAAAAGTATTGAATGTACTTTCATTTTCTAATTCTGTTTGGGTAGAAATGAGGTCCTCATATTGAGCTTTTATCTCATCATAGCTGATGGTATAAACAACTTTTGTTCCTTTCTGTTGTAAAGTTACTATTTCTTCTTTTTCAAAAGTTGCTAACTCTGAAGGATACATTACCCCAACAATATCAATGCTGTCAGGCAGACTTGTTATATGCTGTGCACGACTAGCCGGATTCTTTTCGCTATTATCAAACCATGCATACACTTTTTTGTGTTCCGTATCGGCTTTATATTGACGTAAGTTCTCTAAGTACTTGGTATATCCTAAATTATAAGGTATTCAGGAGGGTATTAAATTATTTTCATTTTTCTCAGAAAAAAAGAGAAACTAGACTAAGTGTTTATTATATTAGCGTTGTTTTATTAGCAAAAGGGAGAAGAAAGTCGACACTCTCCTTTTTAGAGTTTAATAAAAGTATAACCGCTAAATTAAAAGTATGGAAAGCAAATATTCGCTTCGAAAGTCGAATCTATTTCGAGCTTTACTGATTCTTTTGTTCATGGTAGTTCCCTTACAGTGGGCTACAGCACAGTTGACCCTATCAACTCACCGTACAACTTTAGGGAGTGTAATTAAACAAATTCAGTCCCAATCAAAGTATCAATTCTTTTATAACGACAAACTATCGACGATCACAGTTGATCCTTTAAATGTAAAAGATGCTCCATTGGAACAAGTACTGAGTACGCTTCTAAAGAACAAAGATATTTCTTATAAGATAGAAGATAATATTATTTATCTATCAGAAAAAGAAGCATCAAGTGGTAACCAACAGCAAGTTGGTAAAGAACAGACCATAACAGGACAAGTTATAGATTCCAAAGGCGAACCTTTAATCGGAGTCAGTATTCTAGTAAAAGGAACAACTGATGGAGCTATAACTGATTTAGATGGTAACTATAAAATAGTAACCAAAAGTGCTAATCCTGTTATTGTATATTCATATATTGGATATAAGACACAGGAAGTTCCCCTGAAAGGTCAATCTTCTGTAAATATAACATTAATGGACGATACGCAAGTCATTGATGAAGTGGTTGTCACTGCTTTGGGTATCAAAAGAGCGACAAAAGCTCTGAGTTATAATGTTCAGGAAGTAAAAAGTGATGACCTTCTAACTAACAAGGACGCTAACTTCATTAATGCACTTTCCGGTAAAGTTGCCGGAGTTACGATCAATTCCAGTTCATCAGGTGTAGGTGGTGCCAGCAAAGTGGTGATGCGTGGTGCAAAAAGTATAGAGCAATCCAGCAACGCACTTTATGTAATAGATGGTATTCCAATGTACAATTTGAGCGGAGAAGGCGGACAAGTTTTCGATTCAAAAGGTTCCACAGAAGCTATTGCCGATATAAATCCAGAAGATATTGAGTCCATGTCCGTATTGACTGGTGCAGCAGCGGCAGCTTTGTATGGTAGCCAGGCAGCTAATGGTGCTATTGTTATTACCACAAAGAAAGGTAAAGAAGGACGTGTCAATTTAACTGTTACACAAAATACGGAATTTATCCGTCCGTTCAGAATGCCGGAATTTCAAAACCGCTATGGCACGGGTAATCTGTCAACAGGTGCAACAACTGGTGACCTTAGCTGGGGACATCTATTAAACAACAGCAATTACATGGGATATGATCCGGCAAGTGACTTCCTCAGAACAGGTGTTGTTACGACCGAAAGTGTTGCACTATCAGCTGGTACGGATAAAAATCAGACTTATTTTTCTTCCAGTGTTGTGAATTCAAAAGGCATGGTTCCCAACAATGACTATAATCGCTATAATTTCACGTTCCGCAATACTACTTCTTTCTTGAAAGATAAAATGATATTGGATGTGAGTGCTAGTTATATCAAGCAGAATGATAAGAATATGGTCAACCAAGGTACTTATTCAAATCCATTGGTTACTGCTTATCTGTTTCCACGTGGAAATGACTGGGAAGAATATAAGATGTACGAACGTTATGACACAAATCGCAAAATCTATACTCAATATTGGCCCAATGAAATGCTTTCCAGTTATACAGGGCAAAACCCGTATTGGATCGCATATCGAAATCTACGTGAGAACGATAAAGAACGTTATATGTTAAGTGCTAATCTGAGTTATCAGATTCTTGACTGGCTGAGTGTTTCCGGTCGTGTGCGTGTAGATAATGCAAATACAGATTATACAAAAAAATTATATGCAACCAGCCATAAAGTACTGACAGAAGGTTCAAAAAATGGTTTCTTTGGTTTAGCAAGAACTCTTGACAAACAGACATACGCTGACGTAATGGTAAACATCAATAAGACATTTAAAGAAATTATTTCTTTGCAAGCCAACATCGGTGCGTCTTACTCTGATATGAAACAAGATGTTATGTCTAATGAAGGCCCAATCCGTAGTGATGGAATTGCCAATATGTTCAATATCATTCAACTGGATGATGTCAAGACAAAACGTAATCAAAGTGGCTACAGAGAACAAACCAAATCCCTTTTTGCAAGTGTTGAACTGGGTTATAAGAGCACATATTATTTAACTTTAACCGGACGTAGCGATTGGCCTTCTCAATTAGCTGGACCTAATTCTGCAAAAAGTGCATTCTTTTATCCCTCAATAGGTGGTTCTGTCATTCTATCTGAATTATTACCGATGCCCAAACAGATCCAGTATTTAAAATTAAGAGGCTCATTCGCATCAGTAGGTTTACCTTTCCCACGCTTCTTGGCAAGTCCCACTTACGAATGGGATAATGCAACCAAACAATGGATTACTAAGACTCATTATCCATTATATGAATTGAAACCGGAAAAAACTAACTCTTGGGAAATTGGTATTACAGCAAGATTCTTGGATCATTTTAATTTTGACTTAGGATTATATACAACAAAGACTTATAATCAAACATTCAATCCTCAGGTTTCTGTATCTTCAAAATACTCAACGATGTACGTACAAACAGGTAGTGTACGGAATAAAGGTATAGAACTATCACTCGGATATCAGAATGAATGGAACAAGAAATTCAGTTGGTCGTCTAACTTTACTTTTAGTGCCAACAAAAATGAAATACTTAATTTATTAGAGAACTATATTCATCCGGAAACAGGTGAGTTAATCACAAAAGAACGTTTGGATGTCGGTGGACTTGCACAAGCTAGATTCGTACTGAAGAAAGGTGGAACATTAGGAGATATGTATTCTACCGCTGATTTACTACGCGACAACCAAGGTAATATTTATGTTGACGCAGAAGGAAATGTAAAAGCCAATTTTAAATCTGAAGATATTAAATTAGGCAGTGTTTTCCCGAAATGCAATATGGCGTGGAGAAATGATTTCCGTTGGAAGAATCTGAATTTCGGTTTTATGTTATCCGCACGTATTGGTGGCATTGTCTATTCTGCTACACAAGCTGCTCTTGATCTTTATGGAGTATCAGAAGCCAGTGCAGCAGCACGTGACCGTGGTGGTGTATCTGTTAATGGCGGTGATATAGTTGATGCACAAAAATGGTATTCTGTGATAGGTTCGGAAAGTGGTATCCCCCAATATTATACTTATAGTGCAACAAACTTACGTTTGCAGGAAGCCAGCATCGGTTATACAATACCTAAAAACAAGTTATGGGGTGTAGCGGATATTACAGTTTCATTGGTAGGACGTAACTTATGGATGATCTACTGCAAGGCTCCATTCGATCCGGAAGCGGTGGCTACAACCGGTAACTATTATCAAGGTATTGATAATTTCATGATGCCAAGTTCACGTAACTTAGGATTCAATGTTAGACTTAAATTTTAATAGTAGTAGCTATGATAAAGAAATCAACCATAAAATTAATTCTTGTCGGCGGCGCAATAGGCATTTCCGCATGTACAAATAATTATATAGATTATAACACTAATCCATACGAAGCAACCAAAGACCAAATGAATGCAGATGGCTATATTTGGCGGTCGGCTTTAGTAAATATGCAAGGTTATGTTGTTCCGGCAGAACCTAACACTCTTCAATATACTGACTGTTTATTGGGCGGTACATACGGTGGTTATTTGGGAGAATCGAAAGCAAATGACTGGAATAATCGTTTTTCTACATACAATCCTTCACAGGCATGGATTGGAGTACTTTACAATGATATAGTTCCCAAAGTATTACCCAGCTTAAGCCAAATAGAAGTCAATACAACAGATGAAGTTCCTTTAGCGGTAGCACAAGTTGTAAAAGTTGCAGCTTTGCATAGGATCACTGATACATACGGTCCCATTCCTTATTCTCAATTAGGTGCTGATGGAAAATTAGCTGCTCCGTTTGATTCGCAGCAAGATGTTTACACCAATATGATTAAAGATTTGGATAATGCTATTAACATTCTTACAGCTAAACAAACAAATACTTTTAATCCTGATGCGGATAAAGTATATGGCGGTAATGTGGTGAAATGGATAAAGTTTGCTAATTCTCTGAAATTACGTTTGGCAATGCGTATGGTATATACTAATTATAACGTGGATGGAAAAACGCCCCAAACAATAGCTGAAGAAGCCGTAAAACATGAAATAGGGGTTATGACTTCAAACGATGATAATGCAATGTTTACACCCAACGAGAATCCTTTTTATAAAACTAATTATGAATACAGTGATTATCGGGTTGCTGCCGATATAATGTCTTATATGAAAGGCTATCAAGATCCCCGTATGGAGAAATATTTCACTAAATCCACTTTTGCAGATAAAGACTATCATGGTATTCGTATTGGTACAGGTGTCTTGACGGATTCAGAAATGAGTCACTCGTATTCTAATATGCAAACAACTCTGAACTCAAAACTAATGTGGATGAATGCTGCTGAAGTTGCATTTCTAGAAGCTGAAGGAGCTTTGAGAGGTTGGGACATGAAAGGCGGAGATGCTAAATCATACTATCAAAAGGGCATTACATTGTCTTTTGAACAATGGGGTGCTAGTATTACGGATAGTTATCTCACTTCGCAAAGAGTACCACAGATATACAAAGATCCTGCTGAAACGTTCAGTTATACAGGTTCTGCTTCAGATATTACAGTAAAATGGAAAGAAATCGGTGGATTTGATGAAGAAAATCTAGAACGTATTATTACCCAAAAATGGATTGCCAACTTCCCGTTAGGTATGGAGTCGTGGGCTGAGTTTCGCCGTACAGGATATCCAAAGTTAATGGAAGTAGACAAAAATCTAGGGACTGATATAATCAAAGGAAAGTTCGCACGTCGTTTGTCTTATCCACAGGATGAGTATAGAAATAATGGGGATAACATGCCGAAAGCATTGGAATATCTAAAGGGAGCAGACAAAATGTCTACTCATGTATGGTGGGATTGTAATCCAAGATTAACTCAAGAATAAAAATCTAGTAAATTATGAATAATAAAACAAATATAATAGTAACATTGCTTTTTGCAGCAAGTTGTGCTTTTGTTTCATGTGATGACTGGACAGATGTAGAAAGTATCGACATCAAACAACCCGGTATTGAGGAACAAAATCCTGAACTATATACCAAGTACTTAGAGAACTTACGTCAATATAAGAGTTCGGAGCATAAAATTGCCTATGTACAATTCGATAACACTCGGAAAGGTTATCAGAGCAGAGCTGACCATTTGACAGATTTGCCTGATAGTATTGATATTGTTTCTTTAGTATCTCCGGAGTTAACTTCAGATGAAGCTAAAGAAATGAATCAGATTCGCAATGATAAAGGAACTAGAGTAATCTATACCATTAAATATACAGATTTGGAAGCTGCATATATTGCTAAATATCCGGGGACAGATGAAGACTCTGAAAATAGTATAGCTATATCAGAGGAAGGTGACGATATCTCAGACAGTCAGTTCCTTAGCTTTATGAATGATTATATGGATAAAACTTTGGCATTGTGTGACCAATACGGATATGATGGGATAAATATCTGTTATTCTCCGAAGAATGCAGCGCATATGGAAGGACAGAAGCAATTGATAGAACAGAATCGTCAAAATACATTCATGAAAAAGATTTCAGACTGGAGAAGTAATCATATGAATGCAATGCTTTTATTTGAAGGTAATTTAGTTTTCTTGAAAGATAAAACGATTTTGAAGGGTTGTAACTACTTCATTGCAGACGCTTCAGATGTAATAACAGTAGAAGGCTTGACTTCGGTTGTCAGAATGATGATAATAGAGGATATTCCAACAGAACGCTTTATTGTATGTGTGCCAACATATTCTTTGGATTCTAATGATCTGGAAACCGGTTACTTTATCAACGCTCAAGGCAGTTCTGTTTCTGCTATTCAAGCAACTGCTTACTGGGCTCTGACTCCGGAAAAGGGACTGGGAAAAGCTGGAATAGGTGTCTATCACGTGAAAAACGATTATTATAATCCTGCCTTTGTATATCCTAATGTAAGAATCGCTATTAATATAATGAATCCTTCACCTAATAATTGATAAGCTATGAAAATTAGAAAAATATATCTATTAATGGCAGTGATGGCAATAGGAATGTTTGCTGCTTGTCAAGATGATATGGAAAACTTTGATAATAAGGTCTACTCAACTTCTGATCCTATTAGTAAGTTTGTGTTGAAACCCAGTGTGAAAAGTGCGACGAAGACTATTCGGGCTTCAGTTGCTAAACCGGCAGACTCGGATATCCATTTGACTTATAAGGCAGATCCATCATTAGTCAGTACCTATAATCAAGCTTATTACGCCGGAGCGGTTCTGCTGCCACAAGAATATTATGAGCTAAGTGGAGTGGATGCAGTTATTAATAAAGGGAGTGTGGCGTCTACTGAAGTCGTCGTAGACTTTAAAGATTTAAATCTATTATCAACGGAACAAGTCTATGTGCTGCCTGTAACGATTTCGGAAGCCACTAACATCGACATCTTGTCATCTGCCCGTACCAATTATTTCGTTTTTGAAGGTGGTGCGTTGATTAATGTAGTTGCGGATATGAAGAAAGAAAATTATATCAGTTTTCCGACGTTTATGGAAAGTAAAGCTAGTGGTGAAGTATGTAATAATCTGCATAATTATACTCTTGAAGCATTGATTCGGGTTCATGAGTTCAGTCCGGGAATCCAGACTGTGATGGGGATTGAAGGTTATTTCTTGATTCGTATTAGTGATAATGGATTGCAACCTAATCAATTACAAGTTTCAACGGGAGCTTTCGGAAGTTTAACAGATCCGGCAACATGCTTGTTGACAGCTAATAAATGGACTCATATTGCCTTGGTGGGTGATGCTGAAGCAGGAGAACTCAGGTTGTATATTGATGGACAATTGATGATAACGAAAGCTGCTACCGGAGCATGGCAGGATATAAGTTTAGGAAAACCAATGAAACAAAATTCATGGGAACCAGAGTCAAGACCTTTCTATATCGGCTATTCTTATTCTGCCGGTCGCGAATTGGACGGAGAGTTTAGTGAATGTCGTATCTGGAATGTTGCCAAGACACAAGACGAAATAGTGAATAACGTATATGAAGTAGATCCTGAGTCAGAAGGATTAGTTGCTTATTGGAAGTTTGACGAAGGAGAGGGAAAGATTGTTCGCGATCATACGGGTAACGGAAATGATGGTGTGGCAGCTTCTGTGATTGCGTGGACTCCGGTTGCGCTACCTGCTGCCGTTGAATAATTTAGTCTGTTAATAACAAATAGATGTAATATGAATACTATATATACAATGAATAAATGGAACCTGTTGGTTCTGCTGATAGCTTTATTGGGAGGATTTGCATTATCCTCTTGTGAAGAAGAGGTCATGATTGACACAGGAGTTGATACAAGTCATTTGAACACGGCGAATGAAGTTTATGGATTTCTACAAAGCGTTGATAATCCGGTTATGAAAGCTGTAAATGTTTATAAAGAGAACCAGACACTGAAAGTAACTGTCGGGCTGACTCGTCCTGTGAATCAGGCGGTAGAAGCTGTATTGGAAGTAGATGAGAGTCTTATAACTGCCTATAATACAGAACATGAAACTGATTGGGAACGACTTCCTGCATCGGTAATAAGTTTAGAGGAGGATGGTAATATTCTCATAGCACCGGGAGATGTGAAATCATATGAGATGGAAATACGTATTACTCCTTCGGAAGCCTTAGAAAAAGGTACTTATCTACTTCCCCTTCGTTTGAAGATGAAAACAGGTGGTATCAAGTTGTCAACAGAAGAGGATCATCTGATGTTTGTGGTTAAAGCGATGGGAGATATTCCTTCTACAGATAAGGGAAAAGGTATCGTAACGATTTGCTATGTGGAATGTAACAAATATAATCCATTGAATGCAGGAGAATGGACATTAAGAAATAGTGGAAAACAGTTAATTGACATCGTTCATCTTTTTGCCGCTAATATCAATTTTAATAAAGAAACCGGAAGAGTATATGTTAAGCTGAATAAGAACCTGCAATATATTCTTACCCATCGTGATAAATACATTAAACCCTTACAAGACAAAGGAATGAAAGTTTGTCTTACAATACTAGGCGACCATGACGGTTCTGGTGTTGCCAATCTTAGCGATGAAGATGCGCGCTGTTTTGCTGCGGAATTAAAAGCTGTTGTAGATGCTTATGGTTTGGATGGTGTGGATTTTGATGACGAATGGTCTGAATATGATAAATATCCATTACCGGGATTTCCTAAACGTGGTCCTTACCCTTATGCTCGTTTATGTTATGAAACGAAGAGGGCTATGCCTGATAAACTTTGTACTGTGTACTATATAGGGGCTTGTACTCCAGATCCTGCAATGGACGCTAACGGTTTTGATATGCAAATTGAAGGAATGGACCCGGGAGATTTTATTGATTATTCTTATTATGCCCAATATGGCTCATGGAGCGAGGGGTGGAATACGATAAAAGGAATGAAGAAAAGTCAGTGGGGGCCGTACTCCTTGGATATCCAGGAAAGTTGGCCATATATGATGGAACAGACAGTAAAAGGCGGATACGGAGTTCAGATTCTGTATGATCTGCGACCGAATTCGGGAGAGTCGCTAATAAAAACTGTTGCTAGAGGACTATATGGCGAAGATGCGGTTCATTCTGGTATTAATTATGGTATAGATTGGTAATCAAGAACTATAAAAAGAAAGATTTATGAAAAAGATAATATCTATATTATGCTTATCCTTATTGTTTTTCGCATGTAGTGATGATAACGAGAAAGCAATAGAGGAGATTGGCAATAAAATATCTGTGAGTAGTGAAGCGCTCGCTTTTCAGAATACGGGTGAAGCTGTAGGCGGAAACAACTCTGTAAAAATAGAAAGTGATGGTGATTGGCGTTTATCGGGTAAAAAGACTTGGTGTAGACCTTCTGTTACTGAAGGGAAAAATGGTGAAACCGTTACTTTTGAAGTAGACCCTAATCCTGAAACAGACGCCCGTAGTACTACATTCTCTTTTATTTGTGGTAATCAAGTTGCTAAAGTTGTAGTAACACAATCTCAGGATGATTTGATTGATATCTATAAAGACAATTTTGAAGTTAGCCGTCACGGTGAGGAAATAACGGTACGTGTGAATGCTAGCAATGAGGTCAATTATGAGATACCGGATAATTCGAAGGAGTGGATTTCTTTGATTCCTGAGTCTGATGAGCAAGAGCAAAACACTAGAAGTTTGGCAACATCATTATTTCGTTTCAAAGTTAACGCGAATGATATATACAAAAATCGTACGGGGAATATTATTCTACATTCAGCAGGAGGCATAAGCAAGAATGTTACTATCCAACAGGATAGACGGATTGATTTGAACCCAGAAAAATTGATTTATGAAATTCCGGCAAATGGCGGTTCTGTGAATGTACAAATATCTACTAATTTAGCTTATAAGGTTGTTGTACCGGAATATGCGAAATCATGGGTAACCTATAAAGCTCCTTCTGAAGAAATGCAGGAACCTGAAGATTTGACTACTTTTAATGAGCAGTTTGCCATAAGCATACAAGGAGAAATGACTCGTGCGTGTAAAATAGAATTGCAGTCATTGGACGGTTCCCTAAATACAACTTTGACTTTTAAACAAAAAGGTTCTAATCCACAAATGATAGAGATACCGGACGAGAACTTCCGTGAATATCTGACTAATAATTCTTATATATTGAATGAAACAGAGAGTGCTACTTGTGAAATGACAGACTTGGGAGCTAGCTTGACTTCTCTTGATGTTAGCAAACAAGGTATTCATTCGTTAGAAGGAATCAAAGTGTTTAAGAACTTGAAGTCTTTGACTTGCAAGAGTAATTATCTGAAAACAATTGATATTGACGGAATGAATATAAGCACTCTTATTGCTGATGGAAATGCTTTAGAAACAATGATTTGTGGTTCTGCGCCTGTTTCGAATGTGAATCTTTCGGTTTCGTCATATTCGAATTTAAAGGGATTGATTGATCCTGATGGAAATGCATCCACAACATTTACAGTTTCAGGTAGTAATGTACAAATGGTACAGGTTGTCGGAAATTCCAATTTAGGACATTTGAATACTGTCCAGTGCTCTAGTTGTTTCTATATAGCAGTTTCGGGCTGTAAACAGGGAATGAAAATTCACGTAAACCGTTCTTTCTCGGGCACTCCTAATGGATTACCGGCTGGTGCGGAAGTTATAAGAGAATAGAACACCGTTTGGTTTGATATTGTAAAGTGAGTTTGATATAATTCTAACTGAATTTGTTAGAAATTATATCAAACTCATTTTTTGAAAATAGGACATGTTTTTAATATCTTTGCTTAGAATACAAACCTCATCCCCCCCCCTTTTTCTCCGCCTGCTTGTATTTCTTAATCTCCATTGAAAGATACTTCATTTGTTGAGCAAACATGAAATCACGGATAGGGCATAAGTCCGGTTCTTCATCATCTTGAGGACGTGATGCTTCCAATGCCTGATAATATTCCAGTTTATCCTCTTTGAATATAGTGGCTAGGGGGAGTTGATGATAAGAGAGAATATAGTTCATCAATAAGCGTGAAGTTCTCCCGTTTCCATCGGCAAACGGATGGATGCTGACTAAATAAAAATGGGCGTCGAAAGCTAACTGATAGATAGAGTCGGGCGTCTGAACTTGTTTGATACGCTGATTTAGTATTTCGCATAGACGGGTTACTTCACGTTCTATTTTCTGATAGTTTACGAAATAACGGTCACCTACATGCACGGAAGATTTGCGCCAATCTCCTTTGGAAGAATCATAATCTCCTGCACTGGAATGGATTATACTTCCCGTAGTACGCATTACGTGAGCTGAAATTTCCTGTATAAAAACAGGAGTAATTTCACGTTTCTTTCTAGCCTCTTCCACTATAAAACGCAAAGTTTCGAAATGATCCTTTACCATATTATGATCATATAGCGGTTTTCCCTTGGCGGTGATACCGTCTACAATCAACAGGCGGCATTCTTCTTCGGTGAGTGAAGAGCCTTCTATTGCTGTGGAGTGATGGGAAATGAAGATTTCATTCATTAGCTCGAAATTCACAGCATCTTTCAGTTTCAATTCATAAAATTGCTCTAGTAATGGTTGTATGGACATATTGTTATAGATTAGCACTGCAAATATAAACAAATTATTGAGGAAAAAGATGCTGACAGGGGGATATCAGGATAACTACAACAAAAATGATTTCATTCTGCACGGAAATGAATGAGAATTTGTTTTCAATTACTGATTCTCATAAGTATAACATGAACTTTTAACTCATAAATTCCACCAGTTTCACCTTATCTCTGAAACATCGATGAATAAGGAGATAGCGGGTGAAAGCGTAGAAGAAATCAAGGTGAAATCTCCCGTTATTGCTTTCACCTTTCAAATTTATTTATACCGGTTGCTGGGCATATAGAGCCACCGTACTGAATATATAGATTCAATATGGTAAGTATATAGATACAATATGCTGAATATATAGATACATCAACTCAAGTATTAGTGGCTGAAAACTAAGGTGTTAATACCTTGTGTTCAGGCTGTTAATACCTGATGGATTATCTATTAATACCTAACAGCGGATTTGCTATAAGCATATTCTTATTAGCTATAATCATATCCGGATTAGCTATAATGATATTGTTTTTAGCTCAAGGGATATTTTTGAAAAAACAAGGTGAAACCGATAATGTTCTGTTTTACCGGAATTTGCCACTTGCTTTCACCCGCTATCTCCTTATTCATAGGCATTTCGAGAATCTGGTGAAATCGATGAATAGCAATGGTCTTATAGTGGCATTTATGGTACTTGATCTCAAAAAGTAGTGGAAAGTAATCAAAAACAATAGCCTGAAAGCAGACTTCTTTGCTTTCAGGCTATTGCTTTCAGCCGGAATCCCGATGATTAGCTACTTTCAGAAAGAAGCTGAAGGTTGAAACCGGGATGGCGACAATTTTATAGAGAAAGGATTATTGCTCTTTAGAGAAAGAATAAGGCATATCCTCTTCTTTCGTTCCTCTTTTCTTATTCGGTTGGTTACCCATATCCACTTTGATAGTGCCACCTTTGAATAAGTCTTCGTGACGGAGATAATTCTTGGTGTAATCAGTACCATTAACATTCAGTGAGTTGACATAGAAATTCTTTTTGCTGTTGTTCGGAGCGTCAATCACTAAACTGTTGCCGTTTTCAAAATGGAGCGTAGCTTTCTTGAATAACGGAGCACCTATAATATACTCGTCCGTTCCCGGGCAAACAGGGTAGAATCCCAGTGCCGAAAATACATACCAGGCGGAAGTCTGCCCGTTGTCTTCGTCTCCGCAATAACCGTCCGGCCCCGGAGTGTACATTCTGTCCATAACCTGACGCAGCCAGTATTGGGCTTTCCATGGCTGACCGGCATAGTCATACAAGTAAATCATGTGCTGGATAGGCTGGTTGCCATGTGCATAGTTCCCCATGTTCATAACAGTCATTTCACGTATTTCGTGAATCACCTGTCCGTAGTAGCTGTCGTCAAAGACAGGCGGTACGGCAAATACGGAGTCCATCATTGTGATAAACATATCCTTTCCACCCATCAGGTCGATAAGTCCCTGAGGGTCGTGGAATACAGACCAAGTGTAGTGCCAGCTATTTCCTTCCGTGAAAGCATCCCCCCATTTCAGCGGAGAGAATGGAGACTGGAATGTACCGTCTTCGTTGCGTCCGCGCATCAGTTTGGATTCTTTGTCGAAAAGATTCTTGTAATTCATGGCACGTTTGGCGAAGAGGTTAATCTCTTTCTTCGGACGTTTCAGTTCTTTGGCGAGTTTGTAGATACACCAGTCGTTGTATGCATATTCCAGTGTACGGGCAGCGTTCTCGTTGATTTTCACATCGTAAGGGACATAACCCAGTTTGTTGTAGTACTCATATCCCAAGCGTCCTGTGGAAGAGACTTCGGGATGCACGCTTTCCGTTCCGTGAATCAATCCTTCGTACAATGTCTTTATGTCGTCAACTTTCACGCCTTTCATATAAGCGTCTACTAGAATTGAGGCGGAATTATTACCGACCATGCAACCTCTGTGACCCGGACTTGCCCATTCGGGGAAGAATCCGCTTTCTTTATACGTGTTGATAAGCCCTTCCTGCATTTCCTTGTTGACCGACGGATACATCAGATTCAACAACGGGAACAAGCAACGGAAAGTATCCCAGAAACCAGTGTCGGTGTACATATATCCCGGCAGAACCTGACCGTTGTACGGGCTGTAGTGAACCGGTTGTCCGGCAGCATCCAGTTCGTAGAACTTGCGTGGAAAAAGCAGCGAACGATACAGACAGGAATAGAATGTACGGTATTGGTCGAGATTGCCACCCTCTACTTCTATCTTGCCTAATTCCTGATTCCAGGCTTCTTTTCCTTTCTTGGCCAGTTGCTCGATATTATCTTTGCCCAGCTCCTTCATGTTGACAGCCGCTTGCTCGAAGCTGATGAAAGAAGAAGCGATTCGGGCATGTACCTGTTCGCCTTTGTGTGTCCGGAAGCCGATGATAGCTCCCGCATGGTCGGTTGTCTGTTCGGCAACGTTTTCTTGCAGATTGCCGTTGGCTACCGTAGCTTTGTAAGTGAAAGGCTTGTCGAATTCAATGATGAAGTAATTCTTGAAGTTTTCGGGAACTCCGCCGCTGTTGCGTGTAGTGTAGCCGATAATCTTGTTCTCTTCCGGGATTACTTTAATATAAGAACCCTTGTCGAAAGCATCCACCACGACATAAGAATGGTCGTTTTCGGGGAAAGTGAAGCGGAAAAGAACGGCACGTTCCGTCGGAACCATTTCTGTCACTACATCATGCTCGGCAAGATATACTTTATAATAATAAGGAGTGGCAGTCTCGCCCTTATGCGCAAACCAACTGGCACGCTTTTCCTCGTCAAACACAGGCTTGCCTACTATCGGCATGATAGAAAATTGCCCGTAATCGTTAATCCACGGACTGGGCTGATGGGTCTGCTTGAATCCGCGAATCTTATTGGCGGTATAGGTATATTGCCATCCGTCTCCCATTTTTCCGGTCTGCGGAGTCCAGAAGTTCATTCCCCAGGGGCGGGCGATGGCGGGATACGTATTCCCTGTTGATAACTCGAAAGTAGATTGGGAACCCATCAACGGGTTGACATACTGTGTCCAGTCTTTGGCTTTGGCAAAGACTGTGCAACTGAGTACACAAGCTATTAGTAATAGTCTTTTCATGGCATAATGTGTTTTAATAGTTAGCAATCAAACGTATTATTTTACTCCCCATTCTGTGGGCTGGGCGGTCATCTTGATTTCTATCGTTCCACCGCTCACGATGTCCTGATGGTTGAAGAATGGAGTATCCAGCGGTTTGCCGTTCAGCGTTACGCTTTCGATGTATTTATTCTTTTTCGTATTGTTCTTAACTACAATGCTGAATTTCTTTCCGTCGGGCAGATTGACTACCGCTTTATCGAAAGCAGGGCGACCGATGGAATATACCGGTTTGCCCGGACATACCTGATAGAATCCCATAGAGTTAAGAACGTACCATGCAGACATCTGACCGCAGTCTTCATTGCCCGACAACCCGTCTATGCTGTTGGCATACTGGCTCCGGTATACGCTGTCTACCAACTCCTGAGTTCTCCACGGGCGGTTTACGTAGTTATACAAGTGGATAACATGATGGCTCGGCTCGTTGCCATGCGCATATTGTCCGATAAGACCGCTGATGTCCGATGAGGTCGTTTCGCCTTCGAGCGATGAATCAACAGTGAACAGAGAATCGAGTTTCTGTACAAACGCGTCCTCGCCACCCATCAGATTGACTAATCCCTCTACATCATGCGGCACAAACCAAGTCCACTGCCACGCTGTTCCTTCGCAATAATCATCGTTGCGGTGGGTCGAAGCACGCGGGTTGAACGGTGTGCGCCATTCACCTTTCGAGTCGAGTCCGCGCATGAAGCGGGTTGACTTGTCGAAGTAGAATTCGTATGCTTTGGCAAAACGTTCGTATTTGGCCTTGGATTCAAAATCGTTCATAGCTTCCGCGAAGATAGAGATGCACCAGTCGTCGTACGCATATTCCAGCGCTTTGGCTACCGATTCGTTTTCGCGGTCGCAGGGGATATAGCCGATGGCGTTCTTGTAATACTTGGCTTTCGGCATGAGATGCGGCAATACCAAATCCGGACATTTGATGCCGGTAGTATCATATTCGGCTGCACGCAGGCAGGCTTTGTACGCCTCTTTCGCGTCAAAATTGCGGTAGCCTTTCATATACGCATCCACGATGACGGGGACGGCATGGTAACCGATCATCGTACCGGTATAGTTGGAAGCCAAATCCCACATCGGGTATATTCCGCCTTCCTGATGTTTCTTTATCAGCGAGTTGATGAATTGATTGTTCAAATCGGGGTCGATGATTGTCATTAACGGGTGCAGTGCGCGGAAGGTGTCCCACAATGAGAATACAGTATATATAGGGTTGACTGTATCTCCCTGATGCACTTCGAGATCCATCCCTAAATAACGTCCGTCTACATCGGTGAACAGGTTCGGACTGATGCCCGTGTGGTAGAGGGCGGAGTAGAAGATGGTTTTATCTTCCTTGTCGGAAGTAGTGATGTCAATTTTCGACAAATATTGATTCCAGGCAGTGCGTGCGTCTTTGCGTACCTTATCGAAGTCCCATGCGGGGATTTCCGATTCCACATTCTTGCGTGCCCCTGCTATATCGACAGCAGAAACACCGACTTTCACAAGCACCTGTTCATCTTTCTTCGTGTTGAAATGCAGTAACGCTTTGCAGACGGGAAGCCGCTTGCCGTCGTCCATAGTGACAGAATCGGTGACGAGCGTGTAAGAGAACGGTTTGGAGAACTTGGCGTAAAAGTTAATGTACTGGTCGAACGCCCAATAAGTAGTTTTCTTGTGTCCGCAGATTTCCGTGTCGCTAATCACTTCGATTTCCATTTCCGAGTTCGTCTGGCGTTGCAGGCTGTAATCGAGGTCGATGATAAAACCGGATTCGGTGCTTTCGGGGAAAGTGTAGCGGTGGATAGCGCCGCGGCTGGTGGCTGATATTTCAGCTTTTACCTGATAAGTATCCAGAAATACGGAATAATAGCCCGGTTCTGCCGTTTCATTCTCGTGCGAGAAGGCAGAGGCATAGGCTAGTGTCTGGCTTTGAGGGTCGGTAGTCAGATATTGCTGTTTGCCGACGGTGGGCATGAGCAGTACGTCTCCGTAGTCGCAACAGCCTGTACCGCTGACGTGCGTATGAGAGAAACCATTGATGGTGGAGTCCGCATGATAATATCCCGAACAGGCATCCCAACCATCAATCCGTGTGTCCGGACTGGGCTGAATCATGCCGTGTGGAACTACTGCTCCGGGGAAAGTGTGTCCATGTCCGCCTGTCCCGATGAAAGGGTTGACATAAGCACTATAGTCTTTTACGCTAGTGGGGGCTGTGCAGGAGCTAAGTGTGAATATTCCTCCTAAACATCCTACTATTAGGAATGTTCTCAATTTCATGGTGTTAATAGCTTTTTAGTTCCGTCGGACCCTTCTCTCTTATTTGGGAGAAAT
Source organism: Bacteroides faecium (assembly GCF_012113595.1). NCBI lineage: Bacteria > Pseudomonadati > Bacteroidota > Bacteroidia > Bacteroidales > Bacteroidaceae > Bacteroides > Bacteroides faecium. The sequence continues at coordinate 2,747,721 of NZ_CP050831.1, forward strand.
AAAGATGTTGCTTCCGACAATTTTATAATCAATAGGGATAGAGTTCTGCAATGATTTCAATACAGATTCGATATCCGCTTTCCGTTTCAGTACACCGGAGTAGGTCTTGTTCGACTGAATGTCGGGAGACAAGATAATCTTCACGTCATAGAAACGTTCCAAAGCCTTGGTGATGGTGAAGATATCGGCTTTCTGGAACGGAATCAGGTTGTCGTGCCATACGGCGTCCATCTTGGCATCCACTTGCTTCACAGTCAGCCGTCCGTTGTTCTTGTTCAGTTCCGCACGCTGTCCGGGGGCGAGGATGATTTGTCCTTCTTCCTTGTTGCCTTTCACTTCAATTTCACCTTCAATCAGTGTCGCTTCCGCTATCCGGCAACGTTTGTCGCATTTGAAGTTGAACCTTGTCCCCAGTACACGTACACGCATGGCGTCGCTCTGTATGGTGAACGGCTTGTGACGGTTCTTGGTTACTTCGAAATAGGCTTCTCCTTCCAGATGCACGTTGCGCTCTTTCTCGGAAAACTCGCGCGGGTATTTTAATATTGCCGAGTTGTTCAACCAGACTTTGGTACCGTCCGGCAGGACAACTTCCTTCACGATGCCTTCGTTGGCGACGGCAACCATCATTTGCTGGTCGGTTCCGCTCTGATAGAACCAGTATCCGGCTCCGCCACCGATGACCAATATGGCAGCAATGGCAGCCGCGTATCTCATCCAGCGATGCATACGCAGTATTTTGTTCTGTTTTCCTTTTTCTTCGTCCAGCTTCTTGTAGAGCTGTTTTTCCGCACGTGCCATCCGTTGCCCGTCGGCATATTGATTGAATTTACCCAAATGATAAACCTCTTCCATGCGGAATAACTGCCGGGCATTTTCTTCCGATTCTTTCATCCAAGTATTTACTTCGACGAGTTCCTCTTCAGTGCATTGTCCTGTCAGATATTTGTTGATTATATCTTCACTCAGATTACTCATTTTCTTCTCCTTCATATTAATAATACAATTCAGAACACAAAAACACTTATCAATCTTGCCATAAAAATAAGAAAAGAATAATCCAAAGTGGATTGAGACGACTGCGCAAGTACTTCAAAGCCTTGTACATATGTGCTTCTACCGTGCGGAGTGAAACTCCGAGAGCGTCGGCTATCTCCTTGTTTTTCATGTCGTGAAGATAGCTGAGTTTGAAAACTTCCTTGCATTTGTCCGGCAGTTCGTTAATCGCGTCGTAGATTTCTTTGCGAAGCTCCCTGTCTTCAATCCGCTGAATCACTTCGTTGTTGTCCGGTTGATAGAACTCTGCACGCCTCTGGTTGATTTCTTCCATGGCGGCACAGTAACCGTCTTCCACGTTCCGGTGTTTCAGAACGTTGAGGGCACGGGTATAGACGGCACGATAGAGAAAGGCTTGAATCTGGTCGCCTATTTCTATGCTGTCTTTCCGTCTCCATAGCTCCACAAACACATCCTGTACCACATCTTCCGCATCTTCCTCGCCCACCAGGCGGGTGGCATAGAAGATGAGGCTGGGGTAGTACCTGCGGAATAACGTTTGGTAGGTTACATCGAAGTTTTCATTCATTCTCTCGATAGTTTAGTTCGGTTTTATTTATGGATTCTTTTCTTCAAAGATGACTCCTATTGCCTTGGGAGTCTCACCCATTTCGAACTCGACGGTAGCTCCGCTCATGATTTGCTCATGGGTGAGGTAGGTCTTGTCGTAGGGGTGTCCGTTCACTTTGATGGACTGAATATAGATATTCTTTTTGTTTACGTTGGGGGCAAGTACGGTGAAAGTCTTGCCGTTCGCCAGGTGCAACTGCATTTCCGGGAAGAGGGGAGTACCTATTTCATACTTTCCGCTGACGGGGTTTACGGGGTAGAATCCCATGGCGCTGAATACGTACCATGCCGACATCTGTCCGCAGTCTTCGTTGCCGCAAAGTCCGGCAGGCTCGTTTTTATAAAGCTCGTTCATTACTTTTGCTACGTAATATTGAGTCCGGTCGCTAAAGCCTATCGAGTTGAACAGGTAGATGACGTGATGGCTCGGTTCGTTGCCGTGCGCGTACTGGCCTATCATTCCCGTGCTGAAAAGCGGAAGTTCGGCATCCGCTGCCGGATGGTAGGTGAACATGCTGTCCAGTTTCTCGGCAAATCTGTTTTTACCGCCTACAAGGTCTATCAGTCCGTCAACGTCGTGTTGTACCGACCAGAAATATTGCCATCCGTTGCTTTCGCAGATGTGCGGGGTGTAGTCGTCGGCTTTGAAGTCCTTGATAAAGGCTCCCTTGTCGTCACGTGGCTGCATGAAAGAGGTGGCGGGGTTGTAGACGTTCTTGTAGTTCTGCGAACGTTTGTAGAACGTGTCGGCGATGTCCTGCTTGCCCATCTTCTTTGCCATTTCGGCGATGCAGTAATCGTCGAAGGCATATTCCAGTGTCTTGGATAACGACCAGTTTTCGGCGTTGTAGTGGTCGGTCACGTTGTAGGGGATGTATCCCAGTTCCTTGTAGAGTCCGATGCCGCGGTAGTTGTCAAGGTTGGCGGTTGCTACACAGGCGTTCAATGCTTTTTCCGCGTCAAAGTCGCCGATGCCTTTCAAGTAGGCGTCTACGATGACAGGGACGGCGTGGTAGCCAATCATCATGTCTGTCTCGCTTCCGTAGAAGTTCCATACGGGCAGGCGTCCGTTCTGTTCGTAGAAGGCGATGAAGGATTTCACCATGTCGTTGACACGTTCCGGTTCGGTGTAGGTGAAGAGCGGATGGGCGGCACGGTAGGTATCCCACAGGGAGAAGGTGCTATAATTCACCCAGCCGTCGGATTGGTGTACTTTTTTGTCGGGGCCGTAGTAGGCTCCGTCTACGTCGCTGTAAATGGTGGGGGCAATCATTGAATGATAGAGGGCGGTGTAGAAATTGACTTTGTCGTTCTCGTTGTCGCCTTTTATTTCAATCTTTCCGAGTTGCCGGTTCCAGTTTGCTTTCATTTCGGCGAGGTATTTGTCGAAGTCGTTTTCGGGCACTTCGGCTTGCAGGTTCTTGGCTGCGCCTTCCATGCTTGTGCCGGAAATGGCTGTGTTTACGAGAATCTGTTCGCCTTCCTTGGTGTTGAAGTCGAAACGGGCGATGACGGCTGTGCCGATGCGCTTGTTTTCCTTGATGATGGCTGTCGTGTCCAACTCCATTTTCTCAAAAGGACGGGAGAAGCGGGTGCGGAAGTAGATATGCTGGTCGCGTGCCCAACCGTCGGAGAAGCGGTAGCCTTGGATGGTGACGGAGTCTACTACTTCGATATGTGAGTCGTTGGTGAAATCCCAGTTCATGGCTTTCTTCAAGTTTAGGAAGATGGCGGATTGGGCTTCGGGAAAGGTGTAGCGCTGGATGCCGCAGCGTTCGGTTGCGGTCAGTTCGACATTGATATTGTAGTCTTTCAGGCGCACTTGGTAGTAGCCGGCGTAGGCACTCTCGTCTTCATGGGAGAATTTGGAGTGGATGCCTAGCGGAGCTTCGGCTTCTTTATAAGGCAGAGTGACGGGCATGAAGGAGATGTCGTACAAATCTCCTGCTCCGGTGCCGGAGAGGTGCGTGTGGCTGAATCCGGCGATTGTGCTGTCCGGATAGAAATAGCCGGAGATGCGGTCCCATCCGGGGAGTCCGTTGTCGGGGCTGAGTTGCACCATGCCGAAAGGGGCTTGCGCACCCGGGTAGGTGTTTCCGGTAAAGTCGGTTCCGATAAATGGATTTACATAAGATGTGTAATCTGTTTCGTGTTTTTCTTGCGTAGGGGTACAAGAAATGAGCATGCAGGTTAACAGCAGGCATAGATAAGTCGGTATTCTCATCATTCTTCAGGTATTAGTGATTACTTATTTTATTTATTTGAAGGATAAGAAAAATAATTAATCTGTTTGCAAAGGTAGAAAAAAACTGTAACAAGCCTACTGTATGGACTTAATATTTTTTTAATGAGGGAGATGGGTGCTGTTGTTGTGTTCTTGTTCCCCGGTGCCGGACGGTGTGTTCCCCGGTGGCGGAATCCGTGCCTAAAAAAATAGGAGCTGTTGAGAGAAACAGCTCCTATCTTTATTTATTTTTATCTTACTCTTAGATTCCTGCGAGTTCCAGTACCTTTTCGACTGCCGCATTCAATCCGTCGGTATTCTTACCGCCGGCAGTTGCGAAGTGAGGCTGACCGCCGCCGCCGCCTTGAATCAGTTTGGCAGCTTCTTTCACTAGATTACCTGCTTTCAGACCTGTTGCTACCAGATTGTCGCTCAGCATCACTGTCAGCATCGGTTTGCCGTTGTCCGTGCTTCCGGCTACGAAGAACAAGTTCTCTGTAATCTCGCCACGAAGTTGGAAAGCGATATTCTTCACTACTTCTGCCGGTAGCGGAGAACAGAACTTGATAACTTTGACACCGTGAACTTCCTGTATGTTCTTCAACAGTCTTTCTTTCAGGCTGGCTTCTTTTTCTTTCATGAAGTCTTCCACCTGTTTCTTCAGTCCTGCGTTTTCGTCAATATATTTGCGGATAGCGATGCTCAAGTCGGGAGCATTGTTGAAGAGTGCCTTCAAATCGCTGAGGGTATCCTGAATAGTGTCCAGCAATTCCTCTACGCGTGCTCCGGTATATGCTTCGATACGACGAACGCCGGCAGCGACAGAACTTTCCGACATGATTTTCACCATACCGATGTTTCCGGTTGCGGCTACGTGCGTACCGCCACAGAATTCGATAGAAGAACCGAACTGGATAACACGTACTTTGTCACCATACTTTTCACCGAAGAGGGCGATAGCTCCCAATTCCTTAGCTTCTTCGATAGGAATATTGCGGTATTCCTTCAAAGGTATGTTGGCACGGATTCTTTCATTGACGATGTGTTCCACTTTGCGGATTTCTTCGTCGGTCACTTTCTGGAAGTGTGAGAAGTCGAAACGCAATGAGTCCGGAGTCACCAGCGAACCTTTCTGTTCGATATGCTCGCCCAAAACTTCGCGCAGGGCAGCGTCCAGCAAGTGGGTAGCCGAGTGGTTGGCTGCACAGGCAGCACGTTTGTCAGTGTCTACACAAGCCATCATCGGAGCTTCCGGATGTTCGGGCAACTTTTTGGTAATATGTATCGGAAGGTTGTTTTCTTTCTTGGTGTCTACCACTTCAATCGTCTCGAACTCGCTTACCAATACACCGGTATCGCCTACCTGACCACCGCTTTCTGCATAGAACGGGGTACGGTCAAGCACAATCTGATACAATGTCTGGTTCTTCTGTTTGATTTGACGATAGCGAAGGATAGATGCTTCGTATTCGGTATAGTCGTAACCTACAAATTCAGTCGTTCCCTCTTTCAGCGTAATCCAGTCACCGGTTTCGATGGCGGCGGCGTTGCGGGCACGCTGTTTCTGCTGCTGCATCTCTTCGTTGAACTCTTCGATATTGACAGTCATTCCGTTTTCGCGGAGAATCAGTTCTGTCAGGTCGAGCGGGAAACCGAACGTATCATATAAGGTAAAGGCGTCTTTACCGCTGATTTCTGTTTTTCCTGCTGCTTTCGTATCTTCCATGGTCTTGTCGAGCAAGCGGATACCTGTCTCCAGTGTGCGCAGGAATGATTCTTCTTCTTCCTTGATTACTTTTTCAATCAGTGTCTTTTGTGCAATCAGTTCGGGATAAGCGTCTCCCATGTTGTCGATAAGCACGGGCAGCAGTTTGTACATGAATGCCTGCTTCTGTCCGAGGAATGTGTATCCGTAACGGACAGCACGACGGAGGATACGACGGATTACGTAACCTGCTTTGGCGTTGGACGGCAACTGGCCGTCTGTGATGGAGAAAGCAATCGTACGGATATGGTCGGCAATCACGCGCATGGCGATGTCCTGCTGCTTGTCTTTTCCGTATTCTGTGTTGGACATGGCTGCGATGGCTTTCAACATCGGCTGGAATACGTCTGTATCGTAATTGGAAATCTTGCCTTGCAAAGCCATGCACAAGCGTTCGAATCCCATACCGGTGTCGATAACTTTAGCCGGAAGCGGTTCGAGACTGCCGTCTGCTTTGCGGTTATATTGCATGAACACGAGGTTCCAGATTTCAATCACTTGCGGATGGTCGTGGTTGACGAGGTCGCGACCGGAGATTTTGGCACGTTCTTCTGCCGGACGAAGGTCGATATGGATTTCGGAACAGGGTCCGCAAGGTCCTGTATCACCCATTTCCCAGAAATTGTCGTGCTTGTTACCGTTGATGATATGGTCTTTCGGCAGGAATTGTTCCCAGTAAGAAGCGGCTTCGTCGTCGCGGCTCAGTCCTTCTTCGGGGCTTCCTTCGAATACGGTGGCGTAGAGATGTTCCGGATTCAGTTTCAGTACGTCTACCAGATACTCCCATGCCCAGTTGATGGCTTCTTTCTTGAAGTAGTCACCGAACGACCAGTTGCCGAGCATCTCGAACATGGTGTGGTGGTATGTGTCGTGTCCTACTTCTTCCAGGTCATTGTGCTTTCCGCTTACGCGCAAGCATTTCTGAGAGTCCGCGACTCTTTGGTATTTCGCCGGGTGGTTACCCAAAATAATATCTTTAAACTGGTTCATACCCGCGTTGGTAAACATCAGGGTAGGGTCGTCTTTTATCACCATGGGAGCCGACGGAACGATGTGGTGTCCTTTCGACTCAAAGAAATTCTTGAATGAATCTCTGATTTCTTTTGCAGTCAACATATCTTCTATATATCTATCGTTGAGGTTAATATTCTCAAAAAACTGTGCAAAGATAGCTTGTTTTTATTACTTTTGCCGTATTAACAAGCGAAATATTTCCAAAAAGATGCGCAAAGTATATTACATCTATAATCCACAGACCCAGACTTACGACCGAATCTACCCTACCGTGCGGCAGCGTGCACTCAGCATTTTGCGCCGGCTTTTCTATGGAATGGGACTGGGAGCGGGGTGTTTCATCGTGTTGCTCCTTATCTTCGGCTCTCCGTCGGAGAAGGAATTAAGAATCGAAAACAGCCGCCTTCTGGCACAGTATAATGTGCTTTCCCGTCGTCTGGACGATGCAATGGGAGTGCTTCAGGATATTCAGCAACGTGACGACAACCTCTATCGGGTTATCCTTCAGGCAGACCCGGTTTCTCCGGCTATCCGTCAGGCGGGTTACGGTGGCACGAACCGTTACGAGGAACTGATGGATTTGGCGAACTCCAAGTTGGTCGTGAATACGACTCAGAAACTGGATGTGCTCTCCAAACGGTTGTATATCCAATCCAAGTCTTTTGACGACGTGATAGATATGTGCAAGAATCACGATGAGATGTTGAAATGTGTTCCTGCCATTCAGCCTATTTCAAATAAAGACCTTCGGCAGACGGCTTCCGGTTACGGCACGCGTATCGACCCGATTTATGGTACGACGAAGTTCCATGCGGGGATGGACTTCTCCGCTCATCCGGGGACGGATGTGTATGCTACCGGTAACGGAACGGTGGTGAAAGTCGGATGGGAAACCGGATATGGCAACACGATTGAAATCGACCACGGCTTTGGTTATATGACCCGTTATGCACACTTGCAGGGATTTAATACGAAAGTAGGAAAGAAGGTGGTGCGTGGTGAGATTATCGGAAAGGTAGGCAGTACGGGAAAGAGTACTGGCCCGCATCTTCATTATGAAGTGCATGTGAAAGGGCAGGTTGTGAATCCGGTGAATTACTATTTCATGGATTTGAGTGCGGAAGATTACGAGAAGATGATTCAGTTGGCTGCCAACCACGGTAAGGTGTTCGATTAATCTTCTAAAAAAGGAATGTTATGCTTAATACGGATAAAGAACTGAAGTTATATTATTCAATAGGAGAGGTGGCAGATATGTTCGGTGTCAATCAATCCCTGCTTCGTTTTTGGGAAAAGGAGTTTCCGCAAATCTCGCCCAGGACAATAGGAAGAGGAATACGCCAGTACCGCAAAGAGGACGTGGAGACAATCGGGCTTATTTATCATTTGGTGAAAGAGAAAGGTATGACTCTTCCGGGAGCCCGGCAACGTCTGAAAGATAATAAGGAAGCTACGATTCGTAATTATGAAATCGTGAATAAACTGAAAGCGATAAAAGACGAACTTTTGGCTATCAAACGGGAGTTGGACGGACGTGAGTAGAGTTCTATGATTTTTCAGGCACGGATTACACGGAATACACGGTTTCAGCTAATCAAGCTCTTAAAACCGTGAAATCCGTGTAATCCGTGCCTGTTGTTTTATTCTTCTACACGACTCACCTGCTTGATATTTTGAATCTTCTTCAAGTTGTTGCAGATTGTTTTCACGTCTTCCACATCATGCACCCATAGCTGTATTTTACCTTCAAAGATGCCATCCTCAGTTTCGATGGTCAACTTGCGGATATTTACATTGAGCTGTCTAGAGATGACTTGAGTCACTTCGTTCAGAAGTCCCATACTGTCTATACCTTTTATATATATATAGACAAGGAAAGAAAGCTCTTTATGCGTATCCCACTCCGTAGCCAATATACGGTTACCGTAACTGCTCTTCAGTTTGGCAGCAACAGGGCACTGGCGTTTATGAATAATAATCCGGTCGTTCTCGTCCACGTAACCTAGCACGTCGTCACCCGGAATGGGGTGGCAGCATTCTGCCATGATATATTTCTTTTGCAGGCTTTCTTCCGTTAGTTTGAGTACCTGTTTCGGATTGATTTTTTCTTTTTCCTGCGGCTCTTTTTCTTCCTGTTGTTTCTCTTTGCTGTTGCCGAAAGAGAACGTAAGGTATTTCTTCCAGTTACTGGTTTGTTTTTCTTTCAGTTCATTTTTGTCCGCTTCTCCCAAGATGATAGCTTTACTGCCGATAGCAGCCAGTAATTCTTCTTCATTCTTGGCATTGTGTAGCTTACGGAGCTTTTCGGTAACGGTTTCTTCCGGGCGGATTTCTTCTTTCTTCAAGAATTCGCTAAGAATCTCTTCTCCGATTTTCTGATTAGCCTTCCGCTCTTTGCGGAGAATCGCCGCTATCTTGGCACGGGCGCGGGCAGTAGTTGCGAATACTTCCCATTGCGGTTGCACACGCTGCGATTTGGATGTAAGGATTTCTACTTGGTCGCCACTTTGTAACTTGTGGCTTAGCGGCACTAATTTATGATTCACTTTGGCACCGATACAATGGCTGCCGATATCTGTGTGCAGGGAAAAAGCAAAGTCGAGTGCCGTTGAGTTCTGCGGCATGGTCTTCAGTTCCCCTTTTGGTGTGAATACAAATATTTCGGAAGCAAATAAATTCAGCTTGATGGTATCCAGGAAGTCGATGGCATCCGGTTGCGGGTCATCTAATATTTCCTTGATGGTTTTCAACCATTTCTCCAATTCGCCTTCATCTTCGCTGCCGCCCCCTTCTTTGTATTTCCAATGTGCGGCAAAACCTTGTTCGGCAACGTCATTCATTCGTTCACTACGAATCTGGACTTCAATCCACTGACCGTTATTACCCATCAAAGTGACGTGTAAAGCTTGATAACCATTTGCTTTGGGATGACTTACCCAGTCGCGCAGACGGTCGGGATGCGGCTTGTATATCTTGGAGATAGAAACGTAAATATCGAAACAATCGTTGAGCTCTTCTTCATCGTTGCGTGGTTCGAAGATGATTCGGACAGCCAGCAAGTCATAGATCTCTTCGAAAGGAACATGCTTGGTCTGCATCTTATTCCAGATAGAGTAGATTGATTTAACACGGGCAAGTATCCGGTATTTCAATCCCATCTTATCAAGCTGTGTACGGATAGGAGCTGTGAAGTCATTGAAAACCTTGTCGCGCTCGGCGGCTGTGGCGTTCAGTTTCTCTTCTATTTCCGCATATTCTTCGGGATGTTCATACTTGAAACTCAGGTTCTCAAGTTCAGTCTTGATTTTGTAGAGTCCCAGGCGGTTGGCCAATGGAGCATAGATATAAAGAGTTTCTCCTGCAATCTTATATTGCTTGTTGGGCAACATGGAACCGAGGGTACGCATGTTGTGCAAGCGGTCGGCTATCTTGATAAGGATTACCCGGATGTCGTTGGACATCGTGAGCAGTAACTTCTTGAAGTTCTCTGCCTGTGCCGAAGCACGGTCGCCGAAGATACCACCGGATATTTTAGTCAACCCGTCTACAATTTGGGCAATCTTCGGTCCAAAGATATTCTCGATGTCTTCTACCGTATAGTCAGTATCTTCCACTACATCATGCAGTAAAGCTGCACAGATAGAGGTGGAACCAAGACCGATTTCATTGCATACGATACTCGCGACGGCAATCGGATGCATAATATAAGGTTCGCCGGAACGGCGTTTGATACCTTTATGCGCTTGATTGGCGAAGTTGAAAGCCTTCGTTATGATTTCGACTTTCTTGCGATGTTTTGTGCTGAGATAATCATTCAGTAGTTCGTGGAACGCCTGATTGATCATCTCTTCGTCAGCTATTTCTTTGGGGGTCAGATTATCCATAATTGTTATCCTTTCACTTGCTTAGTTTTGCAAAAATAAGCAAATTTCCGAACGGTGCAAGCGGGATGCCGGTTATTTGTATATTTTCAATCGTTTTCCTGCTGCAATCTTTGTATTAGACATTCCGTTCCACCGCTGTATATCTTTGACACTGACACCGTATCTTCCCGCAATAGATGACAAAGTGTCACCACTTTTTATTGTATGATAGGTCAGTTTGCCTTTACCGGCAACGGCTGTTGTCGCTTTGCGTGTTGCAGGCGTAATGTCTTTCACAGCCACAGTCTTACGGTTGCGGAACAACTCGTCGGCACGATGCGCATAAATCGTATCTTGTCTGTCGATGAAAGTGCTGATTGCTTCGATAGGCAGACGGAGTGTGTAAGGCTTGCTGTCACCCGGAATTATAGACTTTTTATATTGCGGATTCAAACTCTTAACCTGATCCAGCGGAACATTGCAAAGGTCGGCAATCTGTTCGAAGTGCAGGTTCTTGTTGATTTGCACAGTATCCGTACTTGCCGGGATGTTTGTTTCCATCGGGCAGATGTTATGGTCGCAGTAGTAAGTCATCACGTAGTTGGCTGCGATAAAGGCAGGTACGTATCCACGTGTCTCTTTAGGCAGGTAATTGTAGATTTTCCAATAATCTGTTTCACCATTGGCACGGCGGATAGCTTTGTTGATAGTACCGGGGCCGCAGTTGTAAGCAGCAATCACAAGATTCCAGTCTCCGTAAATGGCATACATCTCCTTGAGGTAACGGGCAGCAGCCCAAGTCGCCTTGATTGGGTCGCGGCGGTCATCAACCAGGCTGTTGGATTCCAGACCGTAGATTTTTCCTGTACCAATCATAAACTGCCATAAGCCTGAAGCTCCCGCACGGGATACGGCCGAAGGATTCAGCGCAGACTCGATAATAGGAAGGTATCTCAGCTCCAACGGAAGCCCGTATGCGTCCAACGCTTCTTCAAAAATAGGCATATAGAAGTTGCAGGCACTCAACATGAACGAAACCTGATTGCGCAGACGCCCTGCATACATATCAATGAATTTGCGAATAATATCATTGTAAGGCATTTCCATGACAGCCGGGATGCGTGACAAACGGTCGATGTACACAGAGTCGCTGAACAGAGGATTGATATCCGCTGTGCTGCAATCTTTGCCTAAATCAATATAGTTTTTAGCTTTCCAGTCATTCAACAGACTGTCAAGAGGATATGTCATACTTTTAGGCAGGTCGATGCTTTCTTTGCGTTCAGTTCCATTTTCACGAATCACTACATCTACACTTTGCGCCTTTACTTGAGACGTTGCTACCAGTAAAAGGAAAATAATCGAACAATAGTTTACTAATTTCTTCATGCTTCAATAATAAGATCAATCTAAATTGTGTTTTTTAAAATCGTAATACGCATTGCAAGCCAACCGACTTGTTCTTAAAACTATTCGAGCGGAACTGATTGTTATTGTCGATAACAGCCGGTTCTACTTTCATGCTCAGGTCGGGAGTTATATCGAAATTGGACAACTCTGCATCCACATACGCGTCGATGATAGAGATAAGATAAACTCCGATAAATGCAAATATACTAAGATCCCGGTAACGCCGGAACATATCTTTTCTTCGTTTTAATGTATTTTTCAACTGCTCCTCGTTGTAAGTAGCGTTGGGGGGCAGCAAGTCTTCGTAACTTTTGGTGTTCGGGTTGCTGTCCATGATGTCCAGGTAGGCTTGTGAGTAGTCTTTGTACATCTTGCCGTTCCAGCTCAATGCATACGCACAACCAGCAAATCCACCGTATATAATAGGTAGTTTCCAATATTTACGGTTGTAAATCTGTCCGCCGCCGGGGAATACGACAGCAAGCCAGGTCGCTTTGGTCGGATTCGGGATAAATATCTTCTTGTTAATATCCTGTGCAGGTGGAACACTGTCTGTCTTGACAACGATAGACGCCGGCTGCTCTATCTTTTTCAACTCCTTCTTGTTCACTGCGTCCAGACTGTCTGCTATTTGTATCTTGGCAGCCGACAGGCTATCGACAGAAGGAAGTTCCTTGGACGGTATAATCCGGATGGAATCTTTCTTCAGCGAATCCTGTACCGTCGGTTCACGATGCCTTCTGGCACGGGCTTTCGGCGCTTCCCGCTGTATGATAGTTGTGTCTTTCTGCACCGGAGTGACAGTGGATTGTGCATACACATCAATCCCTGCCACCTGTAGAAAACAGAGAAGCAGGGCGATGACGGGTAACTGATATTTCTTACTTATTCTAGTCATTTACTTCTTTAACGTATCGAAGATTTCCATGATACGTTCCAGTTCCTCTTCGTTGCCGAAAGGAATACTGATTTTTCCTTTCCCCTTTTCGGAGCAAGTGAGTTGTACCTTGGTATTGAAAAAGCCTGTGAGCTGTTGCTTCAGTAAGTTGAATTCTTCCGGAAGTTTGGCACGTTTCGGGGTTATTTTCCGCGTACCGCTTTTCACAGCTTCTCCTTCGCTTAATGATTTAACAATTTCTTCTACTTTACGGACGGAATATCCGTGCTCTTGTATCTCTTCGAATATTTTAACTTGTAGTTTAGGGTCGCCCAGTGAAATGAGCGCACGTGCATGCCCCATGTCCAACTGTTTGTTTTGCAATGCCATCTGTATGGGAGCCGGCAGTTTCAGCAGGCGCAGGTAGTTGGCGATTGTCGTACGGTTCTTGCCGATACGTTCGCTCAAGCGCTCCTGTGTCAGTTCGTACTGGTCGAGCAGATGCTGGTAGGCAAGTGCGATTTCTACGGCATTCAGGTCTTCACGCTGTATATTTTCAATCAGCGCCATTTCCATCATGTTCTCGTCGTCGGCGGTGCGGATGTAAGCGGGGATTGTTTTTAGCCCTGCTTTTTGCGAAGCACGATAACGGCGTTCTCCGGCGATAATTTGATATTCATCGTCCGAGACTTTACGCAAGGTAATAGGTTGGATAATACCGATTTCGGCAATCGAGTCAGCCAGTTCCTGCAAAGCCGTTTCGTCAAACTCACGGCGCGGCTGGTTGGGATTGACGGCAATCTTCGCTAACTCTATTTCATTAATGGAAGAAGAACCTTCGGTTTTCACGTCATCCATTGAGAGCAAGGCGTCAAGTCCGCGTCCTAATGCATTTCTTTTTGGTGTTGCCATATCTTCTTCTTTTATTTATTTCGGTTGATAATCTCTTTAGCAAGAGCCAGGTGGTTCTTGGCGCCGGTAGAGTCCGCATCGTAAAGGATGGTCGGGATACCGTAGCTGGGAGCCTCGCTCAATTTGACATTTCGTTGAACGACTGTGTTGAATACCAGTTCCTGGAAGTGTCGTTTTACTTCATCGTAGATTTGGTTGGCCTGGCGCAGACGTGAGTCGTACATCGTGAGCAGGAACCCTTCGATTTCAAGAGCCGGATTCAGTTTTGATTTGATGATTTTGATGGTGTTCAGCAGTTTGCTGATACCCTCGAGAGCGAAATATTCGGCTTGCACGGGGATAATCACCGAGTCCGCCGCTGTAAGGGCATTAATCGTAATAAGACCTAATGAAGGCGAACAGTCTATCAGAATATAGTCATATTCTTTCTTCAAAGGTGTAAGCACTTCTTTCAGAATCTTTTCGCGGTTTGGGAGGTTCAGCATTTCAATCTCTGCTCCTACAAGATTGATGTGCGAAGAGATTACTTTTAAAGAATCAATTTCTGTGTCGAGGATAGCGTCCTGTACGTTGGCTCTGTCAATAATGCATTCATAGATAGTGCATTCCGACTGCTTGATGTCTACTCCCAGTCCGGAAGAGGCATTAGCTTGCGGGTCGGCATCTATCACGAGTACCTTCTTTTCGAGTGTAGCAAGTGAGGCTGCGAGGTTAATCGTAGTCGTAGTCTTTCCTACACCGCCTTTTTGATTGGCCAAAGCAATAATTTTTCCCATATTCTCTAAATTTATTGGCAGCGAAATAAGTGATAAATCCTTAGAGCGCCTACGAAAAAAGAGAAACTTTGCAATTTCTGTTGATAAGTCGCCTGTTTTGTTAATAACTGTCGGACGAAACGGTTACAAAACCAAGACAGGTTCTCCATCTACCTTTCTCTTTGTGAGCTTGCAAATATACATATTTATATTGGATATTTATTTCTTTTTTTGCTCGCTTGCAGAAGATTAAGATTTGTAAACGGGTGAGAGTGGGGGATGGAAGATACTTTTCATCTGAAGGAAAGAGGGTTTGGTGGTACGGCTTCTTTTTGCTACTTTTGTGCGAATATTAAAAAGGAAAGGATTGAATATATGGAAAATGAAAAGCCGTTGATACTCGTATCGAATGACGATGGCGTGATGGCTAAAGGCATTAATGAACTGGTGAAGTTTCTTCGCCCTTTGGGGGAAATAGTAGTAATGGCGCCTGATTCCCCGCGTTCGGGCAGCGGTTGTGCGCTGACGGTGACTCAGCCTGTTCATTATCAACTGGTCAGGAAGGAGGTTGGACTGACAGTCTATAAATGTACGGGTACACCGACCGACTGTATCAAATTGGCACGTAATACGGTGCTCGACCGGACACCGGATTTGGTGGTCGGCGGTATTAATCATGGGGATAATTCGGCTACAAATGTGCATTATTCCGGTACGATGGGGGGGGTGATTGAAGGTTGTGTGAATGGAATTCCTTCTATCGGCTTCTCTTTATGCAATCATGAACCTGATGCTGAATTTGAAGCTGCCGGACCTTATATTCGTAGTATCGCCGCGATGATATTGGAAAAAGGACTTCCCCCTCTGACTTGTCTTAATGTGAACTTCCCGAATACAACTGATATAAAAGGAATAAAGATCTGTGAACAGGCAAAAGGGCGCTGGACCAACGAATGGGCTGCTTGTCCCCGTCTCACCGACCCAAATTATTTTTGGCTGGCCGGTGAATTTACCGACCACGAACCCGAAAATGAGAAGAACGACCACTGGGCACTGGCAAATGGCTATGTGGCTATCACTCCAACTACCGTTGATGTGACGGCTTATGACTTTATCGACGAATTGAACAAATGGATAATGGATAAATAAGAAGGGAATGAATGACATTCTTTTCTTCATTCCTCATTCTTCATAATCAGTAATCTATTAAATATGAAGTATTATCTGATTGTCGGCGAAGCATCCGGCGACTTGCACGCATCCCATCTGATGGCTGCCCTGAAAGCGGAAGACCCGCAGGCTGATTTTCGTTTTTTCGGGGGCGACCTGATGGCTGCTGTCGGCGGAACGATGGTAAAGCATTATAAGGAATTGGCCTATATGGGCTTTATTCCTGTGTTGCTCCACCTGCGCACCATCTTTGCAAACATGAAACGTTGCAAGGAAGATATTGTTTCCTGGAATCCTGATGTAGTAATCTTGGTGGACTATCCGGGATTCAACCTCGATATTGCCAAATTCGTGCATGCCAAGACGCAGATTCCGGTTTACTATTATATTTCTCCGAAGATATGGGCATGGAAAGAGTACCGTATCAAGAATATAAAGCGTGATGTGGACGAGCTTTTCTCTATCCTTCCTTTCGAAGTGGAATTTTTCGAAGGAAAGCACCAGTACCCCATTCATTACGTAGGCAATCCTACGGTAGATGAAGTTACTGCGTATCAGGAAACACATCCGAAAGACTTTGAAGCATTTGTGGCAGCGAATCAACTGGAGGATAAACCGATAATCGCGCTTTTGGCGGGAAGCCGGAAGCAGGAGATAAAGGATAATCTGCCGGATATGCTGAAGGCGGCTTCCGCTTTTCCTGATTATCAACTTGTTTTGGCTGGAGCTCCTGCCATTGCTCCCGAATACTATAAGCAATACGTGGGCGATGCGAAAGTGAAAATCATTTTTGACCAGACATATAGGCTTTTGCAGCACGCAGATGCGGCTTTGGTCACTTCGGGTACAGCTACTCTTGAGACAGCTTTGTTTCGCGTTCCCCAGGTCGTTTGTTATCATACTCCCATCGGGAAAGTCATTTCTTTCTTGCGGCGTCATATTCTGACGGTGAGATTTATTTCATTGGTCAATCTGATTGCCGACCGCGAAGTGGTGAAAGAACTGGTGGCGGATACGATGACCGTGAAGAATATGCAGCAGGAATTAAAGAATATACTTGAAAATGAGAAGTATAGAAAGCTGATGCTTAAAGAATATGAGTATATGGCAGAGCGGTTGGGACCTGCCGGTGCTCCCCGTCATGCAGCACGTGAAATGCTGGCCTTGTTGAAAAAATAACTTTCTTTTTCTGAATAAACGTAAAGCCGATGCAATATTTGCACGGCTTTTTTATTTATAGTACAGAAGGTTAAAAAAGAAAGGAAAAACGATATGAAAAAATTTAAGTGGCTTTTAGGTATTTTATTGCTGGCATTAGTGCCGATGTTGCAGTCATGTGATGATTATGACGGTTATTCGATAGGAGATTTCAGTTGGGACTGGGCGACAGTTCATACAACTGGTGGTGGCGGATATTATTTGGAAGGTGACCGTTGGGGAACAATTGACCCGGTCAGCACTTCCATTCCTTGGTATAAACCTGTGGACGGTGAGCGTGTAGTTGCGTTCTTTAATCCTTTGGTTGATGTAGAAGGTGGTGTACAGGTAAAGATGGAAGGCGTTCAGGATGTGTTGACCAAAGAAGTGGAAGAGATGAAAACTGAAGAAGACTCCAAAGAGTTCGGGAATGACCCTATCGTGATTTATCAGGGTGATATGTGGTTGGGAGGAAAGTTCTTGAACATTATCTTCCGCCAGAATATTCCCCATTCTGAAAAACATCGTATCAGTCTGGTACAGAACCTGATTGGTGTGGAAGAACCGACGCCTCTAAAAGTGGCAGAAGATGGCTATGTACACTTGGAACTGCGCTATAATACCTATGATGATAAGACCGGTTATTGGGGATGGGGACGAGTTTCCTATAATTTGGAGGAATTCTATCCGACAGCGAAAGAGGGCGAAACAATACCGATGAAAGGCTTTAAGGTTACAATAAACTCAAAAGAAAATGGAGAAGGAAAAGTTATCGTACTCGACTTCGAGCATCCGGTGGGTGTACCGGAAAAAGCGAAGGATGTACATTCTACTTCTTCAATCCGATAACCTCTAACTATGATTTACTGTGTGTGAAAAAGGTCGGGATGCTTCCAAAGAAGTTCCCGACCTTTACTATTTTATTGCAATTCTATTCCTTTAAGAGAGAGACTGGATAAAATACATATAGACGACTGCCGCAGGGATAGCCATCAAGGCACTGTCAAACCGGTCAAGCATTCCGCCGTGTCCCGGAAGAATTGTTCCCGAATCCTTAACGTGTAATTGGCGTTTAAGCAATGATTCCGTCAGGTCACCCCATGTACCGAATATGACAACCACCAATGCCAATCCTGCCCATTCCCACATGGACATGAACGGGAAGTAGTGAGCCAGTAGAAAAGAAACACCGATAGCTACCACTCCGCCACCGATAGAGCCTTCCCAGGATTTCTTTGGTGAGATACGTTCAAAGAGTCTGTGTTTGCCGATAAGCGAACCGATGCAATATGCACCTGTATCATTCAGCCAAATGAATATAAAGACGGATAATGGTAAAATCGAAACATAGCTTACACTATTATATTCCTTGTTGTAATTGAATGCTAATATATTCAACATGGCAAAAGGCAGGCCGATATACAATTGGCTAAGCATGGAATAAGCCCAGTTGAGTACCGGATTTTCTTTCTTCAGATACAATTCACTAATCATCATATAGAGTAGTAAAAGTACATACGGAATGAAAATTTTCGAATCGGCTGCGTCGATGCAGAATCCCATTATTGCAAGGAATAAATAGGCTCCGCCTAGCATTGTGATTGTCTTGTTTATCTTGACTCCTTCTACCCTCATATTAACCAACTGCCCGAACTCATATATAGTCAGTGCACTGATGATAGTGAACAGAATACCAAAGCTGAATGAATCGTAAAGGATGCACCCCACCAGGATGGCAACGAAGAGTACACCCGTAATAGCTCGTTTTATAAAATTGTTAATCAAAATCAGCGTGTTTTAATTAGTTGGATTTTGGCAGCTTATTTTTCCTCATTCGTTTCTGTTTCCGTAGATGAATGTCTCTCTACAGTCACTTTTGTTCCTTCTGCGGTTACTTTCGTTCCCGTAGCAGCAGCTTTTTCTTCTGCGGTATTTTCAGCTTCCTCTTCTTTGATTTCTTTTTCTTCTCCCTTCAGCTTTTCAGCTAACTCCCTTTCGGCCTTAGCAGCATCCTGGCTTTCTTTCGCAGCCATGATTTCTTCCGAACGCGATGCCCACGGGCGTTTTCCGAAGATACGTTCAACGTCTTCCGCAAAAATAACTTCTTTGTCAATCAGTAACTGTGTCAGTTCGCTGTGACCTTCCTTATGTTCGGACAAAATTTGCTTGGCACGTTCATACTGCTCGTTCACCATCTTCTTGACTTCTTCGTCAATGAGTTCGGCGGTCTTTTCGCTATATGGACGGTTGAAAGAATATTCTTCATTATTATAATAACACAGGTTCGGCAACTTGTCGCTCATACCTAAATAAGCAATCATGCCATATGCCTGTTTCGTCACTCTCTCCAAGTCGTTCATGGCACCCGTAGAGATACGGCCCATAAATAAATCTTCAGCCGCACGTCCGCCAAGAGTCGCGCACATCTCGTCAAGCATCTGTTCCTTAGTTGTAATCTGACGCTCTTCCGGCAGATACCAGGCAGCGCCCAGCGCACGTCCGCGAGGAACGATCGTTACCTTAATCAGCGGATTGGCATATTCCAACAACCAGGAGATAGAAGCGTGGCCAGCTTCATGCAGGGCAATAGAACGTCTTTCGGCTTCCGTCGTAATCTTAGTTTTCTTTTCCAGACCACCGATGATACGGTCGACAGCGTCAAGGAAATCCTGCTTACCTACGAACTTCTTACCGTGGCGGGCTGCAATCAATGCCGCTTCGTTGCAGACATTGGCAATATCCGCACCGGAGAATCCCGGAGTTTGGCGTGACAGTAAATCTACGTCCACTGTATCATCTATCTTAATCGGGCGCAAATGTACGCCAAATACTTCTTTACGTTCGTTCAGGTCGGGCAGGTCTACATGTATCTGACGGTCGAAACGTCCGGCACGAAGCAACGCCTTATCCAATACGTCTACACGGTTGGTCGCTGCCAGAATGATAACACCACTGTTGGAACCGAAACCGTCCATCTCTGTCAGCAACTGGTTCAACGTGTTCTCACGTTCGTCATTTCCACCCATTGCAGGATTCTTTCCACGTGCACGTCCCACGGCATCAATCTCATCAATAAAGACGATACAGGGAGCCTTTTCCTTTGCCTGCTTGAACAAGTCGCGGACACGGGATGCACCTACACCCACGAACATTTCCACGAAGTCAGAACCCGCCAAAGAGAAGAAAGGCACATTCGCTTCGCCGGCAACAGCTTTGGCAAGCAACGTCTTACCGGTTCCCGGAGGGCCTACCAGCAATGCGCCCTTAGGAATTTTACCACCCAGGTCTGTATATTTCTGCGGTTCTTTCAGGAACTCTACAATTTCTTCCACTTCCTGCTTGGCTTCTGCCAAACCTGCCACATCCTTGAATGTGATTTTGATAGAACCACCTTTTTCAAAAAGTTGTGCTTTTGATTTTCCTACGTTGAACACACCGCCGGGGCCACCGCTGCCGCCACCGCTCATGCGGCGCATGAAGAATATCCATAAGGCAACCAGCAATACAAGAGGAAGTATCTGAATCAGGATAGCAGGGAATATATCCGATTTGGGCGGATAATCCGATGTACCGTCAAAGTGTCCGGCTTCTTTTTCTGCCTGCAAGAATTCTTCCAGCTTATCGGTAGATGGCGCCCTACTCGTAATGATGGGGTTGCGTCCTACCTTCGTAGAGTCTGCGCCAAACACTGCACCTACGGCAGTAGGTTTCAGATACGCTTCGATAGACTTATCTTCATAGCCCAACACCTTGCTGACATATCCTTTTTTAACGTAATCCTGTAACTCGCTGTAAGTAACAGCTTTGCTTCCAGCACCCTTTGAATCACTGCCCCACCAGAGGCCGAGAAGCATCAGGGCAATAATCATATACATCCAGTTCAGATTGAACTTCGGCAAATTAACCTTATTGTTAGGTTTATTACCATTGTTATTATTGCTATTATTATTGTCCATAATCGTAAATTAGTCTAAATCAGGGATTTGAGTAAGCTTGGCATCCGCCCAAAGGTGTTCTAGATTGTAGAAACCTCTGACTTCCGGCAGAAAGACATGTACCAATACATCAGAATAGTCCATGGCAACCCATTCTGCATTCCGAAGTCCGTCAATTGCAAAAGGCTTGGTATCAGCACCTTTACGTGTAAATTCTCTGATTGAATCTACAATGGCACTAACTTGGCTGGGAGAGTTTCCCTGACAGATAACGAAATATTTACAGATGGTATCTTCTATACTGGTTAAATCGGCAATAATTATGTTTTTACCTTTTTTCTCTTGAATTCCTTCTTTTATCTTTTCAATTAATACTTTAGTATCGTTCATTCTTGCAATTGAAATTAATAATTCATGTTCTTTTAGTTTATAACAAAAAAAGACTGTCCTTTGTTTCTGATTATAAACGTGATATTTTTGACAAATATACGCTGATTTATTGGATACAAGAAAGTTATACCCCAATTTTTGTGTTTTTTAGTGGAGATACTTGCCTATAGAAAGCTAATTTGAGGATTTTAGCAAAAAAAACAGCAGAAATGTTTTGAATTCCCAAATTATTTGTATCTTTGCACCCGCAATCGAAAATGATTGGGCTATGGTGTAATGGTAACACATCAGATTCTGGTCCTGACGTTCCTGGTTCGAGTCCAGGTAGCCCAACTGGAAAAAATGTCAATAAAGGAAATAATACCCTGTAAGGAGTCACTTCTTGCAGGGTTTTCCGTTTTTAGAAAGTTACAATTCAAGAAATATTGAAGGCTCAGTCTGAATCATGCTCTAAACAACAGAAAAACAGGTCTTATCATCTATAAAAGTGATAAGACCTGTTTATTTATATCTTCGAATCAACTAAGTCTCTGAATCGACCGAAAGATTATTCTTCCGCCTTTATAGATTCATCAATTACCTTGATTTTCTGCAATACCAATTCCAAATCAGCTTTCAATTTATCCACCTTACGGTTTAATTCAGTCAGCAGGCTGCTGCCTTTCTTGGAAGTGGAAGTAAGGAAGCCCAGATTATTTTCATATGTCTGAAGTTCATTCTTCATATTCTCATAGGCACGCATTAGCTTCTCACGTTCTCTGTACAGAGATTGGGAACCGCCGCCTTGTATGTTGCTGATATTCGAACGGAAATTGCTCAACTTCTTGTTGGAAGCGTTGATGTTGAAGCGGTCAAACAGTTGGTCGATGACCGTGTGATACTGTTTGTACAGTCTGTCTTTTTCCTTGAAAGGTACATGACCGATAGAATTCCACTCTTTCATTAAATCACGAACGAGTGTGTTGGCTTCTTCCGTATCCATGTTTTCGTCGATGGCAGATAGCTTTTCAATCAATGCCTTCTTTTTCTCCATATTCTCTATTTCAACGGAACGTTGGGAAGAAGTGGCCTTGTTCTTCTGTTCAAAGAAATAGTCGCATGCAGAGATGAAACGTTTCCAAACAGCGTCCGAATGTTTCTTGGATACCGGACCAATCGTTTTCCATTCTCTTTGGAGCTTGGTCAACGCGTCCGCAGTCGCTTTCCAATCGGTGCTGTCTTTCAGGGCTTCCGCTTGTTCGCAGAGCGCTTTCTTTTTTTCCAGGTTTTCGTTCATTCCCTCTTTCAGGCTCTTGAAGAATTCTCCTTTTTTCTTGAAGAAATCATCGCAGGCATGGCGGAAACGTTCGAAAATCTTCACATTCATCTTTTGAGGAGCAAAACCGATGGTCTTCCATTTGTTCTGTAAAGCAATCACTTCCTGTGTCTTGTTTTCCCAGGCAGAGAATGTTTTCAGTTCGGCATACTCTATCGCTTCTACGATTTCGCAGATAACGGTCTTTTGGTCTAAGTTATGCTGCTCCACTTCCTTCAGGGACTCGAAGTGCTGTTGGTGACGGCGGTTGACAGCCGTAGACGCAGCCTTGAATCGGTTCCATATTTCATCGCGCAGTTCTTTCGTTACCGGGCCTGTATCACGGAATTCCTGATGTAGCTTCTGAAGCTGGTGGAAAGCGGAGACTACATCTTCCTCGTCAGCCAGCTTTTCGGCAGCTTCGCAGAGATGTGTCTTTATTTCCAGATTCTTCTTGAAGTCATATTCGCGGAATTCGTTATTCAGTTTCAACAAATCGTAGAACTTCTCTACGTATAATTGGTAATTCTTCCAAAGTTCATTCACTTTGCCTTGCGGAACCAACTTCGTCTCATTCCATTGCTGTTGCAGCTTCTTGAATTCCGTATAGGACTTGTTGGCATCGTCTCCGGATTCCACCAACTCCTTCAGTTCTTCGATAATGGAAAGTTTAACTTGCAGATTCTCTTCCTTCTGTCGTTCCTGCTCGGCAACCAGTTTGCTTCGCCTGTCTTTGATGACTCCCATCAGACGCTTGAAATCTTCTTCTGTCGGATCTTCTTGCGGAACAAAGTCCTCAACCGCGCCACCGTTGTCTGTAAACTCCTTTTTGGCAGCTTCCAGCTCGGCATTATGTAACTTGTAGAATGATTGTTTCAGATTGTCAATTTCCTGCTTGTTCGCATTCTCAGCATCTTGCGCAAGCTCTTTCAACAGGTTTAGTACATCTTCCTTCGTGGCAGGTTTAGGAGCTGCTTCAGGTTGAACTTCGGCAGTAACTTTTTCAGTCGGAGTCTCTGTAATAGGTTCAGAAACCTCGGCTGTTTTCTTTTCTTCTTCTAATTCCCCTTGGTTCAAGGGTTGATTAGTGTCATGAGCGTCCATCATTGTATATTAGTTTTGGGTCACAAATTAATGAAATAAAACGATTACTTCATACTGTTTTGCTTATTTTTTTTTGTTTATCTTGTTTTTATGACAATAAAACCGTAATTCCCATGTACAACATCATGCCGATGATGTCATTTGTAATGGCTATAAAGGGGCCTGTCGCGATGGCAGGGTCGATTTTTAATTTCTCAAGCGTCATCGGTACCAGTGTCCCGAAAATAGAAGCAAACATCACCACGGCAAACAAGCTGATAGATACGGAGTAAGTGACCGTAGCCGTCGCGCCGAACCGGATAAAGTTGTAAGTATATACCAACAGCGAAATGATAGTGGCATTGATTAAAGCCACCACTGCTTCCTTCGTGATTTGTTTGAATGTGTCTTTAGCGTCCAGCGAACTGTTAGCCAATCCCTGAACGATAATGGCCGAAGATTGTGTACCGACATTTCCACCCGTACCACCGATGAGCGGTATATACAATGCCATCTCGGGATGAGCCGCGAAAGTAGAGTCGAAATTACCTAATATCATGGAGTTCCCGATTCCGCCAATCATACCGATGAGCAGCCACGGAAGACGTGCGGTGGTCTGTTTGAGCACGTTATCATCGGTTTCTACGTCCTGCGAAAGACCGGAAGCCAACTGGTAATCACGTTCCGACTGTTCACGGACTTCGTCCATGACGTCGTCGACGGTGATTTGCCCGACAAGCCTGCCGATACTGTCGACAACGGGGATAGCTACCAAGTCATACTTTTCGATAGCCTGCACCACTTCGTCAATAGGCGTATCCACATGTACTGAAGTCGGGTCCTTCTGCATCACATGTTTCACTTTCGATACAGACGGAGAAGTAATCATCTTCTTCAATGGAAAAATACCACGCAGGCGTTCGTCATCGTCGATAACATATACATAATAGATTTCGTCCAAATCTTCCGCTTGCTGACGCATCTCTTTCAGACATTCGGGCATACTCCAGTTCTCATTGACAAGTACCATCTCTGTACCCATCAAACCACCGGCGGTATTCTCGTCATACTTCAGCAAGTCGACAATATCTCCAGCCTGTTCGATGTCCTCAATGTGCGAAAGAACCTCTTCCTGTTTGTCCTCGTCAAGTTCACGCATCAAGTCTACGGCATCGTCCGTATCCATGTAGTCGACGAAACGCTTGGCGATAGTCTCCGAAGGAAGCATCTCGAGAAGCTCCCTACGGGCATCCTCGTCCATTTCGACCAATACGTCGGCAGCTACTTCGTTATCGAGCAGTCGATAGACTGCCTTGGCTTCTTCCGGATTCAGGTCATTGCATAGTTCAGCGATGTCGGCCGGATGAAGGTCGATGAGAAGTGCTTTTACCTTATCTCCCTCTTTCTGTTCGATAAGATGCTTTACGTTGTCAATGTATTCCTCGTTCATTGTTGTCTGTTACAAAAGTGTTAATGCTTGTTCCACTTTGTTGGTCAGGTCGATAAATTCTTCTACCGATAATTGTTCCGGGCGTTTATTGAATAAGATGTCCTCTGTCAGTGGACAGTCTTTTCCTAAAATCGGCTTGATGGAGTTGCGCAATGTCTTGCGGCGTTGGTTGAAAGTCGTTTTCACCACTTGCTTGAACAGTTTCGGGTCGCATCCCAACTCTTTCGTCTCGTTGCGTGTCATTCGGATAACGGCGCTTTTTACTTTTGGGGGCGGATTGAATACATGCTCGCTCACTGTGAACAGATATTCCACTTTGTACCATGCCTGTATCAGTACGCTAAGGATGCCGTATGTCTTGCTGCCCGGTCCGGCAGCGATACGTTCCGCCACTTCTTTCTGAATCATTCCTGTGCAACAAGGTATGATATCCTTATTATCCAGCATCTTGAAAAAAATCTGGCTGGAGATATTATACGGGTAATTGCCGGTCAGTACGAAAGGCTTGCCGTCGAACAATCGGTTGAGATTCATCTTCAGAAAATCATCTTCGATGATATGGTCTTCCAGTGACGGATAGGCTTCGCGGAGATAGGCAACCGATTCATAGTCAACTTCTACGACTTTCACCAACCGGTCTTTTTTCACCAGAAACTGAGTCAGTACTCCCATGCCCGGTCCTACTTCGAGAACAGGCAATTCGGGGAAAGTGTCGACTGTATCGGCAATATCCTGCGCAACTTTCAAATCTTTCAGAAAGTGCTGTCCGAGAAACTTTTTAGGCTTTACTAATTTCATTTACCAACTAAATAATTACTTTTGCAGCCGACAAAGGTAATTCTTTTAAATGAAGAACGTGCCACTATTTAAAAAATAAATGATGTGCCAGCGCAGCTAATCGAATAATAAAGAATGGAGAAACTATTAAAAAAGACGCTGAAGCTTATATTGCCGGTTGTTTTGGGCGGCTTTATTTTGTTTTGGGTATATCGTGGCTTTGATTTTACAAAGGCGGGCGATGTATTGCTGCATGGCACAAACTGGTGGTGGATGCTTTTTTCGCTGTTGTTCGGAGTCTTTGCCCAGGTGTTTCGTGGTTGGCGGTGGCGGCAGACACTGGAGCCGCTGGATGCTTTTCCGCGGAGAAGTGATTGTGTGAATGCCATCTTTGTCTCCTATGCTGCCAGTCTGGTCATCCCCAGGATTGGTGAAGTGAGCCGTTGCGGTATATTAGCCAAATACGATAATGTATCATTCGCCAAATCACTGGGTACGGTAGTTACCGAACGGCTGGTCGATACACTGACAATCCTTCTGATAACAGGAATTACCGTATTGCTGCAAATGCCGGTATTTGTCACTTTCCTTCAACAGACGGGTACAAAGATTCCTTCTCTGCTTCATCTCCTGACATCTGTTTGGTTCTATATTGTCCTGTTCTGCTTCATCGGAGTAGTGATACTTCTTTATTATTTGAGGAAGACACTGTTTTTTTATGAAAGAGTGAAAGGTTTTGTACTCAATATTTGGGAAGGCGTCATGTCATTGAAAAGTGTGCGCAATATTCCCCTCTTCATATTCTATACATTAGCTATCTGGGCGTGTTACTTTTTCCATTTCTATTTTACGTTCTACTGTTTTGCTTTCACTGCTCACTTGGGTGTGATGGCAGCATTAGTCATGTTTGTAAGCGGTACATTTGCGGTAATTGTACCTACGCCCAATGGAGCAGGTCCGTGGCACTTCGCCGTCATTTCCATGATGATGTTTTATGGAGTAAATGAGATGGATGCCGGAATATTTGCCCTTATTGTGCACGGCATTCAAACCTTCCTGGTCGTTTT